>WJMS01000360.1 GCA_014727815.1 candidate division GN15 bacterium
GCGTACACCGGCAGACGGGCCGAGCAGGTCATCAACGGCGCCACCAGGATGGTAATCAGGCGCAGTTTGCGATCCTCAATCGTGCGGGTGGCCATTATCCCCGGTATCGCACAGGCAAACGACGACAGCATCGGTATGAACGACTTACCCGAAAGACCGCACCAGCCGAACAGCCGATCGACCAGGAAGGCGCTTCGCGGCATGTAACCGGAATCCTCGATTATCGCGATAAACAAAAAGAGGATCATGATCTGGGGCAGGAAGATGATCACCGAGCCAACGCCACCGATAATCCCATCGGTCAGCAGCGACCGCAGCGGCCCCTCGGCCATTGAACCCTCCACCGATGCGGCCAGTGAACCGAAAACCGAATCGACCAGGTTCATCACCGGCTCGGCCCAGCTGAAGATCGACTGGAAGATAAAGGTCATGATCAGGACCAGCAGCAACGGCCCAAAGACCGGATGCAGGGCAACCTTGTCGATCTTCTCGGAGACCGATTTCCGTCGAACCTCGCCGGTCGACACCACCGCGTTGTGGATGTTACCGGCGCAGGTGGTCAGGGGCGAGGTTTCCGCGGCCGAAAGCGATCCGTATCGCTGCCGCAGCCGGTCTCGATTCTCCTGCAGGGTCTGTTCGAATCGGGCCCCGTTGTCCTTCATAAAGGCCTGCTCGGCCGGACCATCGACATCAAACAGCACGCGCAGATATTCGGCGCGAGTACGGTGGCCGTTGTCGGCCGCCTGCACCAGATGATCGATCGCCTGCTCAATTTCGTGATCGTAGAAGCGGGCCCGGATGAAATGCGGTTCCTCGGCGGCTTTGGCCACTGCCTGCTTGAGCTCATCGATACCCTGACGTTTGCTGCCGACTACGGGCACCACCGGTACATTGCCGAGATGTTCGGACAACCGGTCGGTATCGATGTGCAGCCCTTTCCGCCGGGCCAGATCGATCATATTGAGCGCCACCACCACCGGCTTGCCGATCTGCATGACCTGAAACAGCAGGTACAGACCGCGCTCGAGCTGGGTGGCATCGATCACGCAGATGATCACATCGGGAGTCGGCTCACCATCGATGGAGCCGAACAACGCCCGGGCGGCGATATATTCATCGGGAGAAAAAGCCGACAGCGAGTAGCTGCCGGGAATGTCAACGAGATTGAAGAGCTTACTGCCGTTGCCGGATACGCGAAAGTCTCCAGAGACCTTCTCGACCGTCACACCAGGATAATTGCCGACATGCTGACGCAGACCGGTGACCGCATTGAAAATAGTCGTTTTGCCGCAATTGGGATTGCCGCAGATAGCAACCGTCACGCGCTCGGTCTGGACATTCCTGGTGACATTGGTCATGCATCACCCCCGCCAACGAGCGGAGCCGATCAGGCTCAGTCCTCGATTTCTACAGCGACCAGCGATGCATCGGCGTGACGAAGCGACAGGTAGCTCGCGCCCACCCGGATTTCCAGTGGATCGCGCAGGGGTGCGTTGCGAAGATACGTCACTTCTCGGCCGGGGATCAGGCCCAGTTCGGTCAGCCGTCGAACCAACGGTCCGTCTTCGGAATAACCGACAACGCGTGCGCGTTGTCCCGGAGAAAGCTTGCTGAGATACGTCATGGCTTCTGAGCCTCCGCTTGTGCATCAGTTGTCTTCTTCGGTGTTGCCTCTTTCTCGCGGCATGCCCGGCAGCGTCCCTGGATCTCGATCTTGAATCCGGAGGGGACGAAATCATTGTCGCGGGAGATAATGGCGAGTTGGCCAACAATGTTGTCCATATCGAATTCGGTGAGCTTCTTGCAGTCAACGCAGTAGAAATGCCCATGCGGCGTTTCGGTCGCCCGGTCATAGCGGGTAACCCCGTCGCCGAGATTGACCTCTTCGGCCAGCCCAACCTTGCAGATCAGCTTGAGGTTGCGCCAGACCGTCGAATAGCCAACCGAGGAGTCCTGCTGCCGGACCTTGTCGTACAGTTCATCAACCGAGACGTGCTTCCCCATCTCGAAAAAGGAGCGGAAAATCAACTCCCGCTGGGGCGTCATCTTGAATCCCTTGGTCCTCAGAAACTCTCGCATCGAACTCCGGCCTCTCTCATATCTACTACGTTATACATCGGCCAAATGAAAACGATTTTCAATTTCGATAATACACTAATTTTCGCCGGAGTCAAGCGGAATCGGGAAAAATCGATACGATTTTTAAGTCATTGCGGCACAATAAGAAAGCCGCCCCGTTCGGGCGGCTCCCAACAATATAAGATAGATGAAATAGTATTTTATTTCACGAGCATCATTTTCCGGCTTTCAGCCTGATCGCCGCGGATCAGCCGGTAAAAATAAACTCCCGACGAGACCTTCCGCCCGGCATCATCAGTCCCGTTCCAGGCCACCGAATACCCGCCCGGATACTGCACCCGATCAACCAGTGTTTTGACCTTCTGCCCCAGGCTGTTGTAGACCTCCAGCCGGGTCCGCACCGGGCCATCTTCAGTCCGGTCGATCGTGTACGAAATCGTCGTGCTCGGGTTGAACGGATTCGGGTAATTCTGATCGAGCGAAAAACTCTCCGGTATGGCAATCTGCTCGGGGTCGTCATCGCCGACATCGGTGGGCACACGCCCAAAGAACTCCAGAATACGCACAATCAGAGAATCTACCGATTGATAGTCGGTGCCGAACGATGGCGTCGCGGACAGGTATTCGATCGGACAGCTCATAAAGACGGTCTTGTAGGCACCTGAGTAAGTCACGCCCATCACGCCCGGCGCAAAGACTCCATTGAGCGCGGTCTGCCCACCGGAGGTCGGCGCGATAGCATCGGCAGAGAAACCGGGCGCACTCGGCGAAACCTCGAAACTGATCCCATCCGTTACGGGATTGCCGGTGACACCGGTGACGGCGAGCGGCAGACCGACAGCGCTGTCGGACAGGGCGACATGCAGGGTATCGCTCAGGAAGGTCGGTGCGTAGAAATCGAGAATCCGTGCCGTGTTGGGCGAACTCACACAAAGATTGCCGCCGTTGTTGAGATAGCCGCTGATCGCCGGACGGTCCCCTATCCCGATCTGACCGGTCGTGACCGGATTGCCGGTGGGCCGACCGGTAAGCCAGAAAACATAAGGGAATTCCATCAGGTCAAGTGAATCCGGCGAAGAACTCAATTCGTTGTCGGCCACTTCAATCAACGCAAAGCCGATCCCCAGACGGTCGAGGGCGTCCTTGAGCGGCTCCTGGTTGCTGTCGCCAAGATCATCGTCGATAATCAACACTTCCGGCGTCCCCACCTGCCGCTCGAACTGCATCTCGAAGTAGTGACTGCCCTCACCCGACAGGGTCGAGTCGATATCAAACGCGAGCGTGAACGCGACACTGCGCGAGACAAAGTCCTCCGGAATGGTAAACACGATCGGCTCCACCAACTGCGGCTTGGTCAGCCCCGACAGGGCATCATCGGTAGCCACACCGTTCGTCGTGATCTGAATCTCAGGAGCGTCGGTCGACATCGTCACCGTGGCGCTGCCGGCCAGACGCATGATATTTTGCACTTTGCAGTTGAACGCAATCGTCTCCCCCTGCTCCATGAAGCCGTCACCATCGCCCACCTGCTCATCGAACACAAGCGAATCACTGCCGGTGAAGACGAGCCAGGGTCGCGAGTAGCTGACGTCGAGGTCGGCATACATCAGCGAGTCAGAATCAGAGATTTCCCAGACCCCGATCCGGGATGTGTCGCCGGTGTGCAGGCGGGTGTTGGGATCGCTGAAAGCGTGCAGTGCGCGGTTGTTGCTGCTGCCCGGGAAGGGATCACCGGCATCGCCGCGACTGCCGAAGAAATTCAGCGCCCAGTCACCATCGGCCTGGACGATGCCCAGTTGGTACTGGTAAGGATTTGTGTTGTTCGGCTGATCGAAGTCCTGGTGATAGATGAGCAATCCATGGCCCGGCAGGGCTTCATCAAAACCATATGGCTGCCGGTTTTCGACCAGGAATCGTTCCGGCGCATAGATCGGTGGTTCCCCGGGCGCCATCGAGAGAACATACAGCTGCGGTGTCGTCGACAACGGGGCTATCTCGGCCTGGTCGATGTTGGAAGTAATCTCGCTTGGGACAAGCCAGTTTTTGAGTGCCTTGGCCCAGCCGTTCGGATGGGCCGGTCGCTCCGAACCACCATTGTAACTGCCGGCCGCCATCAGGCACCAGCGACCCAGCCCGGCCGAACCCGGCGTATAGCTGACATCATACCAGTCCGGCCAACCCAGGGTGTGGCCGAACTCATGACAGAAGACGCCTATCGGCGACAGGCCACCACCCAGCTGTTCCTCGGGGTTCATGATGTAGTCGGCGATCGTAATGCCATCGTGACTCACGCCCTGCAAACTCGACTTGTGCGACCAGATGCCGGTCGCCCCGGTTTCCGCGCCGGGGCCGGCGTGGATAACAGTGAGGCCGTGGACGATCCCGCCCGAGGCGTACTGGTCGTACTGGACATCGTTGTCCGCCAGCATCGCCAGCTCCGCGACCAGCGCCGGGCTTCGGCTCAAACCGTTGTCATTGTAAACATAGTAAGAGTACGGCTGCGATGCCCGGTAGGGGCCATAGCATTCTCCAGTGACGAATAACTGGCCGTAGGAAACTTCCAGGTAGTAGTCAGTCATCGAGCCCGTCGGATTCAACGGACGACCATCCCGGCCATCACCAAAGAGAACCGAATCAAATGTCGCGGCCGTCGCCTGGGCTCCGTGCCACTGCATCTGATGGTCCGTGAAGTCTACCAGCAGGACACACAGCTTCATCGTATCGACATCATTCGGATCGTTGTCGTCCAACCCGATATTCTCCGCCACGCGTTCGAGTTGGTCCGGCGACCAGGTGGACATGTGCAGGCCTTCCCGTTTCAGGAAATCCTGCCACATGGTCAGTTTTTCTTCCAGGACGCCATCGGCTTTCCATTTCGCGATGGCTTCATCGGACGGCGGTCGGGCCTGACCGATGGCTACCAGCAGAACGAGAAGAACGAGGATGCTTACCCAGGGTGCGAGCGTTCTCGAGGAAGTCATATGTCACAGTCCTTTGGCGACAGGTCACACAATGCCAATGGGGGCCACTGCCCCCTCGCTATATTAACGAAATATAGCGAAAATCCGGCTTATTTCAAGAGGATCATTTTGCGCGAGGCGGATTGCGCGGGAGTGCTGAGGCGGTAGAAGTAAACTCCACTGGCGACTTCCTGGCCACGATCATCGCGGGAATCCCACTCGATCTGGTGCGTTCCGGCGGTGAGAGTCCCCTGATGCAGCTGACGGACCCGCTGACCGAGGCTGTTGAAGATATCGAGCCCGACTTCGGTTGCCGTCGAAAGCGTAAAGGCAATCGTCGTGGTCGGATTGAACGGATTCGGGTAATTCTGCTCCAGCTCGAAGGCTTCCGGCAGATTGGCATGGCGATTGTCGTCGACATCGGTGGCGATGTCCATGGCCTGTCGAACCGCCTGGGCGTTGGCGTACAGCTCGGCAAGATCATCACCGACCACCAGACCGATCACCAGCTGAATCGAATCGGCGACGTTGATGTCATGCGGACCGGAAACGGCGAGCATCATCATATCACCGGCGGTGGAGTCATCGAGGCGAGTCTCGGCGCCACTGATCAGGTCATGCTGTTCCTCGATGGTCAGGCCGCTCTTGCCGTCGCTGTTGGCCCAGCCGGCAAAGCTCTCAATACCCTCAATGGCTACCAGGCCGACCAGTTCACCGGCGCTGTTTTCCTGCCAGATGATACCGGCCGACTCATCGTAGGTGATCTGCTCGTTGCCGCCGCGCAGATCGAAGTCGGTGAAGAACCCGAAGCTGAGGTGGGTCAACCGCTCGAGGGTGCTGTTGACCAGGCGATAACGGACCGCCATGGCGCCCTGCAGCTGCGACTCGGTGAAGTGGATCGTCTCCTGGCGGATCGAGATCGGAATTGGGATTTCGGAGTACGTGTCGACCATCCGAGCCCGATACCGCACCATCCCGTTGTCGTCGATCTCTATCAACTGCAGCGGATCCTGCGGGGTGAAGTCGCTCGGACGGAAGCCGCCATCGGCGCCGCGTATCGAGCTGGACAGCTGGACGGTGTTGCGCCCGACGATAATCCCGGCTTCATACAGCAGGTTGTCACCGTCGGCGGCGGCAAAGCCGGCGCCACCGAGATTATAGATCGAACCGGCGGCCAGACCATACTGACCGAAATCGGATACCGTCCAGGTGAGCCGGCCACTGGCATGGTTGGCGAGATGCCCCGGCGACGGATAGCCGGCCGTGATCGTGAAATCGATCGTGTCGACAACGGTTCCGTTGGTCAGCGAGAGATACAATGAGAAACCCAGTTCAGTGCCGTGCAGCAGGCTCGAGTCGAGCGAGATCGTAAACGGCAGCTGGTTGACCGAAGTCGTCCCGCCACTGCCGAACAGGAAAGTCCGGAGCCCCTCGAGGACGATTGCGGATTCCGGATCCTGGCTGATCAGTTCACCCTCGATAGCCTCGGTATTGCCGGCGGCGTTGGTCAGGGTAAGCTGTACGTATGACTCGGAACCCGGCAGGGCGATACCACCATCGATCGACGGCGCCCCGACCAGCGTGAAGTCGTATCCACCCGGCATCGGCAGGTGTCCGAGCAGCTGGGACGCATCAACGAGACCGTGCCCGTAGGCGTTGTCTTCGCCGACCGGACCGAGATCGATTGCAGCGTTGATGAACGCGGTCTTGATCTCCTCCACCGTCGCGTCGGGGTTGTATTCGCGACAGAGCGCCACCAGACCGGCAATATACGGAGCAGCCATCGACGTGCCGCTCATGTACGCGTAGCCGCCGCCCTTGGTTGCTGACAGGACGCTGACGCCCGGCGCCATAACTTCCGGCTTGATCTGGCTGTTGTCGCAACGCGAGGGACCTCGGCTGGAGAAGCCGGCGACCACCCGGTTGTTGTCGACCGCGCCGATCGAGAACGAATTCAGCGGCGAGGTAGCGCGGTCGGCCGGGTCGCGAAGCGTTTGCGGATTGGGGCCCTCGTTGCCGGCGGCAAAGATGGTCACGATACCGGCGGCCTCGACGGCGTCGATAACTTCCCAGAACGTATCATCGCAGGGTTCGAATAACCCGGCCGGAATGCCCCAGCTGTTGAGAATCACGTCCGGGACATCGTCGGTGGTAGTAACATCGCCATCAGGATTCAGCGCCCACTGGAAGGCAGCCACGATATCGGCCAGGGTCGTGTTGAACGGACGGCCCTGGTCGACCACACCGGCGGAAATCCACTGGGCGTCAGGCGCCACGCCGAACGTGTCGGTCGGGGTCGAACCAACCATGATGCCCATAGTGTGGGTGCCGTGACCGGCCACGTCGTACGGCTGCGAGGTCGGGTTGACCGGCGAGTACCAGGAAGCCGACTGAGCGGCGGAGTTACCGCGCCACTTGGTCGACAGCGCCGGATGGGTGCCCTCGACACCGGTATCAAATGAACAAACCAACCGTCCCTGACCGGTCAGGCCGAGCTGCCAGAGCTGCGGGACATTGAGCATGCGCAGCTGGTCGGACACCGAGGTGGCCAGGCTGCTGCCCTGCTGAACGTCGATCGGTTCATCAAAAGACAGCGAGACATCTTCAACGATCATCCGAATCGACTCATGCTCGGCCAGTTCGTTCAGATTCGAGGAGGAGACTCGTGCGGCAAACGACGGGACAATCCAGAACTCCCGAATCTGCTGTGCTCCCTGGTCGGTCAGCAACTGTCGAACGGACTCGGCGCCCTCGGCGCGATTGGAGGTCAGGCGACCGATAACCTGCTTGATACGGGCATCACGAGACATCGATGCCGGCGCCATAGCCCGCTGCAGATTGTGCTGGGCGGAGCGGTCTTCGAGGAAAATCACCACATTAATGAGCGTATCGACCGCTTCCGAACGCTCGGCGACCTGCTGCAAGGCAGGCGACAGACGGTCCGTCATCGAGAAGACCGAACCGGCACTCAGCAGGATGGCGGCGACAGCGACGAAGATGTTCAGGTGACGAGTTTTCATTCTTTCCTCCAATCAAACTCGTCTTGCTGCAAAGGGTGTGCCGCGGTTGCCGACCGGGTCTCAATCCGACTTGAGGGCCTCCCCAAGAGCGGATCAGGACTGTTAAGCTATTGCAGTACAATAAAGAAAAGCGCTCTGGGTGGCAATATTTCAGGTCCGGAGCGTGGTAGCAGAAGTTCGCACAGTATGCAAAGTGACGACCATTGTCGGGGAGGAATCTTCCAAATCTGCATCTTTTTTCATGGTTTTGACAGTTTGACACCCTTATTATCGAGCCATGACAACCACCCCATCCACTAAGCCCTGGCTGGCGGTCATACCGCTGGCCGTAGCTCTGATTGTCCGAGGCATCTACCTCTACTTCTATCAGTCACTGCCCGACTGGGAGATGCTTACGGTTGACAACTACTTCCACCATCACTGGGCACAGGTAATCGCTGGCGGCGATCTTCTCGGCGACACCACCTATTTCCGGGCGCCGCTGTATGTCTGGTGCCTGGCCGGGCTCTACGCGCTCTTTGGTGACGGGCTCTGGGTAGGACGATTGTTTGGTCTGGTAATCGGGCTAAGTTCAGTCGGGATGACGTATGCCATCGGCCGGCGACTCTTCACGCCTTCGGCCGGATTGATCGCCGCTGTCATTCATGCCGTCTACCCGATCGCGGTCTATTTCGAGTCGGAATTGCTGCTCGACCCGCTCTACACCCTGCTGCTCCAACTGGCCGTATTCGCGTCGCTGGGCTGGTGGCAGCAGAAAGGCTGGTGGCGTTTCCTGCTGGCCGGAGGATTGTTCGGACTGGCAGCGATCTGCCGTCCGACCGCACTGGTCTTCGCCATTATCCTGGCAGTCGTACCGATCGTGCTCTTTGGCGCCCGGCGGGGTCTCCCCCGGCTGGGGCTCTACGTGTTGGGTCTGGTCTTGATCATTGCGCCGGTCACGATCCGTAATATCAGCATCGCCGGCGACCCGGTATTGATTGCCTCGCAGGGTGGCATCAACTTCTACATCGGCAATAACGAAGAAGCCGACGGTGTCTCGGCAGTGCTGCCGGAACCGCTCGGCCATAACTGGCGGATCGAAGATGTTGTCTATATCGCAGAGCGGGATCTCGGACGGTCGCTGACGCCGGGAGAAGTCTCCGGCTACTGGCTCGGCGCCGGGTTCGAGTGGATTTTGGAGAATCCGGGCGAGGCCGCCGTCCTCTATGCACGAAAGCTCTACCATCATATCTCCAACACCGAGATCTCGAACAACCGTAACCTGCACGATGGCTTCTCGCCATTATCGCTCTTCGATTACTTCCCCCTCGGCTTTGGCATAATCTTCGGCCTGGCAGTAGCGGGGGTCATCGCCCGATGGCCGCTCGATTCACGCGTGCGCTGGCTGACAATCCTGCTGCTGGCGGCGATCCTGGCCGGCTCGCTATTTTTCTTCACCAGCCGTTTCCGCCTGCCATTGCTGCCCTATTTCTTCGTATTCGCAGCCGTCGGCCTGCAGGGACTGATTGCCAGCTGGCGGAACGCCAAAGGACAGGTATACAGTTCCACGATTGTTGCGGTGGCGGCGGCACTGGTCAGCTACCTGCCGATCGTCTCGCTGCCGGCCGGGACCGGCGTGCAGTCGGCCCTGGTGCGCGGCTCGCACTACTACACGGCGGGTGACTATCAGGCAGCCCTGGCCTGGTACCAGCAGGCACAGGACCTTGACCCAACCTTCCCGGAGGTGCATCTCAATCTCGGCGCGGCATGGCTCCGCCTGGGGCAGGCAGACTCGGCCATGCATTACTTCCGCGAAGAGATCGCGACGCATCCGGAGCGTGCCAAGGCGTACGCCAACCTCGGTTCAGTGTTGCTGCTGGAGGAC
>WJMS01000049.1 GCA_014727815.1 candidate division GN15 bacterium
GGGGCGAGCATGCGCTCGATCTCCTGCGTTCGCGAGCCCGGCAGCAGGGCCAGTTGACCGGAACCGGGTGGGTCGGAGGCGATATATTCGTGCGGAACATCTTCGACCAGGTAGTGCCCGACCATCTCGTGCGGGATGCCGTGGCGTGCATACAATTCCTGCTCGAACGGCAGGATCAGGAGCATGCGATCGACCAGTTCCTTGATCCGGTGGATTCGTTTCTTGTGCCACGCCCAGACCTGTGGCGAAATGTAGTAGATGATCGGGATGCCGAGTTTTTTCACACGTGCGGCCAGTCGAAGATTGAAGCCGGGGTAGTCGACCAGCAGGATGCACCTGGGGCGACGGCGGGTGATCTCCTGTTCGCATTGGCGGAGGAGTCGGCGGAAAAAGCCGGCCCGCCGGGCGACCTCCCAGAAACCGAGCACGGCCAGATCAGTAGCACGCGCCAACTGTTCCTGGCCGCGCTGGGCCAGGCGCGGACCGCCGAGACCAAACAACTGCAGTTCGGGAGCGGTGACTTTCAGCGCGGTGATCAGGCGGGCGGTCGCGATGTCGGCGGATGGATCACCGGCTGAGACGAATATCTCGGGAACGCTCATGGTCTGGTCAGTCGGCCGCCATCATCCGCTCGATCGACTCCTGCCCGATACGCTGGATATCGAGAGCCACCCGCAGTGCATCGGTCGCCTCGGCCAGCGTCACGGCCACCGGGCGATCATCGATCACCGCCTGAAGGAAGGTCTCCAGCTCGGTACCGAGCATGTCTTTGCCCGAATCGGCAACTTTGCGATACAGCAAATCCTGTCCGGATTTGCCGAGCGGCACGCGGAAACCTCCGCCCCCCGAGCCATCGGTGGCCAGGCTGTACAGGTCGGCCTCTTTTTTGGCGAGGTCGAGCGAGTAGTAGCCGGATTTCTGGAAGATGCGAAGCTTGCGCATGGCGTGCAGCGATATCCGCGAGGCGGTCAGGTTGGCCACGGCGCCGTTGGCGAAAGTGAGTCGGGCGTTGGCGATATCGGCGCGGTCGGACACCACCGCCACCGCCGAGGCCTGGATATCGACCAGTTCGGACTTGATGAAGTGCAGCACGAGATCGATGTCGTGAATCATTAAATCGAGTACAACCGCGACATCGGTGCCGCGCGGATCAAACGGGGCCAGGCGGTGGCCCTCGATAAACGATGGCTTGATGTCAGTATCGGCGAGCGCCATCACGGCCGGATTGAATCGCTCGATCTGCCCGACGGTCACTTTCACCCCCATCTCCCCGGCCAGGTGGTGGAGCTGGTCGGCCTCTTCGAGTTTGGGAGTAATCGGTTTTTCGATCAGACAATGGATGCCGTTGTTTATAAGAAAAGAGCCGACTTCGAAATGAGCGGTAGTCGGCACCACGACTGAAACGGCATCGACCTGTCCGGCCAGATCCTCGAGTTTCGCAAAGGCCGTCACACCGTACTCGTCGGCGTATTGTCGGGCCTTTTGGGTATCGATATCATGCAACCCGACCAGGGTTGAATTGGGCAGCCGGCTGAGCCAGCGGAGATGGTGGCGGCCGAGCGAGCCAACGCCGACGACCGCGGTACGAATAGACGGCATGGAACCTGCCTGGTTTGTGCTACCTGCGTCAAGCTATTGTCGGACGGAAGGTAACACGTGGTCGAAGGCGTGCCAAGGATATTTCTCCCCGCCCGTAGTGGCGCTTGTCTCGAGGTCGCGGGGCCGACCCGGCTATTTCACAATGCCGCGGTTGGAGCGCTCGAGAAAGTCGAGCACAATCTGGATTTCGGCTGTTTTCTCGACCTCGGCCTGAATCTTCTCCACCGCCTGGCTGGTGTTGAGGTGGGAGAAAAAGAGGATCTTGAAGGCCTGTTCGAGTACGGCAATGGTCTCGCGCTTGAAGCCGCGCCGGCGCAACCCGATCGAATTCAGGCCGACCGTCTTGAGCGGATACCCGCCCACCAGCGAATAGGGGCAAACATCGTGCTGCACCCGAAAGCCGCCGCCGATCATGCAATGGGCGCCGATCTTGACAAACTGGTGGACCGGCAGCACGCCGCCGAGAATAGCGTAATCATCGATTTCAATGTGCCCGGCCAGGTTGACCGAGTTGGCCATGATGACGTGATTGCCGATGATGCAGTCGTGGGCGACATGGGCGTAGGCCATGATAAAGCAGTTTTTGCCGATCGAGGTTTCGCCGTGCGCCTTGGTGCCGCGGTTGATCGTGACGAACTCGCGGATGACGGTATCGTCGCCGATAACGGCCAGGCTGTCCTCGCCACCGAATTTCAGGTCCTGCGGCTGGGTGCCGACCACCGCCGAGTGGGCCACCCGGACCCGTTCGCCCAGGCGGGTACCGCTGGCGATCAGGACCGACGATGCGATATGGCAGCCTTTGCCGACAACGACGTTGTCTTCGATAATACTGTGCGGGCCGATCGTGACATCTTCAGCCACCTCGGCGTTCGGAGAGACTATTGCAGTTGGATGTATGTCACTCATCGATCAATCACCATAGCCATGAAGTCGGCACTGGCTACTTCGGAGCCGTCGACCAGCGCCCGTCCCGACATCTTGCAGGTGTTGCGCCGGAAGGCATGCATCTCCAGTTCGAAACGGAGTTGATCGCCCGGAACAACCGGCTTGCGGAACTTGGCGTTGTCGATCGACATGAAATAGACCAGCTTGGTTTCCGGTTCCTCGATTTGGTTCAGCAATAAGACACCGCCCGACTGCGCCATCGCCTCCAGAATCAGCACGCCCGGCATGATCGGCTGTCCGGGGAAATGCCCCTGGAAAAACGGCTCGTTGAGGCTGACGTTTTTCATGGCAATGACCCGTTTGCCCGGCTCGAGATCAATGATGCGGTCGACCAGCAGGAAGGGATAACGGTGCGGCAGGATCTTCTGGATGGCGTTGATATCGAGAAAGGCTTTGGCCTGCCCGTTGCCGTAGCGATGGGCGATCTGCTTTTTCTTGTACAGCTCGCGCATCTTCCGGGCGAGCGCCACATTGGCCTTGTGTCCCGAACGGGCGGCCAGGACATGGCCCTTAAACGGCACACCGATCAGGAAAAGGTCGCCGAGCAGATCAAGGGTTTTGTGCCGCACCGGTTCGTTGTAGAAGCGCAGCGGAATGTCATTGATGATTCCGGTATCCCCGACAAACGCCTCATTTTCGAGATTGAGCGCTTTGCGAATCCGGTCGACCTCGACCTGTCCGCCGTTGGAGTCATAGATCACGACGGCGTTGTCGAGTCCGCCACCCTTGATCAGGCCGGCCTCCCGGAGCATCTCGACCTCGGAGAGGAAACAGAATGTCCGGGCCGGCGCGAATTCCTCGACAAATTCCTTTTCGAGGTCCTGCAGGGTGGTGTACTGCGTTCCGAGCGCCGGGTTCTTATAGTCGATCAGGAACGTAATGCGCAGGTCGTCCGATGGCGCCACGACGATATCGACGCCGCGTTCTTTCTCGGAGTAGGACATCGGCGTGTCGATCTCGAGATAGAACTTGTCCACTTCCTGGTCTTCGATGCCGGCCGCAAGCAGTTTGTCGACATACGGTTTCGCGGAACCATCGCCGACCGGCGGCTCGTTGTTGTCGAGCTCGACAATCATGTTGTCGATCTGCAGACCGGCGAAGGCGGCCAGAACATGTTCGACCGTGTGAACCCGCGCCTCACCATCCTGCAGCGTCGTGCCGCGCGAGATGTCGACGACGTGATCGATGTCGGCGATAACGGAGGGCTGCCCGGAGATATCGGTCCGTACGAAACGGATACCATGATCCGGCGGGGCCGGC
This sequence comes from candidate division GN15 bacterium, assembly GCA_014727815.1. Taxonomy (GTDB): domain Bacteria; phylum Zixibacteria; class MSB-5A5; order GN15; family FEB-12; genus WJMS01. Next base: position 3,805 of record WJMS01000049.1, read on the forward strand.
TTGAATATCATGGTGCACTGGTTACCGGTATGTAACCCGACACCGGAGAGTGAAATCTCGTGCTGAACAGTGCGTTGTTTCTGAAACATAGGCCTTTATTGCTGACAATGTTCATCGAGTATACACCAAACGGGATAGGGGTTCAAGCCCTTTTTTCGCCTCGCACAACGAGTTGGAGGGCGGGAGCGGCCCGCCCTCGTAGTCCGATGACGTTCAGATCTCCTTGAGTGTTTTCACTTTGCGGAGCCTGCGGAACAGCTCGACATACTCCCGGACCATGATCTGCTCCGCCTCTGAAAGGCCTTCCATCATGGGGATGCCAACCCGCAGGACGGCGCGGACCATGTCGGCGGTAGTGCGGTCATACTTCTTCGCCAGCGACTTCAGCCGGTCTTTCAATTCGTACGAGACGAAAACATTCAGGCAGTGATCGCCCCGGACTTTCGCAATGGTTGTCTCCGATGTTTTTGACATTGTGCCTCCTTCATCTAAGTCGTTAGTGGTATTTCTTATGGCCGATAATGGTCTGCGGAGCCTGGATATGAATGCCGAATTCGCGCCGGAGGGTGTGGAGGACCGGTCGCCAGGTTTGGCGCGGGTCGTGATCGCTGAGCAAGCGGTCGATTGCGGCGCGTTCGGGAGAACGGCACAATGGGCAGTCCGGGGCGGGTTCTGACTTGAGCGTAAAGCGCCGGCGCACGAATGGGGCCAGGGTCCGGCGGAGCTTTCGAACAGCTCGTTTGTGCGTCGCTTCGAGTTTGTATTCGGTCGAGCCGGACAGGGCGGCCAGTTCCCGGTAGGTTTGCCCCATGAAATGAAAACGCTCGATCAGTTCCCGTTCCTGATCCGGCAGCCGGGAGAGCGCCTCGCGGACGGCTTGCTGAATCTGTGAGCCGGATTGATCGGTATGCGCTGTTGTGCCGGAATCGGCGGCGCCGGCCGGGTCGCGGCCGAGGGCGACAATCCAGTCCTGATATATCAAGCGGCTACGTGACATCGTCAGCTTCCTCCTGCTGAGTTTGCGTTTGACACGTGCAAAAAGCCGGCGAGATTGAAGGTTGTCGATACCGCGGTAATCGCTTATGGTTGGGGAAGCTAACCGATGTGATAATCACCTGTATCACATCGGTGGAGTGCCGATACTTACAATATGGCTCCGGAACTCGTAACTTCTCCGGTCGTTTTTGCATATACTGGAGGGAGTCCGGAGACGATAAGGTCTCCGGGTTACGAAGCCGGTAAGGTGATTACAATGACCGAATCGACAGACAACAAACAGGAAAAGCGTCCGATCGTGAGCGGGTTTATCCTGCTTGGTATCGGTATCGTCCTGTTGCTCGGCAGCCGGGATGTGATCGACCTGGAGCAGGCCTGGCCGCTGTTCATTATCGTGGTCGGCCTGGCGATCGTGTTCGCCGCCCTGACACGTGACCGGAAAGCCTCGCCGCCCTCCGATTCCGGCCCGTATCCGCCGCAGTAAGTGAGGTAACCCTGGAAGAGCAGCCCTACGAACGCATCTCCGTCTACGATGGCAGCAGGACGGATACCCCGACCAGCCCGTTTGGTCGGTGGAAGCATGAATCGGGCAACGCGGCTTACCACACGACCGTCTTCACCTGGTTCTCCCTGTTCGTCCTGGTGCTCTTCTACCCCGGTATCTCCATGATGGGTCCGGACCCGTCGGAGTTCCTCAAAAACCTCACTGACGGCATGCGGGCCTTCCTGCTCATTTCCACCATTGTCTTTCAGTGGGCCATTTTCGGCCTGAACTACCTGGCTGTTTACTGGGAAAGCACCGGTCTGGCGGGATTGGGACTGCGTAAGCCTCGGATGATCCATGTCGCCTGGGGGCTGGCATTCTGGCTGGCGGCGATAGCCATCCTGTCCGGGCTTGGCTGGCTGCTGGCGCAGGTCGGGCTGGAGCTGCCCGGCGAGGTCGGCATGTTGATCCCGACCGACACGTTTGGAAGGATCCTGTGGGTATTGGTATCAATCACCGCCGGGTTCTGCGAAGAAGTTGCGTTCCGCGGCTACCTGATGACCCGGCTGCGGCTCCTGCTGAAGACCGATTCGTGGGTACTGCCGACGATCGTCTCAGCGGTCATTTTCGGTGTCTGCCACACCTACCAGGGCATGGCCGGTTTCATCCTGATCTCGATCTACGGCGTGATGTTCTCGCTGCTGTATATCCGTACCGGTTCGCTGTGGCCGGGGATCATTGCTCACTTCCTGCAGGATTTCATGTATTTGTTTGTCCCGCTGGACGTCTAGGCGGTTTCTGGAAGATCGGTAGCCGTCGGGTCACATTCGCCGTCGGCGAGCAAGAACCGGCGAAACAGTGGACAGCCAAGTCAAGTCTGACTCACTGAAACGCCGCGCGCACAGGAGCATCGCAAAGGCCACACAACCGAACAGTCGACTATTTCAGCAGCAACATCTTCTTCTGCTGGACAATCTCTCCGGCCCGCAATCGATAGAAATACACGCCCGAGGCGACGGTTTGTCCGCGGCTGTCCTGACCATCCCATGTGAGTTCATATGTCCCGGCCGAGTAATACCGATCGGTCAGTGTCCGGACTTTCTGCCCGAGCAGATTGTACACCGACAGTTCAACCTCGCTCCCGCCCGGCAGTGCAAATGAAATGGTCGTGGTCGGGTTGAACGGGTTCGGATAGTTCTGGTATAGTTCGACGGTCGACGGAACGGTCACGTCGGGATCATCGACCACGTCGGTCGGCAGGTAGACGGTGGTGGCGCCGTAGATGGTCAGGCCGTTGCTTCGCGGATCGCTCCAGGCGACGAAGGCCCGGCCGCGATAGGCACTGGCCGCCGGCGTAAGCATCAGTTCGGCGCTCGTCGAGGCGGCGCTCTGGTTGGCGCCCAGCGGCAGGCGCATCGGATCGTAAACCTGGTAATAGGTCTCGCGTAGTCCCGAGCGACGATCGATCCATGTGCAGACGGCGTAGTCGTTTTCGTCAATATCAACATCGGGCGATGCCGCCCCGGCGCCATCAGAGTCGGTCACGGTAACCGGACCGTCGTTGACCGCGCCACTTGAATCAAGCGTCGTCAGATAGGCGCGACGGAGACCATTGTCGATCCCGGTCCAGAGGAGCACGAGGCGACCGTCGGAGTAGCCCGATGCCGCCATCTCCTGCAACAACCCGGCGTTCTGGTTGGGGGTGTGGCTAAAGGAGCCGCCGAGTGTTTTGTCGCCGCGGTACCAGGCGAAATCGATTGTGGCCGGTGAGTTGTCGGTATTGATCCAGCTGACATAAAAGCGATCATTGCCGGCCGTGGTCAACTGCAGTGAGCCGGCTTCGATTCCCGGTGAGCCATCCGAAATGACAAACTCATCCCCATCAAGTTCGCGATCGGCGGTAAGCCAGCGGCCGTAGACCTGCAGCGTACTCGATCGGTTATCCAGCCATACCACGAGCGTGCGGCCGGTGGTGTTCATGGCCGCTTGCGGCGCGCTCTTGGTGGCGGTGGCCAGTGAGTCAGAGATGACCAATTCGCCGCCTGAAGGGGTTCCCCAGCGATTGGTGTAACGGGCATAGATGCGCTGCCCCGAAACACCCAAGACAGAGCGGCCATCGATCCAGACAACCAGCGCCTGGCTGTCGGGGATCGAGGCGATCGCCGGTTCGGTTTGCAGGGCCGAGCCGGCATCGAGATTGACCCGCCGCTCCGCGTCGAGCAGACCGAGTGCAGCGCTGACGGCCCGGATATAGATATCACCGTCATCACGGCGCTCATCGCCATACACGAAGAGCGTATACCAGTCGGTCCCGGGCGCCAGCGCCGGATTGCGGGAGATGGCGCCAAGGCTGTCGTCGTTCACGATCGGCTCGACACCCAACTGGTGCATGCCGGTTGAATCAAAGAGCATGAACGTGATGTCGGCCTGGTCATTGGTGACCTCGGTCCAGGTCAGGCCATAGAGGTCGGGTGTCGTGAACGCGCCGACCGGTGACCAGCGCTGGCCGGAAATGTCCAGGTTACGGGTCTCGGTCGAGCCGATCGGGTTGAGGTTGGTATCGAAGCGAAGTCCGAGGATCGACGCCTGCGCTTCAAACGCCGCCCAGTGCAGCAGCAGGCGACCGTCGCGGTCGACCGCAGCATCGAGATCCCAGTTCACGGTCGCCGGATCGCCGGCCGAGATAAGACGGTTGGAGCCGATGAGGCCCGAATTGGTGTTGTATTCCTGCAGGTAGATTTCCTGCCCGGAGCGAAGATCGACCCAGCCGATCGCGAAGCGATCCGTGCCCAGCAGAGCTACGTCGGGCGTGTACTGGGCGGCCAGATCACTCGGCGATGGCACCAGCCCAAATTCGGCGGCCAGTGGATGTCCGGAGCCGTCGTAGAGCCGGGCGTAGATGTCGGCCTGGCCGTTACGGTAGTCCTCCCATGTGACCAGGAAGCCGGCGCTCGGTTCAACTGCCACTGAGGGGACCCAGTAGGCAGCGCTGCCATCGTCGGAGTTGACCTGAATCGAGGTAGTCGCGAAACTGCCATCGGTGTTGACAATGCGCCCGACTATCCCGGTCCCGACTGTCGCGTAGTTTTCCCAGACAACAACGGCGCGGCCGGTGGGGTAAACATCGAAAGCGAACGGTCCGGCGAAGGCATCGGAGGTGGTGTCGTTGACCAAAAACGGCGACAGGTCGACCGTCAGATCGGAATGGTATCGCGAGCCGAAGATCAGGCCGTTGGTTTTGTCGCGGAAGTACAGGTGGACACGATCGAGGGTATCGATCGCCAGTTGCGGTTCGACATAGTCGGCTCCGGTGGATGAACCGGCAATGAGTTCATTGTTGCCTACCGGATTACCGGCAGGATCGTAGCGTTGCCAGAAGATCTTGCGGGCGCCCTGCCGGTTGTCATCCCAGGCAATCAACCAGCTGCCATCGCCAAGGGCGATGATAGCGGCGTTGTCCTGATCGAAGCGGGCCGGCGCGACAGATGCGGACACGGCAAGGTCGGCCAGCTGCCCCTGATTCGAACCGAGTCGGATTTCTGGCGGCGACGGTGCAAACAGTCGCGCCTCTGGCGGGTACGTGTCAAAGCGCTGGTCGTGCTGTAGGTTCCGGTCGAATGCTAGCCCCTGAGCGGCGGGCGCAATGGCGAGTAGACAGACGATCGCCGCAAGTAAAAGACGTCTCATGGTCTCCCCTGATCATTGATCAATGGATTATGTTTGCCCCCATCGGTGCAAATATAATGCCTCATGGCGATTTTTCCGAATGTTATCCACATCAGGACACGGCTCGTTAGCACGATATAACTATTTGCTGTTCAGCGCCTTGCTTTGAAGGCCCGGTGGCCGGTCAGAGCCTGTCGATCGATGGGCTCGGTGTTGAACGATTTTGGTTGCAATCAACTTCACAAGTGTTTCTTTCCGGCAGAGGGATGCATTCTTCCGCCCCCCCAGTTTGTTCGGCAACCGGTTATCTCTCATACTATTAGAGTGAAACACCGGGGGCTGGCGTACGTATGATAGGGTGACGGAAGATTCGGTCGGCCGGCACGTATTACGGTTGGCCGGGCGAGTCTCGCCGCGATCGATTGCCGCAGAAAATGCGGTATCGTATCGGCGAGCGAAGAGTAGTAGAACGATGAGCATGTCCCGAGCAGTCGGGACTGGAGAATAGAGATACGATGTACTTGCGAATCGTGACAGGGACGTTGCTGGCGGCGGTGGTGATCCTTGCCTGGCCGGCCGGTACGGTGGCGCAGGCGCCGGTGCCGTTGACCGAAGAGGTCGAAGCCAGCAAGCCCGAGAAGCAGGACCTGCCCCGGGAGGCGCAACGTGTCGCCGAGGAGTACCTCGATGTCCTCGAGCAGCTGCGCGCGGTACTTGCCGACTACACGACCTATATGCGCGAACTCGATCCGCGCAAGCGGCAGGAGATCACCAGTGAACTGAATCGTTTCACGCGCCGGTTCGAAGCCGGTGAGTACGCGGCCAATGCCCGCGATTTGACCGAATCCCTGCGCAAGTACATTGCGGTCCTCCGTGAGGAGGAAGAACAACTGGCGCAAACGCAGGTTACGGTCGATCAGGAACTCCAGCGCACCCTGCGCAACCTTCGCCGTGAACTGGTCGTGATCGAGAATCTCGTTGATGAAGATGTCCTGGTTGACCTGAGTCGTCTTGATGAAAGCAATGAGGCGATTCGCACCTATGTACGGGCTCAGTTGCAGGAATTGCAGGCGCCGTCGGTTGAGTTCCTCTACCGAGGGAGTGGCAGTGACGATTCGATCTATGTACAGGTGTCGGGGGACAGTGTGGGCAACAGCTACGTGGTAGTTGTCCCGAGAGCCCCCACGGTCCCGAAGCCGCCCCGCCCGCCGAAGATGCCCGGGGTCCGAAGTCCGGCCGACCAGCCCACCCGTTCCCCAACGCCGGCGCCATCGCTGATGGGCCTGGAGCGGACGCTGACCAAAGCGGTGGCCGTAACCGATTTTGACAAGCCCGTCTCCATTACGCTCGAGGCGGGGGATGTCGTCATCACCGGCAGCGGCGGGCAGTCGATCGAGGCGACGCTGCACATCGAAGTGGCGTCGTCGAGTCGCGCCAAAGAAAAGTCATTCGCCAACGGTGTATCGCTGGCGTTGACGAACGATCGCAACAGCTACACGGTCGGGGCCGACTTCCCGACTATCCGCGACCCCGAAACCCAGGTATTGCAGACGCTACTGCACCTGGAGGTGCCCGATGAACTGCCGGTACTGGCCACCAATACGTTTGGCAAGCTGACCGCGACCGGGACACGGCGGTCGCTGGAGATCCGGGGAGATCACTCGGAGATAATCCTGGTTGACTGTGAGGGCATAATCGATGTCGAGAATACGATCGGCTCGATTGCCCTGACCGACGTTGAAGGCGAGTTGGAAATCACCAACTCGTACGGTACGATCAGTTTCGATGACTGCCGGGGTGAGTTGTACGTGGAGAACATGTACGGCGATGTTTCGCTCCGGGATACCGATGGTGAAGTGTCGATCAAAAACAGCGGCGCCATTACCGTGCGCGAGCATGTCGGGCCGTTGCGTATCGACAACACCAACGGCATTGTCGATATCGCCGACGTGCGCGGCAATCTGGTGGCCTTCAATACCTTCCAGCCGCTGGTCATTCGTGATGTCGAGGGGGATGTCCGGCTGGAAAACGCCAACGCCTCGCTGACGGTCAGCGATGTCACCGGACGGGCCGACGCCACCAACCGTTTCGGCGCAATCCGCGCATCGCATCTGTCCGGACCGATGCGTTTGCGCAATGAAAACGGCTCAATCGACCTGACGGTGGATGAACAGGTCTACCGACAGTCGACGATCTCGGCGCTTTCCGGTGAAGTGACGATCTGGATCGACGAAGATGCCGATGTAACGATTCAGGCCGAGACGCTCGAAGGGACGATTGCCAGTCCGTTCCCGATGAACTTGCAGGATCGCGGGGAACGCCAGGAAGCGACTATCCGGCTGGGTGATGGTTCGGGGACGTTGGCTGTGACGGGAACGAACAGTTCGATCGCGATCAAGAAGCGACGGTGAAACGAAGTCGACTCTCTCTCCCCCGTTTCGTTTCTCCATTGAGCCGGCTCGACCGCCTCGAGCCGGTCTTTTTGTCGCGGGTTATTCCACCGGACCGACCGGTTCTTCGAACTCCTGCATGAGGCGGGCTTTGATCTTGTTCTCGATATCGAGAATATAGGTGCCTTCGTGGTAAACGGTCGTCTCGAAGCTGGCCAGGTTCTTCAATTCATCCATGACCATGGCAATGGTCTCAACCGCGTTGATAATCACCTGCATGGCCATGTCGATCTGACCGTTGGGATCATCGAGCTGTTTGTTGCGAATGCTCGCTTCGACCAGTTGCGCCCGGCCGGAGATGATGGCGGTGGCATTGTTGATGTAATGATTGAAGGTCACCGCGATCGTGCGCAGTGATTCCAGCGCCGCCTTTTTGATCTGGTCGCGGGCGATCTGGGTCTGCATCTTGCGATTCTCGCGAAGCAGCGTTTCGACCGTCAGGTATTGCTCGAACATCATCCGGTTCGCCTCGGCAATGATCTCCTCCGGCTTGCCGACTTCGATCTCGAGATAGGCAGCCTCCTGGACGGTCCTGGCGAACAGCGATTCCTCTATCTCGTTCAACTGCCGCGGCAGCAGACCGAGGTTGGCCAACAGTGATTCTTTCTGCTCGATCGTGGCCTGCAAGTCCCGCGGGCGGGTACGGATAATCGAGAAGCGGGAGATCAGGTTGGCCAGGGTGACGACCTGCATCGGAATGTTATCCGGGTTGTCACTGCCCTTGGGATAGATGGCGTGATGGCGGCCGACCGCTTCGCAAATCACC
>WJMS01000361.1 GCA_014727815.1 candidate division GN15 bacterium
AAGAGGTTCACGCCGCTCGGACCGAGCAGACTCGGACGGTGCTGCGAGCCGGTCGTACCGGCCGCCTCGGAGGCGTGAAGCGTCTCATGTTCGGAATCCTGTAAACGGATGCGTCGGCGCTTGGCAAACGACCGGTCCGAAAACTGCTGCCGGGCCTGCTCGCCGGACACATTGACTTCTATCAAATCGACCTTGATCCCCGCCCGCGACAACTGCTGCGACAACTGGTCGAGCGACTGCTCAACCATCGCCTTCGCATGTGAGGTCTCAACCGTCACCCGGGCGGTCAGCGCATTGTCACGCATGGCCAGGTGCAGACGGGCCGGACCGAGGTTCTCCGGCTCGATCGCAATCGAGACCGAGCGGCCACCCGGCTTCATGCCCCGGGCGATATCATCGGGAAGCGTGAAGCGCACCTGCGGCAGCTCGCGACGAGTTGCGGCTGCATCGGCAGTCTCAGAAGGCTTCGCGGCAAAGTCCGGTAATGACATTGTATCGGGCGATGTCTGGTTCTTGTTGAATGTCGCTTCGCCGGTGCGACCCTGCAGCGAGGCAGTCCGCTCGAACAGCATATCGAAGCCATCGGTGGCATCCTGCCGATTGACCGCGGCTGCCGGATTGTGCGGCTGATGCTGGATCGGATTTGCCGAAAGCGGCGTTTCGGGCTGCGGGATGATCGACTGCTGCTGAGGCGCCGGTGCATTCACACGCATCACGATCGCCGAACGCGGCAGTTCACGTCGCGCAATGACAGGCTCCGCCAACCGCTCAGCCACCAGTTCAATGGTCAGTTTGTCTGCAGATGGCGCGGCCTGCTGCCTTGCTTTCGTGTCGGCGGACAGGCCTTCGGCCAGCTTGTGCTGCGTGGCGGTATCGCTCGGCTTATTGATATGCAGTTCTTTGAGATTGAGCCTGGCCAGCAGCTCATCCATCCGCTGCGCCTGCGCCACCGGCTCGAATAGATCGACCCGGCGGGCCGATGTCTGCGCACCGGTCGGGCGCGACACGTCAATCGCAAAATCATCGATCATCTCGATCGGCAGCGACAGCTTGATCGGCTGGCTCGGTTTATCTTTGTGTCTTACGGTCAACTCGATCGAGTCACCCTGCGGCTTGACCGCCAGAATGCGATAATCACCCTCGACCTGCTCCAGACGTACACTCTGCTGCACCGGAGTGGTGCGGGCGATGGCCAGTTTCGTAAAGTCTGTTTCGGCTGCGGCCTTGTCCGGTTTGGCGGCGACGGCCCCTTCGATTACATCTTCGAGCGCCGGCGCCCGGCTCAGCAGACCATCGATATCAAGCGATGGATCGAGCAGCTTGGCCGCGGACTCGCGGGAGGTGGCGTGCGTTTCGGTGGAGACGACTTCTTTTTTATTCGGGATGACTGCTGCCTGTTCACCGGTCAGCGCCTGATGAATTGCGCGCAGGATCGACTCGCCGGTATCACTCATCTCCGCATTCGGCGACATCTCGGCGGTATTTTGATCTTGAATGGTAGTGCGTTCGAGCAACGACTGCCACGACGGCGATGACTCTTTGCTCCCAACGCCCCCGGCCGACTGCCCCTGCTGCCGCGCCATGAGCAACTGCAGCACATTGCCGAACCGCTCACTCCGGCCAGGCGGGACTCCGATCGGCTGCTCCGACTGCGTGGCGGCCGGACCGATCGGTCCGAGCAAAAGGTCGAATATGTTGGCGTTGGACGGTATCATCGATCAATTCTCGGCAATCGTAATCATCTGTTTGGAAAGCTTGGCGGCCCGTGCGGCCGGCATCAGCGAAAGCACCTGCGATGCGTTCTTCTGCTTCATGCGCGGCAAAATCGACACAACCGTGGCGTCATCGAGATTGGCCACCAGCTTGGCGACCGCCCGCGGGTCCATGCCGTCGTAAAGTCGGGCGAGTGCGGCAATTCGCGATGATTCGGCCTGCTCCAGCTTGAGCACCTTCTGCGACACAATCTTGTCCAGGCGCTCCAGTTCTTTCTGGCGCTGATTCAGTTCCGCTTCCTTTTCCGCCAGCCGGGCCATTTCGGTCTCGATCCAGTTGGCCGCCTCTATCGAATCTTCACGGGAAATCTTGCTGTCCGAGCCACCCTCTTCGCCGGGCACGTCAGTCATCTCCGGCTCGTAGTCGAGGAATTCGAGATTGGCCATGATGTCCTCGAGCACACCGGAGTCCTCATCGATCTCAACCGGCTCGTACGGGTCAAACTCGGGGATATCCTCTTCCGGCGCCTGGGCATGCTCATCCGCGTGGTCAGTCGATGCTTCCTGGGACGGTTCTTCCGGCGTGGCGTGAACGACTTCACTCGTAGTCTCGGGCTCAGCTTCAGCGGTTGGTTCATCACCGCCGACCAGCCAGAGCGTCGTCACAACCGCCAGCGCCACGACCAGCAGCCCGATCACACCCATCAACAGGTAGATCTTCGGAAAGCCGCCGGATTTGGCCGGTACTTCCGCTTCGACTGTTGCCGGTGCGGATGGTTCGGTCATTTCATTCGGTTCGTCGGTCACGGATTTACTCCACGTATTTACAGTTTGCCGACCGAACCTTTTGCAAGCCCCGTGCCCAAATTGGCGTATCGCGCCCAACCCGCTGTCTCAAAGCAATTTACGGCCTGACGGCGATTCTGGCTTTGCCGCTCACACACCTCCAATCGGAAAAATATTCCGTCACACCCGGAAAAGAACGGGCAACCGTCGTGAGTGACCCGCCTGATCTCGCGCTATTAATGATGACTCCTTTTGATTTGCCTGTATCCGGGATATTGGTTAGTTTGGCTCGCATGACAGCCACCCCCGACCCCACCCCAGAGTCCGATTGCCGTGTGATTGCTATCGATGGTCCGGCCGGATCAGGCAAATCAACTACCGCGAAAATGGTCGCGGCCCGCCTCGGCTACCAGTATCTCGACACCGGCGCGATGTACCGGGCGCTCACCTGGCATGCCCTCCAGCACGGTATTTCACCAGCCGATGCCCGCCGGCTCGGACTGGTGGCGAATCAGATGCAGATCGAGTTCGAGACTCATGCCGATATCAATCGTGTCTTCCTCAACGGCTCCGAGGTCACCTCTGAGATTCGCACACCCGAGGTGACCCGGCAGGTCTCCGAAATCTCCGCCCATCCCGAGGTACGTCGAGCGATGGTGGAAAAGCAGAAGGCAATGGGGGAACGCGGATGTATCGTCGCTGAAGGCCGCGACACCACGACCGTGGTGTTTCCCGATGCCGAGTTGAAGGTGTTCCTGGTCGCCTCGGTTGATGCTCGCGCCGAGCGACGCCTCCGAGATCTTCAGCAGATGGGAATCAGCAGCACGATTGAAGAAGTGCGCGACGATCTCGAACGCCGTGACCGATTCGACTCCAATCGCGAGCACTCACCACTGACCCGCGCCGATGACGCCCATGAGGTTGATACGACCGAGTTGACTATCCAGGGCCAGGTCGAGCACATCATCGAACTCCTCCGACAACTGGTCTGATAACTCGGTAAGTCGCCGGGCTCCCTGTTTCGACAGCCTGATCCGAACCTCCCAAAAACAAATAATTGACAAATTCACTCTATCTCGTAATATTTACCAGCGAAGCAGTGCCCACGCGACGAAGCCGTTAGACCGACCCGACTCTCGGCATTTCGAACATGACTTTCAGATAGCAGAACTCATTATACAGGAGCAGCTTATGCGTACGGTGCTTTGCCTTGCGGTAGTCTCTCTTGTGCTCCTGGTCTCGACCGGGACCGCACAGATTACGATTGCCACCAATGATTACCAGCCACCGATCGGATCGCAGGTGGAGTATGTCCAGGTCGGCGGGGTGACCGACAGCCTCTTCACCGCGGCTGGTGACGGCAGCGGGAGCCTCACCTGGCCGTTCACCGGCCTTTCGACCACTCTGCCGTACAACGGCACGGTCGTCGAAGTCGCAACGGTGCCACTGATCGATTCATTTCCCGCCGCCAACGTTGCGATCCGCTATCCCTTCGGCACGGATACCTCCTGGACGATCCTTCGTTCAGTCGCTACCTCGTTTACCAATCTGGGCAGCGTGACTCATTCGTCCACCGCGGGCATCTTCGCCAGCAAACCCGACAGCCTCACCCCGGAGTATCTTTTCCCGATGGATTACGGTGACACGTGGCAGGCGCGCGAATTCGACCGCAGTGTAAGTTCGCCATCGGTCTACAGCCTGTCGTTCGATACGACAGATTATGAGGTTGATGCGTACGGGACGGTCAGTTGGGAAGGCAACGCCGTGCCCTGTCTTCGTGTCAGGGCTCATCGACGGCAGATCACCGACACCTATCTAAATGACACGCTGTTTGCCACGACGGTGCATGTGACCCACCGTATCGAGTTCATCGCCGAGGGATTCGATATTCTCCTCACACTTTCGCGTGACAGCCTCAACGGCGTGGTCACCTACTCGGGGCAGGCGCTCGGTTCATTTGTCGATTCACCGACCGACGTTGTCGAAAACGACCCGGGGAGCCTGCCGGGCAAATTCGAACTCGGCCAGAACTATCCCAACCCGTTCAACCCGACGACCGAAATCCGGTTCAGCCTGCCCGAGGCAACTTCGGTGCGGTTGTCGGTGTACAATATACTGGGTCAGCGGATAACCCGACTGGTTGACCGCCACCTGTCCGCCGGCGCATATACGGTGGATTGGGATGGGACCAATCGGAACGGGCAGCCGGTCGCATCGGGAATTTACCTCTACCGTCTGGAAACCGGCCACTACAGCGATACAAAGAAGATGCTGTTGATCAAGTAGTCGGCCAACCTCCTGGATCTGGCGGCGCCACCGGCTTCAACACGATTTGCGGCTTTACAAAATCGAGTTTATACACCATCTTACGGTGACGCAACCAGGGGGTGTTCGTGTGCGATTGATGACTTCAAAAACTGCGATACGGGTCTGCTGTGCCCTGGGGACAGGTCTGCTGATAGCGGCGCTGATGTTCGCCTGCGGCGATGATGGCCCGACCAAATCAAACCAGCCCGAGTATTTTGACGGTTTGCCGCTGTCACGGGTGGCGTGGCAATACTCATCACGACCCGTCCCCGTGAACGAATCCACGCAACGAGGTCGGATTCTCTGGCATTTGCCGTACGACCGGCCGACTCGGGCCGACGTGTACGGCCCGGCAGTCGAGCAGCCCCAGGGCGTTGTCCAATCCCTCCGGCTCATCTATCGACCGTCGTTCACGGTGTTCGGCTTCGGCAGCGATCTGGACACGCTGTTCTACCCGTCCTGGGCAGGGATCATGTTCGAGACCGATCTACCACGTGACAACTCCCGCACGGCCGCGATGTATCCGACATTTCTCGAGATACGGTTGCGTGCCTCCGGCGGCAGAATGCACATCGATATGGGTCGTATCAACGAAGATATCAACGGTGACAACCAGGAGTCTGGCGAGGATCACGGGCCGGACGGTAATCACAATTGGGTCGTTGATCAGGAAGAGGATGTCGGGCTTGACGGGCTGGCAGACGTCGACGAACCCGGCTACGACCCGCTGACCAACCCCGATCCGCACCGGGACAACTGGTATTTCCGTAACGAGGGCAAGTGCCCCTACCCGGCAGCGGTATGCGAAGATCCGGTGTTTCAAACGCGCATGGAAGATCCCGACGATCCGATCTACTACGAGTGGCTCAACGGCACTGAAGGCAATCGCGAGGATCCCACGCGACTGGGCCGCCCCGACGACGAACGCCTGCTGGGTCACTTCGACACAGACGATCACTACTACACGTGCCTGATCGACTTCGACAGCAATCCCGACAGCTTCCTGGTGCGTGGCTCGGAGTACTACGACTGGCGCACCTATCGAATTCCGATTGGTCCCGGCAATACCCTGGCCGATCAACTCCCGACAGTCGGCAATAATGCGAACTGGGAGCGATTCACTCACGCGCGTATATGGTTCGAATCGGGTGTTGATGCCGATGGGTTCGATACGGTCGAGATCGTTGACTGCAGTTTCGTCCAACCCGACGCACCGTAGACTCCCCCCAAACATGGCACAAAAAAACTACCCCGCGGCAGGACCGTGGGGTAGCGAGATTTAGTTGTTGAAAAACCCCGTCCATTATGCCGCATAGAGCGGCGGGCTCGTATTACCACCCGAAGGCGAGGTCTCTCGTTGTGAGTGTAATATAACCTGCCACTGCCCCCTGTCAAGCCCATAAACACGTTATCTCTTGTCCATTTTTGTCAAGGGTGACTCTCATACGCGAAAACTCCTGCGGGACTTGCCTGTCACGACGCAAACCACTACCTTTTGCCCGCTATGCATCTACTCTACTGGATCGGTAAGACCGGCACGTATCTGGCCGGACGGCTGTTGTTCGGAATTCGCATTTACGGCCGCGAACACATTCCGACAGAAGGCCCGTTTATCCTGGCCAGTAATCACCGCTCCTACTACGATCCGCCCCTGGTTGGCAGCTTCATTCCCCGCGAACTGTTCTTTTTCGCCAAAAAGGAACTCTTTGACAGCAAGCTGTTTGGCGCAATTATTTGGCGCACCAACGCTCGCCCGGTCCGGCGGGGACAGATGGACCGGCAGTCACTGAAGTACTCCATGGAAGCACTGCACAACGGCTACGGCCTGACCGTCTTCCCCGAGGGCACTCGTTCGAAGACGAACGACTTTCTACCGCCCAAGCCGGGTCTGGGCCTGCTGGCCGCCAAAGTCCAGTGTCCCATCGTTCCGGCCTATATTCACGGCTCCAATCGCCTGAAAGACTGCTTTCTACGACGCGACCGACTGAGCATCTCTTACGGCCAACCCGTCTCCCCCGATTTCATCGCGGAGCGGACCGATACGAAAGAAGGCTATCTCGAAATCACGGCTGAAGTCATGCGCCGAATCACCCGCTTGCGTGACACGTTGGCGGATCGCACTACCTGATCGCCCTTACCCTGATCAGCATCGAATCTGTCTTTTTTTAACGAATAGCCCAAAAAGCCGTTGGATTTCTGCCGAAATGCCTTATTATAGGCACTCGCCCCGGCGGTCCTGCCGACACGGGGCGGCCGTCGACTGGTTTCCCGCCAGGGAAAAATCCAAACCGTTCGACGGAGACAGGAGGTATCTCTAACACATATGGCACCTGCCAAAAAACCAGGCAAGGGTGGCTCGTCGCGTCCGTCCAAGCGGAAAGCCATCGGCGGGAAGAAAACATCCCGTACCAAAACCAAAATCACCAAGACCGACACCGGGCCGGAAGTTAATGTCCAGGAAGAGGTCCAGGACGAAGTAGCGCGAGAAATGCTGATGACCAACCGCCGTCAGCGGCTGGTCGAAAAAGCCAAAGCGCGCACTGAATCCCCGGCCATGCGGACTGAAAAGCCCGAGGTCGAAGCGGTGAAAATCACTGATGTGTCCGGCGTGGTCTACGACAAAGCGGACTACGACGCCATGGTCGAGATGTACGACTCGACTATCCGGGACATCAAAGAGGGTGAAATCGTCCAGGGACGCGTGATCGGCGTCACGATGGACGATGTCATCATCGATGTCGGCTTCAAGTCCGAAGGTATCGTAGCGATCAACGAGTTTGCCGACACCAGTTCGGTGGCGGTTGGCGACGATATCGAGGTCTTCCTCGAACAGATCGAGGACGCCAACGGGCAATTGCTGCTGTCCAAGCAGAAAGCCGATTTCATGCGGGTCTGGGACAAGATCCGCGACATCCACGACGCCGGCGATACGGTCGAGGGTAAGATTGCTCGACGGATCAAGGGCGGTGTGGTGGTCGACATCATGGGTGTCGACGCCTTCCTGCCGGGCTCGCAGATTTCCCTGCGCCAGGTCCCGGATTTCGACGCGCTTATCGGCGAGACGATCGAAGTCAAGATCATCAAGCTGAACAAGAGCCGTCGAAATATCGTTGTCTCCCGCCGGGTCGTGCTCGAGGAAGAGCGCGAACGGATGCGGGCGACGCTGCTCAATGAAATCGAAGTCGGTCAGATCCGCCAGGGTGTGGTCAAGAACATCACCGACTTCGGCGTCTTCATCGACCTCGGCGGTGTCGACGGCCTGCTGCATATCACCGATATGTCGTGGGGCCGCATCCGTCACCCCTCGGAAATGGTCAATCTTGGCGAGAATATCGACGTCAAGATTCTCGACTACGATGAAAACACCTCCCGCATTTCGCTCGGCCTCAAGCAGATGACGCCGTACCCGTGGGAGAATATCGAGCAGAAATACCCGATCGGCAAAAAGATCAAAGGAACGGTTGTCTCGATTACCGACTACGGTTCCTTTGTTGAGCTGGAGAAAGGCATCGAGGGCCTGATTCACATCTCCGAGATGTCCTGGACCCAGCATATCAAGCACCCGTCGAAGATCATGTCGGTGGGCGACCAGGTCGATGCGGTGGTGCTCTCGGTCGACAAGGATAACGAGAAGATCTCGCTCGGCATCAAGCAGATGGAGCCGGATCCGTGGACCACGATCGAGGACAAGTACCCGGTCGGCAAGGTGGTCGGCGGACGGGTGCGCAACCTGACCGCGTTTGGCGCCTTTGTTGAACTCGAGGAAGGTATCGACGGTCTGGTGCATATCTCCGATATGTCCTGGACGCGCCGGATTCAGCATCCCTCGGAGGTGATGAAGAAGGGCGACAAGGTCGATATCAAGGTGCTCAAGATCGACCATGAAAACCGTCGCATCTCGCTCGGCTACAAGCAGCTGACCGATGATCCGTGGCCCGAACTGGCCCGGAAATACTCGATCGGCTCGGAATGCCTGGGCACTATCACCAAGGTGCTCGACCGCGGCGTGGTCGTTGATCTCGGTGACGGCGTGGAAGGCTTCGTGCCGACCAACCAGCTCACCACCAAGGAGGTCGCCGACCCCAGCGGCATGTTCAGCGAGGGCGAGTCGATTCCGCTGCAGGTGATCGAATTCGACCGCGGCCAGCACAAGGTCGTGCTGTCGGTCGTCGCCTACTACAAGCAGCGGGAACGCGCCGAACTCGACAAGTTCATGGCCGACCATGAAAAGAAGGCGAACGCGGCTGCCCAGTCGGGCGGCGGTGGCGGCGCCATGGCCGAGGCAATGCCGGAGTCCTTACGACAGGCGGCCGCCGAGGCGGGCGAGGCCGACGCTGAATCGACCGAACAGGAATCCGAATCGGAGTCTGATGCCGACGAGGAGACCAAGTCTGAGTAGCCTCGTTTGATTCTCGGGCGCATGGCGCTCGACTGTATCCGATAACCACAGCGCGCTGTTGGGCGATCACGCCCGGCAGCG
Organism: candidate division GN15 bacterium; assembly: GCA_014727815.1. Classification (GTDB taxonomy): domain Bacteria; phylum Zixibacteria; class MSB-5A5; order GN15; family FEB-12; genus WJMS01. The sequence goes on from WJMS01000361.1 coordinate 9,286, forward strand.
CGCTTTCTTGTTACAACCGGCGACATCGAACACGAGCGGTTCGGTAGTCTGACTGATAAGCGGGTGGGCGGTTGACTTTTTCGAACAGCTTACGAGACCGCCGATACACGTTCGATTTCGCGCTCGGCGAGGGCAAAACAGCTCGGGCAGATGCCGTGCGTGATGGCCGGTTGACATTCACCGCCAAACAGGTCCATCTCGGCAATTGCCCGCTCGGCTTCGACCCAGCCGGATTCCGGCGAATAGACAACCTTACACCAGCTGCACACGGTTACGGCTTCCTCGCACCGGGGCTGTTCGACATCGAGCAAAGCGATTTCCGGACGGGAATCGACCCGACTGATGATTGAATGAAACGTCACTGACCCATCGGTGGCCGGAACAATATCCAGTCGACAATAGCGTCGTGCCCGCGGCGAATCGCATCGAAACGGCACCGATAGTGTGACGCCAACCTTGCGGGCCTTGCTGACCAGCATCTGGTAGAGGTGCCGGATCTCACGGCCGGTGATGTGATCCCAGAGTGACTGGCCGCTCACACGATCGGCGGTCAGGTGGGGGGCGTCGTTGGCCGTGGCGAACTCATCCCAGCCGAGGCCGATCTCGTAGATCGTATCGTCCGGGCGTATCTTGTACGTGAATGTAACCGGGGTAACGTCAAACATGGTACTCCTCCAACCTCTCTCCTGCACTGCGAGCCGGAAGGGCTCACTATCCGTCTAGTTCGACAGATGGTAGAGATAACTTAGTCGCCAATGTGTCAGGATCGAACTGTCGGAAACCGGAGCAGTCAGTTGAGGCGCCAGAGGGCGAGGTTCAGGGCGGCTGCGTAACTCACCCAGAGCAGGTAAGGAATCAACAGCCAGGCGGCGATGCGGTGGAGGCGGTAGAAGGCGATGATCGTGGCGAGAATCGCCACCCAGAGCGCGAGGATATCGAGAAAGGCGAGGCCAATCCAGTGCAGGCCGAAAAAGAACCAGGACCAGAGACCGTTGAGGACAAGCTGCAACAGGAACAGGCCGAGCGCCACGCCTCCCCCGCCGGCAAAGCCGAAACGTCGCCAGACGAGATAGGCCGCCACAGCCATCATGGCGTACAGCAGGGTCCAGACCGGGCCGAACAGCCAGTTGGGCGGGGTCCAGGCCGGTTTGGTGAGCAGGGCGTACCATTCGCCGGGCGTGAACTGGGCGCCGAAGAACGCGACCGCAAAGGTGGCGGCCAGCCAGCCGACCAGGCCGAATGGCGAGCGGGATGTGGTGTCAGTGGACATACCGGTGTAACGCGCAGATCGGTGGCCGGTTCACCGATCCGTGCTATCGCTGGGCATTGGCCCGGGTGTAGCAGCGCGGGCAGATGCTGTGGGAGAGCCGGGGTTGCTCCTCCCGCCCCATGAGGTCCATCTCGGCGATCGCCTGTTCCACCTCGACCCACCCTGATTGCGGTGAGTAGACCTTGCGGCACCAGCTGCAGATGGTAACACCATCGGCGCCTCGGGGCAGCTTGCGGTCCAACAGGGAGATATCCTCGCGACGTTCGACTCGTTCGACAATCGACTGCATTTCAATGCCGTCATCGTCGAGCGGTACCATCTCCATCCGGCAGTAGCGTCGCCGGTCCGGTGCATCGCAGCGGAACGGGAAGGTGACCCGGGTGTTGTCATTGCGGACGCGGGCAAAAAGCAGGGCGAACAGTCGTTGCGCATCGGCGCCGTCGATGTAGTCATCGATCGGTTTGTCGAGCACAGCGGCCGGCATCAATTCGGGTGCGTCGTTGTGCTCGGCAAACTCGCGCCAGCCGGAACCGACATAGCTGATGGTGTTATCGGCTCGCAGGCGATAGATGAGTGTGACAGGTGAACCTTTGTCCATACTTGCCTCCATTGCGAAAGCAAACACTTCCGCGACGCAGATGCAATAGGAATGTGGCCGTGATTACTCGACCGTCATTCGACAAAGGTTTGTCACGGGCATAAATCCTCCTCAGCGACAATGCACAGCGCCCGGGGTTAGTGATACCGGTCAATATAGTCGGTCAGGTGCGACAGTGTTTCTTCAGAGAGAATCATCAACAGACGCGGCTCGATCGGCCCGACCACTTCGTACAGGATGAAGGCATCGATAAAGCCCTCGTCGATTATCTCTTCTATCGGTACGTTGTCGTCCATGTACGCGATCGACATGACCAGCGCCTCGCGTTCCTCGAGCATGTTGAACGGTCCGAGGAAATGTGCCCCGGGCGCCATCCGTTCGGTATAGCCCGGTTCAAAACGCCACAGCGCCTTCACCATCGCATAGCCCAACGATTCGTTGTCGGTCAGGATGTGGATAGTGGTGGTATCGGTCGAGTCGGCGTAGACCTGGTAGTGCGGGGTGAACTCGAAATACTCCCACGCATCGCCCATATCGGCGCGCAGTTGTGCGATGGACTTCCGGATCTCTTCGTGGTTACGGTTCATCAGGTGCGCCCGGCACATCGTCCGCCACGCTGCCTCGAGCGAGTCCAGTTCCCAATACGTTTCGGCCAGAAACCACAGCGCCTGGTAATCATCGGGATTGCGTTCCAGGGCACGGTTGAGTATGACCCGGGCGCTGTCGAACTGCCCGGCCATGTAATAGGTGTTGCCGAGGTAGGTGAGCGGTGGCGACGAGTTTGGTGACAATTCGTGGGCCCGTCGATAGTGTGCGGCGGCCGACTGGTACCGGCCGTTTTTGTAGTCCAGATCACCCGCCTTGAGCGCGGCCAGGATTGAATCGGAGAACTCGTACTGGGCCACGGCGGCGTTGCCCTCGTCATCGGCCACGAGCAGCCACGGATCGAGCACCAGTCGCTCGGGCTTGCCGATAATCTGCTCGAGGGTGTCGGTCATTCTGATGACATAGGCCAGTTCCGAGCGCTCGAGCAGCCTGAAGATCTCATCGGGTGAATGCAGGGTGCCATCGACCACAATGCTGTCTTGTGTTTCCTCCCCGACCACCGGCGCAGCCGGAACGAGAATGGTGAGTGTCACTATGAGTACAATGATGGGTCGTGGCATGCTTGTATTCCCTCCCGGATGGTTCACGCTGACTGTTCTACTCGGCAACTCGTGATTTCTTTCCTCAATAGACAAAATCGATTGGCAGTCGTCAAGCC
>WJMS01000362.1 GCA_014727815.1 candidate division GN15 bacterium
GGCGCCATCGAAGACCGGAGTGGCGATACGCTGCTTCAGGCGTTTGGCCGCCCAGCCCATGTGGGTTTCCAGGATCTGGCCAACGTTCATACGGGACGGAACGCCGAGCGGGTTGAGAATGATATCGACCGGGGTGCCGTCATCCATGTACGGCATGTCCTCGATCGGTACGATTCGGGAAACCACGCCCTTGTTGCCGTGGCGCCCGGCCATCTTGTCACCGACCGAAATCTTGCGTCGGATGGCGATGGTAACTTTGACCAGCTGCTTGACGCCGGGCGGCAGCTCGGCGCCGCGCTGGACCTTGTCGACCTCGATCTCCATCTGCGTATGCTTGTGCTGCAGCAGTTCGGCCGCCTCGGCGATGACCGATTCGACATGCTTGTTGACCGTGTCGTCATCACACCAGCCGTCGGCCGCAACGGCCTGGTCGACATCGATCGACTCAAACGTATCAGCCTTGAATTTGTGACCGGTGCGGATCAGGACCGAGTTGTCGACAGCGGAGCGAATCAGTTTCGAGGTGTGTCCTTCGAGCAGTTCGCCCAATTTCTGATTGCGCAGATTAGTGATATCGAGGATCTGCTTGTTGAACTGGCGCTTGATCGCCGCGACCTCGGTCTTCTCCTGCTTCTTGGCATCCTCGGTGCGTTCCTTGCGGGAGAAGGTGCGGGTCTTGATGACCACGCCTTTCATCCCCGGCGGCGCTTTCAGCGAGGCATCACGGACATCGCCGGCCTTTTCGCCGAAAATTGCCCGCAAGAGGCGCTCTTCCGGCGACAGTTCGGTCTCCCCTTTCGGGGTGACTTTGCCGACCAGGATATCGCCCGCCTCGACTTCGGCGCCGACCCGGATGATGCCCATCTCGTCAAGATTGAGCAATGCCTCTTCCGAGACATTGGGGATTTCCCGGGTGATTTCCTCGGCGCCGCGTTTGGTGTCGCGCACCTGGAGTTCGTATTCCTCGATATGAATCGAGGTGAAGATATCTTCGTGGATCAGTCGTTCGGAGAGGATGATGGCATCCTCGAAGTTGTAGCCGCGCCAGGGCATGAAGGCCACGAGGGTGTTGTTGCCAAGGGCCAGTTCGCCCTTGTCAACCGCCGGACCATCGGCAATCACATCACCGGCCGTCACGTCGTCGCCGAGCGACACCACCGGCTGGTAGTTGATGCAGGTGTCCTGGTTGGAGCGGCGGTACTTGGTCAGCGTGTAGACGTGATCCTCGACATAGCCGAGCTTGCCGGCACGCTGAGAGATTTTGGGACGGATGACGACTTTGTCGGCGTCGACGTAGACGACCGTGCCGCTGTGGCGGCAGCGAACGGCTACGCCTGAGTCGAGCGCGACCTTGCGCTCCATGCCGGTGCCGACGACCGGGGCTTCGGTCTTCAGCAGCGGCACCGCCTGACGCTGCATGTTGGAGCCCATCAGGGCGCGGTTGGCATCGTCGTGCTCCAGGAAGGGAATCAGCGAGGCCGCCACGGAAACGATCTGACGCGGCGAGACATCCATGTACTGGACATCCTCGCGCGGGATGATCGGATAGTCCGACCGGCGTCGGACCGTGATATTCTCATTGACAAACTTGCCCTTGTCATCGAGCGACTCTTCGCACCCGGCGATGAAGTAACGATCCTCCTGTTCGGCCGAGAGGAAGACGATCTCCTCGGTCACGCGCCCCTTCTCGACTTTGCGGTAGGGCGTTTCGAGGAAACCGTACTTGTTGATCCGGGCGAAGGTCGCCATCGAGGTGATCAGGCCGATATTCGGGCCTTCCGGTGTCTCGATCGGACACATCCGGCCGTAGTGCGTGTGGTGGACGTCACGGACCTCGAAGCCGGCCCGTTCGCGGGTCAGACCGCCCGGCCCGAGCGCCGAGAGCCGGCGCTTGTGGGTCAACTCGGAGAGCGGGTTGGTCTGGTCCATGAACTGCGAGAGCTGCGATGAGCCGAAGAAGGTCTCGATTACCGATGAGACGGTGCGAGCGTTGACCAGCAGCTGCGGGGTGACGTTGTCCTGATCTTTCAGCGAGAGGCGCTCACGGATCGTACGCGCCACGCGTGACAGGCCGACCGAAAAGAGATTGGCCAGCAGCTCGCCGACGGTGCGGGCGCGACGATTGCCGAGGTGGTCGATGTCGTCGGTATAGCCCTGGTCGTTGCGCAGGCCGATGATGTATTTGGTTATCGCAATGAGGTCCTGGTGGTCGAAGACGGTCTTGTCGAGCGGTATCTCGAGACCCAGCCGCTCGTTGATCATATATCGACCGACCTCACCAAGGTCATAGCGCTTGTTGTCGAAGAGCAGTTTTTCGAGCAGCGACTCGGCCATTTCCATGGTCGGTGGCTCACCCGGACGCATCAGGGTGTAGATCTTGACCAGCGCTTCTTCGCGATTCTGCGTCGTGTCCTTGCGGAGGGTGTTCAGGATCACAAACGCGTCTTTCTTCTCGTCCGGCGGCACGATCCGGACGTTTTTGATGCCCAGTTCGGTGAGTTTCTCGACCAGGTCTTCGGTCATCGGTTCGCCCACGGCGTACACCACTTCACCGGTTTCGGTGTCGATGACCGTTTCAGCCAGGAACGA
>WJMS01000363.1 GCA_014727815.1 candidate division GN15 bacterium
GCTGGCCAGATATTCGGCGACGCGAGAGACAAACGGCACAAAAAACGCGTGGCCGACCAGGTCGGAGTACTCCGGCGCGGTCGGACCGGTGAACGTCAGTACCCGTCCGGAGCCAAACCGGCGTTCGACCAGGGCCGGGCGGTCACCGGTAAAGCGCATGAGTGTCCGGGTATCCTCGAGCAGTTGCAACTGCGGCAGGGTGTAGAATTTGATCTGCGGCGGTTCGTTCTGGTCGAAGCCGAACACCGAGAAGACCGGGTGGGTCATATCCATCGAACCGAGGGTGTAGAAGCCTGCCCGCGATGGGTTCGGGTTGATCGACTGGTCGTAGACCACCCCGGTGACTTCACTCCACATCCGATTGAAGCTGTCGATATCGGTGTTGCTGCCATAGACAACAAACAGGGCGTTGCCGCGACGGGTGAACAGCTTGAGTCGGTCGACATAGCGTTCCGGCACCTGCGGCACACCGGCCATCAGGATGACGTCGTAGTCATTGAAGTTGATGCCGGCCAGGTTGTCGGCGCCGACCTGTTTTACCGACCAGAAGCGCGACAGCGATTGATCCGGTACCAGAGCGAGGTTGAAATACGGCGCGGAACCATCGGCGCTGACGATCAACAGGTTGAAATTCTCCGGGATAGCAAACGTGAAATAGTAGCGGTTGTCGGCCGTAAACTTGTCATCGGAGATTTCAATGTAGCCGCTGTGGAAACCGGTCCGCGAAACCGAACGGGTAAAGCGCACCGTCGCTTCCGACTGGCCGTCGACCGTGAAATCGGTCTGGGCTACGCGGTTGCCGTTGAGAAACAGCGAGGCGATCCGATCACCACTGGCTTCGTCACTGTAGTTCTTGACCGTTGCTTCGATGTCGAAATCGAGGCCCGGCTGGATCAACTGCCCGCCGAAGTCGACGCCGATAATGCCAAGATCATCGTTGTCTTCCAGCGGAAGGTCGACCAGGTAGATCGGCGCTTCGGGTGTAACAGTGGGTTCGTCGTCGGGCAGCGAGCTTCGCTGGCGATCGGTGACGACATAGATTTCCTGGTTGAGGTTCTGTGAGCGTTCGAGCAAACGCTGTGCGTTGTCCAGCCCCGCATTGAGGTCAGCCGATCCTGGGCCGACCGAAAGCCGCGCCAGCTGCTCCCGGGTGGTCTCGACCGAACCGAAAGCGCGCGCCTCGGTATCAGCCGCCGAGCCGGTCATTGGAATCAGGCACACCTGGTCGGACTGCCCGAATGTCTCCAGCAGTTGCTCGGTGCGTTTTTTCGCCAGCTCAAACAGGTTGCCGTCGGCGACAAAGCGATCCATGGACACTGAATTGTCGAACAGGATAACCGCCGACACCGAGGCATGGGAACCAACCGCACCGTCTTCGGTCGTCGGCCGGGCAAACGCCAGGACGACCACAAGAATGATAAGCATGCGCAACAGCAGCAGGAGGAGCTGACGTATCTTCAGCCGCCGCACCTGACGTCGCTGCATCGCCTTGAGATGCTTCAGCGACGAAAACTCGACAATCTTCACCCGTCGCCGCGAGAACAGATGGATGATCAACGGGATCAGCGCCGCGGCGGCGGCGAACAATGCGGCAGCGTTGAGGAATCCAAACATAACTACTGGGTGAACGGTCCTTTGAGCAGGTTGCGCGCTTCAATCTGGTGGTAGTCGGCCGATGGCAGCGCCAGGACGCGGCCGTAGAAATCCCGGGCGACATCATGCTCCCCGCGCACATCGGCAACCTTACCCAGCCACAGGTTGATCATGCCGCGGTAAAATGCGCGGGTCTCCAGCAGGAGCGCGGTATGCAGATAGTCCCAGGCGTCGGCGGTGTTGTCCGTGCCCAGGAAGGCGATCCCGGCCCAGAGATAGGTCAGCGGCGTCGCCTGCCGGCTGCCGGTCAGGGCCGGGTTGAGCAACTCGAGCGCCTCACGGCAGAGCCGGACGGCCTTTTCGATATCGTCGGGACCGCCCTCCTGGAACAGTATCGATGCCAGTGTCAGACGGCTTTCAATCACCGGACCTTCGCCCTCGGCGGTACGCAGGATTTCTTCCAGCATGAACCGGGCCTGGCGACGTTCGCCGCGATAGAGGTGATTGGTCGCCAGGTTGAAGCGAATCAGGTTGTCGGTGCTGTCCATGTCCCGGGCTCGGTCGAGATTCACAAGTGCCGTATCGTACAACCCGTTCATCATCTGGTAGGATCCCAGCGACATGTAATTGCGGGCGGATGAATCGAGGTGAAGCTGCTTCTCCTCGAATTCGGTGGCCAGGTAGTATTCACCGGTGAAAAAGGCCGCCCGGACAATCTCACCAAAGGCACGAACGGAGTCCTCCCGGCTCTCGGCATAGTCGACCATATCGGTGGCGTAGGCCAGCTGCTGTGAGTAATCACGCATCGTCTCGGAGAAGTTAGCGAAGTAGGCGATCTGTTTGAAATCAACCGTCACCGTGTCGAGATACTCCCGCCACTCAGCTTCGAGGGTCGACAGCGACTTGCCGTAGGTCGTTTCAAGCGAGCGCTGAAGCGTCAGGTCGTCGGCCTTCCGATAGCATTCAAGAAACGGGGTAATCTTGTACTGGTCGATCAAGAACCGTGTAAACGAACCGGCCACGCGGTCGGCCAGCACCGGTTCGGCGCTGAGGTAGTGGTGTGTCGACATGTAGTCGTGCAGCGACACCTCGGCGCCCTCTTCCAGCATCTTGCCCATATCGTACCGGGCAAAGCCAAGATAGCCCGCCAGCCCCTCGGAGAGAAACGGCGGCGTGTAGCCATAGTTACGCAACGTTGCGGCGTGGAGCACGACAAACGGATA
>WJMS01000364.1 GCA_014727815.1 candidate division GN15 bacterium
AAACGGGCACAACGCATTGGAGTAGTCCCAACACAGGCGCCACCAACGAAAGCGGCTTTTCCGCGTTGCCGGGCGGCTACCGCGACCGCGTTGGCTCCTTTTACGATGTCGGTAACAGCGCCTACTTTTACTCTTCTAGGGAGTACAATAGTAGCCACGCGTGGTACCGGCACCTGAGATACAACAATTCGCAGGTTCACCGTTACCGCGACCCTAAGCACTACGGTTTTTCAGTGCGTTGTGTCCGGGATTGATTGACTATTTGACTATTATATGCCGTTCGAATTGAGGCCCGGCGGTCGGGCAACCACCGCCGGGCTCAGTCATCGTGTGAGCGGCCCTCGTGCACGCTGATCTTCCCTGTCTTTGGTGCAGCAAGCCGACCAATCCCTGTCGCCGTCGTTTCTCGTCCGCCGGCAACTATCGACCGGTCCCCCCGGTTCGGGACTTCGCGTGCCGGCAACTATCGACCGGTCCCCCCCGGTTCGGGACTTCGCGTGTCGGCAATCATCGACCGACTAAGCCCCCTTTTTCGCTTGACCGAACGGGCGAACCGGTCGTATCGTTGGGTCAGACGCGCGATTCGAGCGCGGCTCTCTCAAGCAGTTCAAGTGCCCATCACATTTCAGTAAAGGACGCATCCAATGGTTAAAAACATTCTCGGCGTGATTGTCGGCTATATCGTGATGTTCGTGTTTGTCTTCATCACGTTTGGTCTCGCGTTCATGATCCTCGGCACCGAAGGCTCGTTTAAGCCGGGCAGCTACGACGTGTCGGGCATCTGGATCGTGATCAGTATTATCCTGGGCTTCATCGCCGCCGTTCTGGGCGGGCTGGTCTGCACAATGATCAGCAAGAATATCAAGGCGACGATGGTGCTGGCGGCGGTTGTGCTGGTACTCGGTGTTGCGATGGCCGTACCGACGCTGTCCGATTCCGGCGCGGCAGATACCCAGCGTGCCGCCGATGTCCCTATGATGGAGGCGATGCAGAAGGCCGATCAGCCCTCGTGGCTCGCCTTCCTCAATCCGATTCTCGGGGCGATCGGGACGATGGTCGGCGGACGGCTGAGAAAGCCGGCATCGCCAACAGCCGGCGCCCCCGCTGCTCCGGCCGGCTGATATCTACGAGCCGGCCCGCCGGCACAGCCACACATCGGAGTCATAATTGCCGCCGGCATCGCTTCTGATATGCACGAAGTACAATAGTCGACCGTCAGCAGTGAGCGATGGTTCCCCGACCAGACCTTGAATCACCAACGCGGGGGCGCCCCACGTATCGCCGGTGCGAACCGAGCGGTAGATAGCCATGCCGATAAGCGGATTACGCCCTGACGCAAAGTACATCGTATCGCCGTCGGCCGTGAAAGTCGGCTGATAGTCATTGGCAAGCGAGTTGATCGTTGTCCCGAGATTCACGGCCGGTGTCCACCCGGAGCTGTCACGGGTAGACATCCAGATGTCGGTATTGCCCGAGCCGCCGGGACGGAGCGATCCGAAATAGAGCGTGCGACCATCGGGATGTATCGCATGCTCACCGTCGGGGTAGACCGAATTGACGTTTGGTCCGAGATTCCGCACGTTGACTGCCATGCCGTCGACCAGATCCGCCTCGTAGATATCGAGAAAGTCCTCGGTCGGTGGATTCTGTTGATAGCCGAGGTTGTCAATCCGTAGTGAGTGAAAATAGACGAGCGGGCTGTCGGGCGCGAAACTGAGTTCGCCATCCAGGGTGTTTTCGACTCCTCCCGACAAATCGAAGTACTCGGGTGGTCCGAAAGTATCGGCAGCGCCCAGTCGTGGCAGTCGATAGGTGTTGTTGTGACGGGCGGTGATCTGTTCCGGCGACAGGCTGTCCAGCAACGCTTCCGTATACATCACGTACAGATAGCTGCTGTCCGGCGAGATTTCGATTGCATCCTGTGGGCAGTCGGTATTGACCGGGGCGTCCAGACGTACCGGCGTTCCCCAGTCGGCGACCACAACGTCTGGAACGGTCAGATCCGCTCGACCGCTGTAATCATGCATGCAGACCGGTGCCGGCGGTGGTGCGGGGTTTGTACCGGATGATTCGCTCTCGCTGCAACCGGTCGGCAAAATGATTCCGAGGGTGCATACCAGCATACACAGCGAAGTATGAGCGGCACGTCTGTATCGGATGAACGGCACTCGACTCTCCCCATAACAGGATGGAGTTTTTCTCGGTGATGCGTGCTCAGAGGTGGCTTTATAGAGTATAGTGTCCATTACGCCGTTGGGCCAGCGTTTATTGGACCTGTCATTCCGATATTGAGCGGGTTGCCAAACGCTCGGCCGAGACCTACATTGAGGGCGGACCGTCAGCTCAACCAACAACGCTTTGACAATCACTCTGGAGGTGTGCCATATGCAGCGACTCTTGTTTGCGATCGCCACTACCTGTCTGCTTTTCTCCGGTTTCCTCCTGGCGCCTGCCGTCCAGGCCGACGAGGACTCGGAACATAAGCTTCGCTTCGACTCACTCGGTTTCGAAATCCAACCGCTCGTATTTGACACCGATGAGAGCGTGACCGCGATCATGATGTTCCTGCCGCCGCGGGGCGGTTTTGCCGCGAACGTCAACGTGCAGACGCAGTACTACGCCGGCAACATGAACAGCTACATCGACCAGTCGGTGCAGGAGATCGAGCGGATGGGATGGACGATCGACACCGTGATCAACACCGGCAGCAGTGCGACAATCGAGTACCACGGAAAGTCCGGCGGCCGCGATCTGTACTGGTATGCCCGGGTGCTGAGCCAGGGGAAGACCTTTTATCTGGTGACCGCGACGGGTCTGGCCAGTCGCTGGGAGCAGGACAAGGACCAGTTGATCGAATCGGTCGACTCGTTTTCTTTGATCGATTCCGAGTAGAGCCGGGCAGCACTATTCTGTCATGACAGTCAGCTCTGACAGTCAGGCGGGGCGTCGGGTCGATCTTTGCGCGAGACATCGGCCGGCGATTTTCGTATCTTGTCCGGCATGAATTTCCGCATCCGCAAGGTGTCGATATTCACCGTGACGTTTTCATCGGTGGTGGTCTGGATCGGGTTTTATACCTGGCGGATCATGTTCAACAATTTTGCGGTCGAGGTATTCGACGCCTCGGCGACCGATGTCGGCATTATCCAGGCGGCCCGCGAGATACCGGGCCTGCTGGCGTTTGGCGCCGGCGCACTGGCGCTATACTTCACCGAATCGAAAATCGGGGCGATCTCGATCGTCACTCTCGGCGCCGGGTTGATCCTCAGCGGCATGGCGCCCTCGCTTCTGGTGCTGGGTCTGGCCACCGTGTTGATGTCGTTCGGCTTCCACTACTTCGAGCCCAACAACTCATCGCAACTGCTCATGCTGGCGGGACGCCACGAACTCGGCCGTGCCCAGGGCAAACTTCGCTCCTTCGAGTCGATAGCCGGCCTGGTCGGGGCCGGGCTGGTGCTCTGGCTGACGCTTTTTCTCGATTACAGAGTAACGTTCTTTTTGATCGGCGGGCTGGTGACCCTGGTCGGGCTGTACCTCACCTGGGCGTTGCCGGCCAATCGCGCCGAGACCGAAACCCGCTCGGTCAAGATCAAGCGTCAGTACTGGCTGTATTACACGTTGTCGTTCCTGCGCGGCTGTCGCCGTCACATCTTCACGACCTTCGCGATCTTCCTGCTGGTCAAGAACCACGAACTGGGTATCACCGTGGTGTCGGCAATAATGCTGACCAACAACCTGATCACGATCTTCACGCATCGGCTGATCGGCAATCTCTCCGACAAGATCGGTGAGAAAGTGATCCTGGTGACGACATCGCTCTTGCTCATATTCATCTTTACCGGCTATGCCTATATCGAATACCTGCCACTGTTGATAGGTTTCTACCTGATCGACAACGTGCTGTTTGGTTCGTCGATAGCCCTCAAGTCGTACCTGCGCAAGATTGCGCCACCGGAAGACTTGACCGGGTGTCTGTCATTCGGGATGACCGCCAATCATATCACGGCGGTGGTGATTCCGATTGTGGGCGGGTTGGCCTGGAATGCGTTCGGGTATCAGGCGACCTTTTTGGCCGGGGCGGGGATTGTCTTTATCGATATGCTCTTCGCGCTGCGGCTGCCGCGTCATGAAGAAACACCGACGGCGGATCACAAGGTCAGTTGAGCGCCGCTGCCACTGCGGCCATCGATCTCCCACGACGCACGATGACCACCGAGCACTTTCCGGGTCCATATCTTGCCGATAGGCTTGAATCCAAACAGCTGGGTCGACGTGAGCAGCATCGTCTTGTTGATACCGTGGACGATTGTGTATTGCCGTTCGAAGCCGCGCTTGCGGCAGTCATCGAGGGCGTATGACAGCAGCGACAGGCCGATCCCCTGATCTTTGTAGTCGGGATGCTCGTTGAGATCGAGCCCATAGCAGGAGCCCGCCGAGAGTGTTAACTGCACGCGGGAGGTTGATTCGTAGTCGCTGTCGGTGGCGACCCAGTCGAGTGCGACCAGACGGTTGTCGATCCACGCACCGTAGCACAGATAGCCATCCTGAAGACGTTGTCTGAACACCTTCGCCTTGTAGTCGCGGAGTCCGGGACGGAAGAGGCCATCGAGTTCGGCAAGATCGGCGGCGGCCACCGGGGC
>WJMS01000050.1 GCA_014727815.1 candidate division GN15 bacterium
CGGGCGAGAACGTAAACTGCCCGGTGCCGCCACCCTGATCGACAAAAGTCGCGTTGGTCGGCAGGCCGGTGGCCGTGAGTGAGGCCAGATTGCCGTCGGGATCGGAGGCGTTGATGGTCAGGTTCAACGTACCGCCCTCATCGACTGTCTGCGGACCAATCGGATCGAGCGTCGGCGCTAAATTGACCTGCGCCACTGTCACGTTCACCGTGATCGTGGTCGGATCGGTGCCATCGGTCGCCGTGAAGTCGATCGGGTAGGTTCCGGACTGCGTGAAGTCCGGCGTGAACGTCAGCGTACCCGAGTTGTCACCGTTGTCGGCGAAACTGGCGTTAGCAGCCGGCAGGTTCTGCGCCGTCATCGTCAACGACTCACCATCGGCGTCGGTCGCCGAAACCGTCAGGGTCAGGGCCTGACCCTCGTCGATCGTCGTGTCCGCCTGCGGCGTAAACACCGGCGCCCGGTTGGTATTCGTAATCGTTATCGTTATCGTTTCCTGGTCGGTCACCGACTGATCATCGGTGGCTGTAAAGGTGATATCCACCGAACCAGCCTGGGTAAAGTCAGGGCTGAAGCTAAAGTCGCCCGTGCCGTCACCGTTGTCCACGAACGTGGCGTTGGGCGGCAGGGTCGAGGTCGTCAGCGCCGGGAAGTCACCATCGGGATCGCTGGCCGTAATACCCAGGTTGAGCGTGCCGCCCTCGGCGACCGTCTGGTTGCCGATCGTGGCGAGGGTCGGTGCCGCGTTCTGGATGGTGATGCTGTTTGAGGCCTCGGTCGGGCTGATCTGGGTGTCGGTAAACGAGGTTACATCCGCCCGCCAGCTTTCGCCGCGCGAGGTTTCGGCGGCCTCGAGCACATCGGTATTACCATTGAAGATACCCGCCACCTGGTCCGGCGACAGGGCATAGTTGTAAACACGAACATCATCGAGATCGCCGGACCACGGATAGACTGTGCCGTACGAGCCGATGTGCAGTTCCGAGTCAAGCACGTCGACTACGGCCGACACGGCGTTATCCACTTCCACACCGTTCTTGTACAGCCGCATGACACCCGTGCTGTAGTCGAAGGTCAGGGCAACGTGATACCAGGTATCCAGGGCCAGCGGAGTCGGATCCTGAACCGTCGTCCAGGCGCCGTTGTGACCGGCCGACAGTCGATAGCTGTTGTTGCTCGGTGCCCAGAAGGCGTGACTGTTGGTGTTGGGGCTGGTGCCGGAAATGATATTACCGCTGTTGAGGCCGCCATCGTCGGTCCGACGCACCCAGGCCATCTTGGTGTACGATGACTGGGTCGGGAACGCGGTGGTATTGACGAAATAGCTGGTGCCGTCGAAGTTGTAGCCGCCCCGGCCATCATGGCCGCCGGTGGCGCTCCAGGTCGGCGAGCCGGTGGGCGTCAGCACCACACCGTTACCGGATACGTCTGTGGTGGCATTGGCTGCGCCGCCCTCGAACGGGAAAAACGCCGCCATGGCCGGTGAGCCATCCCGGTACCACGCGGTTGCCGCGTGGGTCGCACCACCATCGAGGGTGTACGATACGGTCAGGTCATCGGTGGTGACGTCGGTCCCCGAGGTCGAGGACAGGGTCACCGACGAGACACCGATCGCCTCGTTGACGGTAATTACAACCTGTTCGGAATCGACATCGGCCGTAGCGACATCGTTGGCGTAAAACGTGACGTTGAAGGTCCCTGCCTGCGTGAAGTCGGGCGAGAAGGTGAATTCGCCGGTGCCGTTGCCGTTGTCGGTGAAGCCGGCGTTGGCGGGCAAGGGGGTCGACGTCGTCAGGGTCGGCGTGGTGCCGTCGGCATCACTCGCCGTCACAGGAATGGTGAGGGTCAGCCCTTCATCAATCGACTGGGCGCCGATCGGGTCGAGCACCGGCGGCGCCGTCTGCGCCGAGGCCCCGACCGCGAACACCGTCAGGATTATCAGAAGAGCCAGCACCTGTCTCATATGCAACATCTATTGATCCTCCTCGCGCCTCTATTTCAAGAACAGCATCTTCTTGGCCGTGGACTCGTCATCAACCTGCAGGCGATAGAGGTAGATGCCGGTCGCAACCCGTCGGCCGTTATCGGTCGTGGCATCCCAGACAACATCATAGCTGCCGGGGGTTAGCTTATCATTAACCAGCGTGGAGACTTTCTGCCCGAGGACATTGAAGATCTCCAGGTTGACCGTCCGTGGTCCCACGCCGCCCGAAGCACCGGAGCCGATCGTGAAACTGATCGTGGTGGTCGGGTTAAACGGATTTGGATAGTTCTGCGCCAGGGAGAAATCAAACGGCAGCTCCGGGTCGATACCATCGACCGCAACCGATGCCGCCGTCGGCGTCGCCAGCAGCGCCTGGCTCATACGCAGCTTGGACTTGTCGCCCGGCTCGATATTCTGGCGGGCGATGATCGGAATGTTGACCAGGTCGGCGGCGCCCGCCTGCAGCAGTTCTTCCTGCTTGAACGGCGCCATGTGGTATAACAGCACCGTCATACTCTGACCGTGGTCCTTGTAGCGAAGCGAGAACTTGTCGTTGTCTTCGGTCAGGGTCGGTACGCCCAGCGTCAGCGCTGCCGCGTTGTAGTCGATCTCGAGCTGCACCCCGGCGACCCGTTCCGGCAGCTCGGAGGTGATCCGCATCATGCCCGAGGAACCGGCCTGCAGCGGATCGTGCTCGATCGCAATCGTCGCCGGCTCGCCGCCGGAAACCGGCTGCGTCCCGGCATCGACGGGCAGGCCGTAGATCGTGTTGATCACACCGACCAGGTCGAAGACGTTGATCGACTCATCGATCACGATATTCGCCGTGGCGTACTGGCGGGTCGTGAACGTGAAGTCACCGATAATGTTACCGACTGTACTGACCGCGTCGGCGACGTCGATGAACTTATCGAGGTTCACGTCGCCGATCGAGTCGATCTCGATTATGCCCGGCTCGGTCAGCAGTTCCAGCGACCCGATATTCGGGTCGGGGTTGACCGACTCGCGGCCGTTGGCCAGCCCGATATCGAGCGAGGTCCACGGCGTGTTGTTGGAATCAACCGTCATCACCGCCCACAGGATTGCGCTGGTAGTGTCGGAAACTACCGGCTCGTTGGCCAGGCCGAAGGTCACCACCCGGACCTGGCCGGGCGTGTCACCGACATTGTCATAGATGACCCAGTCGGGGATACGGCCGGTCGGTATGAATGAATCAATCTTGACCTGCGATGACGGGTAGGTCATGTCGAATTGAACACCGTAGACGGTCAACTGCGTGACGAGATTGATCGGGAAGTAAATCCCGCTCGCCCCCGGCAGTCCGCCGACCGGCGCCAAATCCTCGGACGAGGATGAAAAGAGCCGATCGAACTGCAGCTCGGTTACACTGACCGAGGCCGAAACCGTGGTCTGCTCGTTGTCGCCGTCGACCGCCGTAAAGGTAATCTGGAAAACGCCGGACTGATTGAAGTCCGGGACGAAACTGAAGGTTCCGGTAGCCGAGGGCAGCCCGGTGGCCGGATTGGGCGAGAAGGTAGCGTTGTTTGGTAGGTTGCTCGCCGTCAGGGTCACCGTCTGTCCGTCAGGATCGGTCGCCGTCACGGTAAACGACACCGGCTCACCCTGCTCGGTAGTGTAAACGCCGCCGGCCGGGTTGAACGTGATGGTCGGACCGTCACCACCGCCACCACCGCCCGAATCGAAGGTCACCGTCTGGCTCGAGGTAGCGGTCATGTCGTTGCCGGAAGCGGTAAGCGTGTAGGTGTATGTACCGTTTTGCTGTGGTGGTAGGTCGGTCGTATTTCCATTGGGACTGAAATCCCCCAGCGAAGTGCCGTTTCGCGTAATGGAGACCGAGGTGGCGTTGGTCGTCGTCCATGACAGCGTGACGCTTTGCCCAGGACCGACAGTCGATGGGGATGCCGTGAAGCTGTTCACCGTCGGATTGGAACCAGGCACGAAAGTCGTGTCGACAATCAGCGCGCCCCGTGTCGGCTGCGGATATTTCACGTCGGTCGTCTGTTCGGGAATGGTGTCGATCGCGACGATTTCATCATCCGGCCCGAACGTCGTATCGAAAATCGTGTCGCCGGTGGGGAAGAACAGCGTGTAGGTCGTACGGTCGCAGCCGTCGAGCCACACGAACTCGGTCGGGAAGTCACTGGAGTCGATAAAGAATCGATTCTGCTCGTGAAACTCGAAATAGGCGGTGTCGAGGTGCCCCATGGTCGGCTGAATGAGGAACTTGAAATAGAACGTGACGTCGTTGCCGGCCGGTAACTCGACATCTTCAAACGAACTGAACAGCGCCTTGATTACCTGCACCGAATCGACAAACCTGGTGTTGTAGTCGCGGAAGGCGATCGTCTGCAGGTCGTACCTTGGCGTGTACGTGTAGAACGGTGCGTTGCCGGTACGGGTCCATCGGCTGATCGGAAATCGCCCGGTCAACGGGAAATCGGGATTGATCTGGGCGCCGCCGGAGATGTCGTTTTGAATACTGTCCGGTATCAGGCTGGCGTCGCCGAGAATCAATCGATCGATAAACGTCGAGTCATTGATCAGCGTGTCGATAACCGTCCCGTTGGTATCGATCGTGGTGTCCGGAATGTACACCGGCCTCACCAGCAGCGAGTCATACTGGATATCAACCGTAAAACCACTCGCTGCTGTCGTATTGGTGATTCTCACCGGAAGGAAGGCGGTGTCACCCGGCCTGGCCCGGAAAACCGGGATGGAGACTCTCTCCGTCGGGAAATAGGGGAGGTCATCACAGGTCAACACCGTATCCGGCGGCGGTGGCGGCTGGATCTGACCCCAGGCGCCGGACGCCATAAGCATTACCACCGGTAATGCCAGAAGAATAAACTTCAGTCGCTTCATTGCTACCTCTACCATCTATAAAACAACACAAACATTCAGAAACCGTGAAGCTTACATCTATTTGAGAAGCATCATCTTTCGCGTCAACACCTGCGCCTGAGTCTCCAGCCGGTACAGATAAATGCCCGAGGAAACCGCCTGGCCGGACCGGTCGGTCCCGCGCCAGCTCACCTCGTGCCGCCCGGCCCCCAGGTCGCTGTCAATCAACGTAGTAACTTCCTGTCCCAGCACATTGTATACCGACAGGCGAACCCGGCCGGAAACCGGCAGTTCAAACGCAATTCGGGTCTCCGGATTAAACGGGTTCGGATAGTTCTGGTGCAGCGCAACTTCCTCGGGGAGAATCGGTTCATCGGAAATCAGCGACAGCGATGACTGCCGCCCGTCAACCGTACCCATCTCGGCTGCAACCAGTGTAATATTTTCTGCATTTTCCAACGCGAACAGCTCATGACGACCGGCCGGCAGGGTCTCGCCCTCCAGCGAGTAAAACAGCACCCGGACCGTTGAGCCGGTACGGTGCGCCGCAACCGTCATCTCATGGAAATCTGTCCTGATCGTCTCTACCTCAAAGCCCTCGTGCGCTTCAAACGTCACCAGCGCCGCCGCGATATCCACGTTTGATTCATACTCGATCACCCGTCGCCCGAACTCACTGCGCGGCTCCATCGAAGCCACCGGGTCCGGCCCGCCGAGCGATTTCGGCGAGATGTCGCCGCTGATAATGATATTGATCAGCCCGACCAGGTCGGCAATCGAGGCGACAATATTGTCGCCGTTGATATCGGAATTGGCGTACTGAATCGCCGTGAAGGGATACAGCGACGGATCGATCAGGTGATTCGTAAAGTAGATCACATCGCCGATCTCATTCGCAATCCCGTTGAGATTGATATCGCCGGTACGAACCGTACCGATCGAGTTGATCGTGATCAGACCGTCGGCGCGATATATCTGCGTCGTGTCGATCCGCTGGCCCAGGGTGTCGAGCAGGGTGTTGTCGGTGGCGGTCATGCTGTTGAGCTGCTTGAACTGCAGCGGCGCCGCCAGCCCGGAAAAAGCGAGATCGCTGGTCACGTCGAATGACAACAGCGCAATCGGTCCCTCGCCCGCCGCCAGCGGCGATCCGCCCGGCGTGTCGGGATCGGCAATCCCGACCACCCGAACATTGCCCGGAATCGTGTTGGCGTCGTAGGTAACCGTGAAGTACGCGAATGATTCCGCCCGCGTCCCGGCCGACGTCACATCGGTAATGGTCGCCGCGGTCACATCGTACCCGAACAACACATCAAAGCCGCTTACCGGAACGAGATTCTCCAGCGTGATCGGCACCGTAATCGCCGCGCCGAGATCGGCCGAGATCGTATCGATCGCCAGCGTGTACAACGTGGCCGGGCGCACCCGCACCGCTACCGCGGCAGTGTCGGCCGCGGCTCCCGGATCCTGCGCGATAAACCGCACCGTGTCGGTCGTCGTGTCGGTGATCGCCGCCTGCCAGGTGTACTGCGCCGGGTTGTTGTGGTCAAAGGTATACCCCGGCTGCCCCGACAGCACCGTCCAGGTGATGTCTTCGAAATCGGGATCGGTCGCACTCAAATCAAACGACATCGACTCGCCCGCTTCAACCACCACCTCGGCGGGAGCGTCGATAACCGGCGGCCGGTTGACATTGACCACGCTCAATTCGATCTGCTGCTCCACCGAAAACTGGCCGTCACCGGCCCAGAAGACAACGGTGTACGGGGAGCCGTCGGCCGAGTACGGGCCGACATACCCGGGCGTCCAGGTGAACGTCCCGCTGCCGTCACCATGATCGACAAACGTGGCCCCGGTCGGCTTGGTCGTGGCCGCCAGACGGACCGCATCGAGATTGGGATCGGAAATCGCCACGTCGAGCGAGAGCGACTCGCCCTCGAGCAGGTACTGATCGGAAAGGCCGACAAACGACGGCGCCTGGTTGGCCATCTTGATTGTGACCACGCCCGGCTCGAAGTCGGGACGGATCTGGCCGGCCACAGAATTCTCAATCAGCAGCAGTTCACTGCCCGGCGGATAAAACAGGGAGTCGACCACCGTTTCGGTGCCGGCCGGCGCGTCGGGATTGATATCAAAGACAGCCGTGAAAAACAGGCCGTCGCCTTCCGGAATCGGGTCCTCACTGAAGCGAACCACGGCCACCACGAAATGGCCGTTGATATCGCTCACCTTCTCCGGTGCAATAAAGCGCGTCTCAATGTGTTCCGCCCGGGAGCCTTCGAAACTGATGTCGCTGAGCGTCAGCAGGTCGGTGTCGTACGTCAACGGCACCGAGATAGAGCCGAGCACTTCGTCATTGCGGAAGTTGACCCGGACCGCCACCTGCTCGCCGGCACGACCCTCGACCGGGTCGAGATAGACCAGATCCGGTTCGCCGTACGGATCGTCGGCAGCCATACCCAAGCCTGCCACAAACGACAGTACAATCAGTATCAATACCCCAGAGCGCCCCAAACTCGCAAACATACGTTCTCCTGTAAGGTTCTTCTCCGAGTCCTACTCTGAGCAAGATTCGGACCAGAACCCGCGCTTTGCCGGTATCGGAACGACTCTCCGTGGACGCCGACCCGGCCCGCAATTGGTTATTTTCTGGCCTACCGTAAGTTCCGTCTAAGGGTAGGTATGTCAGCGATTTACGAGCTTATCAACAAGCTCGGCTCAGCAATAGCGGTATGGCTCGTGAATTCTCCTGACGCTTCGGTGCGCTTGGGGTAAAGTGAGGTGAGGGTATGTACACAAGAAACACGTGCAGGTGGGTGCAAAACCGCACCAGACTGCACATTTGTTGCCTTTCGCCAAAGGCCCCCAAAAAAACGAAAAAGGATGTCCAACCTGTAGGTAGTCATGGTTCTCTCTGGTCAATCCTATCTGACCTTTCGGCTGTCCCTACTTTGGCGCAACCCTTTTGATGCTGGTTTTCCTTCGTTACTTTTCGTTATCGCTACCGATCGATCGCCTACTCCTATTCTCTCCCGCAGAGTCCGCGTATCCTACTAAGGGATACTATACTTTGCCCAATATGTCAAGCATCCGTTAAGCCCCCGGCCGACTTATCAACAGTCGGCACACGGCGCCGGGCCGCCTAAAAACAGACTGTTCACAATATACAGTACATCCGGCAAATCCAGTTCACCATCGCAGTTGACATCACCCCACTCCGGATGAATCGGCTCATCGCCTCCCAGAAAGAGATAGTTGACCAGGAAGATGACGTCAGCGAGATCGACCTGCATGTCGAGATC
>WJMS01000007.1 GCA_014727815.1 candidate division GN15 bacterium
CGGTCTCCGTGAACAGCTTGGCATCGGCCTGCACCGAGGTGCCGGCCAGCGCTATCAGTGCCATGACGATGGCGAACCTGATCAAAAATGATCGAGTCATGGATAACCTCCATGTTTGTTTATTACTGTGTTGGTTGAAGCAGAAAGCGGAAACGCCGTCGATACGACAGACACCGTGAGCAGACTACACCATAGCTCCCTCCCTGTACTCCAGCCCCCTGGGATTGACGGTTTCGCGTCGACGTACCGGATCGCGTGCGAGACGCTCGCGCCCATGGATACGGCCGCCGAAGCCGTTATGTCCCCAGTAGGGAATGGCCCTGGTGTGTCAGTATGGTGTGCGGGAAGTGTTCCGGAACTCGATCAGGCGAGATCACCCCGGCTGGTTGAATGGTGCTATGACAATGAAGGACGTCGCGTGCGATCGAGCGATTCGGATTCTTCCCCTCCCTTGTAAACAGGATACACCACGAAGGCCGCGGTGTCAAGATGCATGCGGCAACTTAACCCATAGATTCCTGTTAGTGTGTGACGGCCCCCCGGTCGGAGTGGGAAAAACTTTCCGGTCGCACGCAGCGGAGCGGGGCTACTCGCGTGTGATCTTGTCGAAGTGATAGCCGCCGGACTCGGCGCCCCACACCTGGTTGTCATTGCTGTCGAAGCCACGATCCCAGCTGTACAGGTAATCGGCGGTGATGCGCACCTCGGAGGTAGCGTAACTGGCGCCGCGCAGGTCGCTGGAACAGTTCTTGTCGACCGTGCTGCCGACGAAAGCGGTATCTCCGTCGGCATAAAGCAATATCGCGCAGCCCTCGCGCGCGGAAAGTGAGTCGGGGGTAAGCGCGGCGAGCGGATGGCTATCCTTCCAGGCGCCGGCGAAACGCAGCGGTTCCTCGAATGTGTAAACGTCGCTTGCCAGGGTGGTGTCATCGATCCGGTGGACGTGATACACGCGCTGCCGATACGGTTTGTCGAGATAGTCGGCGGCTGCCTGTTCGACATAAAGCCAGTAACCATCGGTGCGGTCGGTCCAGATTGGGGCCATTTCGAGGCGGATATCGAAATAGCTGGAGTCGGCTTTGGCTTGCGCCTGACTGGAGAAGGAGCCGGTCATCCAGGTCACCAGGCGGGCAAGTTCCGGGTCTGGTTCATCGGGGCTGGTCTGAGTGTTGATAGTCGGGACGACCGGCAGCGCGATTACGACAGCCAGGACAACAGAGAAGAGCGTGCGCATGTATGCCACCTCCGGATCGATATGCGCCAGGACAGCTTTGCAGGTCATTAGTTGATTTCGCATAAAGTAGGAGGAGAGTTGTCAGGCGGCAAGTGAATCGTTTCGCGGGACTGCAGAAACCGCAGCAATTGGGGATTTTTTGCTTGTATCTGTCGAATTTGACGCTATAGACTGCAGGGAGGTTGGCCGGAAAACCAGACGGAGGAGCGGCGTGAATATCAGCAAGCATGTCAGTCTTAATCTTGATGTTCGGGGGTTGGGGCAGTCCGCGACAATCGCCATCAACGATCGTAGCAAGCGTCTGCAGGCCGAGGGCCGGACGATCTACCGGCTGGGGCTGGGCCAGTCACCGTTTCCGGTGCCGCTGCCGGTGGTCGAATCGCTCAAGCTGCATGCCCACCAGAAGGACTATCTGCCGGCGTACGGGCTGACCGAGCTTCGCGAGGCGGTGGCCGAGTCTCACCGTCGTACCGATGGGGTCGACGCCGGCAGCGAGAACGTGCTGGTCGGCCCGGGCTCAAAAGAACTGATGTTCCTGTTGCAGCTGGTCTACTACGGCGAGTTGCTGGTGCCGAGCCCGTGCTGGGTGTCCTATATCCCGCAGGCGAAGATTATCGGCCGAAAGGTGAGCCTGATCAACACCCGTTTCGAGGACAAGTGGCGGGTGACTGCCGAGAAGCTCGAGCGTCATTGCGAGCGCGAGCAGGATACCTACCGCCCGCGCATTCTCATCCTGAACTATCCCGGCAACCCGGATGGCTGTTCGTACACGAAGGATGAGCTTGAAGCGATTGCCGAAGTGGCCCGTCGGTATCAGTTGATCCTGCTCTCCGACGAGATCTACGGGCATCTGCATCATGAGGGTACCCATGTATCGGTGGCGCGGTACTATCCGGAAGGTACGATCATCAGTTCCGGGCTTTCGAAATGGTGCGGGGCCGGCGGCTGGCGGCTGGGTACGTTTACGTTTCCACCGGACCTCGACTGGCTGCTGGAATCGATGGCAGCCGTGGCGAGCGAGACATTCACCTCGGTGTCGGCGCCGATCCAGTATGCCGGAGTGCGGGCGTTTCGCGGCGGGGTGGTGATCGAGCGCTATCTCTGGCATGCTCGCCGAATACTCAAGGCGCTTGGAAATCACTGCAGTGACAAGCTGAACGGGTCGAATATCAGGGTCCACGCGCCGGTTGGCGGATTTTACCTCTTCCTGGATTTTACACCACTGGCGGCACAGCTGGCGGCGCGGGGGATCGTCGACAGCGCCGCACTTTGCGAGCAGCTGCTCGAGGATACCGGAGTGGCGATCCTTCCGGGCGAGTCGTTCACCCGGCCGAGCGAAGAGCTTACTGCGCGGATGGCGTACGTCGATTTTGACGGCGCCAAAGCACTGACCGCCAGTGAGACGACGCCGCTCGACGAAGCCCTGCCGGCAGACTTCGTCTCGCACTGGTGTTACAATGTCTGCAAGGCGACCGACCTGATTGCCGAGTGGGCGAATCGCTGACGGCCTAGTAGCTGCCCTCCTCGATTTTCACTTTTCCGCGGAAAATCCAGTAGATACTGGCAGTGTACGCAATCACCATCGGCATGCCGATGATGGCGATTATCAGCATGATCCTCAGGGTCTTTTCCGATGAGGCCGCATTGTAGATGGTCAATGAATTGGCGGCGTCGGGATTCGAATAGATCAAATCGGGAAACATGCCCAGTCCAAACAACGCCAGCAAGGCGGCTACCGAAGCACATGACGAAAGGAACGCCCGGAACTCCCGTTTCTTGTGAATTTCCCTCGGAATGTTGGCGATGGCCAGCATGTTTGCCAGCGGCAACAGGAAGAGTATAGGATTTTCGCGGATGTTGTCGGTCATATGCGGTACATAGAGCAGGGTCATCATGGTCGTAGTGGCATAACAGATAATGAAGAAGATGATCGTATTGTTGATCCAGCCACGGATCTTTTCCTGCAATTCACCTTCCGTCTTCATGACGACATAGATGGCCCCGTGCATCATGAACAGCGCGACGGTTGTAATGCCGACAATAATGGCGTAGGGATGCAACAGGCCGAAGAAGGAACCGGCAAACTCACCATCGGCATCGAGCGGCACGCCCCAGGCAATGTTGCCGAGGGCTACGCCGATCAGCAGGGCCGAGAGAATGCTCGAAACCGAAAAGCTGATATCCCACATTTGCCGCCACCAGCGCATCGGCTGTTTGCTCCGGAAGTCGATGGCAACGGCGCGGAAGATCAGGCCGACCAACAGGAGCATCATGGCCAGGTAAAAGCCGGAGAACGACGTCGCGTAGACATCGGGGAAGGCGGCAAACAGCGCGCCACCGCCGGTTACCAGCCAGACTTCGTTACCGTCCCACACCGGGCCGATGGAATTGAGCATGGTGCGGCGCTCGGTGTCGGTGTGGGTAAACAGGTGCAGGGCGCCGACGCCGAGATCGAAGCCATCGAGGATGGCATACCCGGTCAACAGCACCCCGATCAACAGAAACCAGATGGTGTTGAGGTCGAAGGCGAAGTTCATGTCAGTTGCCCCTCCGTCATCTCAGGCTCTTCCGGGCCGTGCTGGATCTTCTCGTTCAGCAGGTAGATGAACAGCACGAACAACAGCAGGTATATGAAGCCGAACAGGATCAGCGATATCCACACGTCGGTTGTGGAGACACTTTTCGAGAGACCCTCGCTGGTACGCAGCAGGCCATAGACAATCCAGGGTTGTCGACCCACCTCGGCCGAGAACCAGCCAAGCTGGTTGGCCAGCTGAGGCAGCAACACCGAAAAGACAAGTATCCACAGGAGCCATCGTTGCTCGGCCAGTTTATCGCGCCACCAGAAGAAGGCGCTGACCAGAGCCAGGGCTATCAGGGCAAAGCCGATACCGACCATCAGGTGGTACGTCTGGAAAACGATATTGACCGGTGGCCGGTCGGCCTCATCGAAGGCCTGCAGGCCGGTGACCGGTTCTTCGGAGTCACCGTGGACCAGGAAACTGAGCAGCCCGGGGACTTCGATGCCGGTAGTTGTTTCAGTATCTTCATCGACCCAGCCGAGGAGGTACAGCCCGGCGGGGGCATTGGCAGGGTAATGTCCTTCGAAGGCAGCAAGTTTGGCCGGCTGGGTGTCAGCAATTGTGACAGCGCTGCTGTGGCCGGAGACGAGCTGGAGAATCGATGCGACGAGGGCGATAACGATAGCAATCTTCATCGAACCGACCGCAAACGCTCGGTATTTCTTCTTCAGCAGGTAAAAGGCGCTCACGCTCAGGATAAAGAAAGCACCCGCCTGCCAGCATCCCATGTAGACATGGCTGATTCGATCGAGGAAAGAGGGGTTGAAGACGACCTGCCAGAAATCTACAATCTCGGCCCTGGCGCTATCGCCGATGCCAACGATATGATGCCCGGTCGGGGTCTGCTGCCATGAATTGGCAACGACAATCCAGATCGCGGAGAAGTGCGCGCCGAAACAGACCATTATGGTCGCGAAGAAGTGGGTGGTCGGTTTGACTTTGTCCCAGCCGAACAGGAGGATGGCCAGAAAGCCGGACTCAAGAAAGAAGGCAAAAATGCCTTCGGCGGCGAGGGCGCTGCCGAACACATCGCCGACATATCGCGAATAGGTCGCCCAGTTGGTCCCAAACTGGAACTCCATCACGATCCCGGTGGCCACGCCCAATGCGAAAATCAGCCCGAAAATCTTGACCCAGAACCGGGTCATGCGATGGTACAACTCGTCTTTGGTTTTCAGGTACCATCCCTCTGAGATGACGAGAAACAGGCCGAGGCCGATGCTGAGTGGGGGGAAGAGGTAGTGGAAGCCGACGGTAAACGCGAATTGTATCCGCGAAAGCAGTTCTAAGTCCATAGTCTCCGACTCCTGTCCGGCTTGATATCGCTACTGAGCGATGCTATGTATACACGCGCATATAGTGCAGAAATTCACAAGCTCGGTCAAGGAGAAAAGCGACCTCTGTTTCAGTCGATCGGCTCTTTTCGGGCCGGTGCACGGAAGATCCGCCAATCGTCTAACCGTTGTCCAGCATAACGACCACCAGCATGACGCCACGGCAGCTCCAGAGAATCGTCCGCACCCAGTTTGTGGAGATAAGTCGCTCAAGCACGGCTCGGTCGTAACCGAGAGCGAGCCGTCGATGCAGTGGTACCTGAATAGTGAAGGTAGTCAGCCAGATGGCCAGTAACAGGGCCAGGCCGAGCCACGCCGTAAACGGCCGGATATAGTCGACGTCGCCCGCCACCAGCCAGCCGCCGGTGCCCAATTCGATGACCATCAGCGGCACGACGATATACGAGATGCGCCGACGATGCTGTTCCATGTACGCGGTAAAGCGTTCGGTGCCGGCATGCAGCATCAGCGGGTAATGGACGATCTGGACAAACCAGATGACCGCGAGCATACTCAAGGTGGCGAGGCAGTGAATCAGCAGGATCAGCGGCATGGGTAAACCCCGCGACACCGCCAAATAGCGGTATTGCAGCGAGCTGGCCCAAGAGACGAAAACGATCTATTTTGTGTGCCGGCTGACGAGACGTTCATCGTTGGCGCTTCCTTCTATCATTATGATTGACAACAAGTAAGTTGTGCGTCCGAGTTTTGTTGCCTTTTATGGCGATCAGCCGAAAGAATATATTACATTCGCCGATAACAATTGTAAATCGATTATCCGTTGGGCTCGGGGCACTACCAATGATATTTGATCTCGCTGCCATACTCGCTACTGGAGCTTACCCGCGCTCCGGATGGAAACCTGAATTGAGGTTCTTAACCGCCTGTCGGCATGTTTGTTATGGGGCGTGCATGCAACCGGGAAGAAAAGGACGAAGCTGATCGCAGCGCTTGACCGGGGGCAGATGAAAGACATGACAGAAGAACACACGCCGGAGTCCTGGGCGAACCGTCAATGGCAGTCGCTTATTGATGATGCTCCGGTCGTCATTCTGGTTGCAGATCGGGCGGGTGCTATTCGGTACAGCAATCGGACGATTGTTGGGGTGGTGCCCGAGGCACTGGTCGGTCACAGTGTCTGGGACCTGATCGCCCCGGATCGGCTCCCGCAGTTCCGATCGCTGGCCGACAGGGTCTTTTCATCAGGTCATCGGGATACTGTCGAATTAGCCGGAGGCGGTGTACTTGCCGGTCGATGGTATCAGGCCAGTATCGGCCCGATCCGCGAGGCTGATGAGATCATTGCCTTTTCGCTGATTCTCAATGACATCACCGACTTGAAGCAGAGCCGGGAGGCGCAGGAGGCGAGTGAGAGCCGGTATCGGATGCTTGCAGAAAACGCCAGTGACATCATCCTGCGCTGTACGGCGGACGCTCGCCTGCTCTATATCTCCCCCTCGTGCAAACAGTTGACCGGTTACACGCAGGCCGAATTGGTGGGGACCTGTGCACTGGACTTGATCCATCCGGAAGACATCGGAGAGATGTCCCAGGTACTCGAGAGCTTGACTGTCGAAAACGACACGACCCGGGTCCAGTGCCGTGTCATCGGTCGCGACGGTCAGGCCAAGTGGATCGAAGCCGTCAGTCGCCTGATACACTCGGAGAGCGATGGAGCCGACGAGATCATCTGTGTGGTCCGTGACATCTCCGAGTACCACACCAAGCTCACCTCGCTCAGCGAATCAGAGTGGCGTTTTCGCAGCATTGTCGATTCCTCGCCGATGGGCATTCACTACTACTACCTCGATGAGAATGACCGCCTGATTTTCGACGGCGCCAATCGCACCTCAGATACGCTGCTCGGAATCAACAGTGACGCATTGGTTGGCAAGACGATCGAAGAAGCCTTCCCGGACCTTGCCGGGAGTGAGATCCCGGCCGAGTACCGTCGTGTTGCCCTGACGAACGATCGTTACCGTTCGGAGAAAGTGGTGTATGAGGATGAGCGAATCAAAGGCATCTTTGAGATAGACGCGTTCCAGATTGCTCCGCGCCGAATGGCCGTCATGTTTCTGGATATTACCGAACGGCAGCTTGCGGTAGATGCGATCCGCGAGAGCGAGGAGAAGTTCCGCGAGATCGCCGAACTGCTGCCGATCGGCGTGTATGAGACCGATGAGACCGGACGGTTGTTGTATGTCAACGACAAGCTGATGGAGTATTTCGGACTTGAACCGGATGATCTGTATCGGGGGCTGAGCATTCTCGACCTGTTCGGGGCGGAGGATCGTACCCGTGCCAACGCCAACTTCCGACGGCTGATGAACGGCGATCGGCTCGGCAACAACGAGTACCTGACCCGGCGGCGAAACGGTGATAAGTTCCCGGCACGGTTCCAATCGGCGCCGATCGTGCGGGGCGGCGAGATTGTCGGTATCCGTGGTGTCTGTATGGACATCACCGAGGAGCGCGAGCAGGCCGAACGGGCGCACCGGGCCAGCAAGCTCGAGTCGGTGGGGATGCTGGCGGGCGGTATCGCGCATGATTACAACAATCTTCTGACCGGGATCCTCGGCAATATCAGCCTGGCCTGTCAGGATGTGCCCGAGGGAAGCGATTGCCTGCAGCGTCTGCACGATGCCGAGAAAGCGGTCGAACAGGCCAGGTTGCTTACCTCACAGCTACTGACGTTTGCAAAGGGTGGAGACCCGGTGCGCAAAGTGGTCGATCTCAAGCGAATACTGTCCGACTCTATTGCCTATGCCCAGCGTCGTTTCGGCGTTCAGGTCAAACTCAGCTGTCCCGAACAGCCGCCGCGAGTCATGGCCGACGCCGGTCAGATCATACAGTTGTTGAATAACCTGCTGAAGAACGCTGCCGAAGCAGTCGGCCATCGTGGGACGATCGAACTCTCAGTCGTCGAGGCCGACGGGACCGCTTCCGAGGCGACGGATGCACCGGGCAGTCAGCTGGCTGGAATAACCGTTTCCGACTCGGGTACCGGTATGGATGAGATGACGCGGCAGCGCATGTTCGATCCGTACTTCACGACACGGGTTGGCCACATGGGGCTCGGGCTGGCGACTGTGCATTCGATCGTGAAGAAGCACCACGGGTACATCGCGGTCGACTCACATCCCGGTGAAGGAACGCAGGTGACGGTCTACTTGCCGCTGGCCGAGCAAGGGGCGCCGAAGGCAGAGACGCCGGTTGCTGAGAACAGGTCGACCGAGAAACGGAAGATCCTGGTGATGGACGATGAGGAGTTTATTCGTGACCTGGCCCGTCGCATCCTTCGCAAGCACGGCCACGACGTTGTGTGTGTGCCGGATGGCAAAGCGGCGATCGATCACTATGTTGACGCCCAGCACGATGGTGTGCCGTTTGATCTGGTTATCCTGGATCTTACCATTCCGCACGGGATGGGTGGCAAGGAGACGATCGCCCGGTTGCGGAAAATCGATCCGGAGGTGATCGCGCTGGTATGCAGCGGGTACTCCAATGATCCGGTCCTGGCGCGTCACGAGGAGTATGGTTTTCGGGGAATCGTCACGAAACCGTACAAACCGGCCGATCTGGTGGAGGCGGTAAGCGCCTTGCTGACTGATGCTGCCGGCGCCTGCTAAGCATACGCCGACTTCCCCTTTGCTGTCAATACCCTTTCCTGCAATCGCTTGACATGTGCAGCGCATCCCGCCATCTTGATCTGTATGGGGGAGCATACGAGATGAGCAGTTTGCACTTTCCACCACCAGACTTGACCTAAGTCAAGTCGCAGCACCTCATTCCAGTCGATTATAGCTTATGGCTGCCGGACGCGCGGGGCAGTTGTGTCGGGCGTTCTACGGCGGAGGACATGTGGCACGGGCAAGATTGTGAAAAGATTAACAATATGATATGGGGCGATTGTCGGGAGGATGTATGAGACTATTCTACTGGGGTGTACTTGTAGTCGTGCTGATTGGGCTGGCGGCGCCACTGGCGGCCGAGACGGAGTTTTCCTTTGACGGTCAGGTTCGCGTGCGGGGCGAGGCCGACAAGAAGACACTCGACCCCGACAGTGAGTGGTTTGCATTCGTCGACATGCGTACCCGACTGGGTGTCCTGGCGGCGATCAACGACAACACGAGCGCGTACATTCAACTACAGGACAGTCGCCGCATGGGCGGTCGCGATGGCGATGGTCAGCTCACCTCAGGCACGCTGAACAACGGCGACAACGTTGATGTCCACCAGGCATTCCTGAGAGTCAACCACCTGTGGAACGAAGGACCGGGCATGCGGGCCGGGCGGTTCGAGGTGAATTTGGGCAACCAGCGTGTGTTCGGCTCGGTGGGCTGGAGCAATGTCGGACGAGCATGGGAAGGTGTCGAGGCCTGGCACGCATTTGATCGGTTCACCGTGCGCGCCCTGTATCTGTGGCTGCTGGAGGCCGGCGCTTCCAATCGAGATTTCTATCTTGGCGGCTTCAATGTCGAACTGCCCCGGTTGGGCGCTGAGGTCTTCACGGTCTACGAACGCGATGCGCGCCCATCCGAACACCCCCTGGCGCAGCAACACTTTACCAGGCTGGATCGAATCTCCAGCGGCGTGTATGTGCATCGGACATACGATGCATTTGATCTGACCCTCAATGGTGTCTACCAGTTCGGGAGTACGCACAACATGTATGCTATGGACATTCCCGAGCTTGACATCTCAGCGTTCCTCATCACCGCCGAGGCAGGCTATTCGATCGAGTCGGCTGCGACACCTCGGGTTGCGATCGGGATCGACTACGCCTCGGGAGATGATGATCTCGACGATGATACCTTCAGTGCCTACAACAACCTGTACTACACCGGCCACAAGTTTCGCGGCTACATGGACTATTTCATCGGCAGCGATCCGCGTGGCCTGATGGATGTAATGGTGCGGGGTTCGCTGAATCCCGTCGACGGCTGGATGATAAAGGCGGACCTGCACTACTTCCAAACCGCTGCAGAATATCCCGTGTCAATCGATGAAACATCGAAGGATGTCGGCACCGAACTCGACGTGACCGTCTCGACATCCAGAGTGTCGGGACTCGATATCGCGGCCGGTTGTTCGGCATTTTTCCCGGCTGACTCCTATAGTGGCTATGACGATCCCGACACCGGCCTGTGGGGCTACTTGATGATGACGGCTAATTTCTAAATGCGACCAATAACGAACACATATCCTGAGGAGTACTGCTATGCGATGGGCTAAGATGATCTCGATACTGATGGCAGCGGGGCTGCTGCTGTCGCTGTCGGCGGCGGCGCAAACGCCGACCGAAGTGGCCGGCAAGTGTATGACCTGCCACAAAGAAAAGTCACCCGGCCTGTACCAGCAGTGGTACCAGGGCAAGCATGCGGCGCACAAGGTGACCTGTATCGACTGCCACGGCGCCAACGAGGGTGAGCCTGATGCGTTTATGCACTACGACGGCTTAATCGCCACCCTGGTGACGCCGAAGGACTGCGGCAAGTGCCACGAAAAGGAAGCGACCGAGGTGGCCAACTCGTATCATGCGAAGGCCGGGCAGATACTCGAATCGAAGGACGCCTATCTGGCTCATGTCACGGCCGGTTCGCCGGTAGTGATGATCGGTTGTGAGAGTTGTCACGGCGCCAAGGTTGAGATCGACCCGGACTCGCCGAACAAACTGGCGGCCAAGAGCTGGCCGAATTCGGGGATCGGACGGATCAACCCCGATGGATCTCTCGGGTCGTGCAACGCGTGTCATACGCGGCACAATTTCTCCAAGGCGCAGTCGCGCCAGCCGGAAGCGTGTTCGAAATGTCATCTCGGGCCGGACCATCCGCAAAAGGAAGTCTACGAGGAATCGAAACACGGCAATACCTATTACACCAACAAGGACCTGATGAACCTCGACTCGGACACGTGGGTGGTGGGACAGGATTACTATGTCGCGCCGACGTGTGCGACCTGTCATATGTCGGCGACGGTTGATCAGGCGTCGACCCATGATGTCGGGGCCCGGATCAGCTGGACGCTTCGCCCGGCAATCTCAGTCAAGAAGGACAACTGGCAGCAGAAGCGGGCAAACATGAAGAATGTCTGCGTATCCTGTCATGGTCAGTCGTTTGCCGACGGACACTACTATCAATTCGATGCCGTGGTGGAGTTGTATAACGAGAAGTTCGCGAAACCGTCGGGTGAGATCCTTCGCCTGGTGCGTGAGAACAACCTGCTGGAGAACCCGGCCAGTTTCTCGAACGATATCGAGTGGACCTACTGGGAGATCTGGCACCACGAGGGCCGTCGCGCCCGCCACGGCGCCTCGATGATGGGACCGGACTATACCTGGTGGGAGGGTATGTACATGGTGGTCCAGAACTTCTATTTCAAGCTGATCCCGCAGGCGCGTGCCTATGACAATGCCGAGGTGAATGCGTATATCGACCGGCTGCTGACGGAGGATCCGATGCATGCCTGGGTCAACCAGGAGACGGAGGGCTTGAAGAAGCAGATTCGCAGTGGCGAGATGGAACAGATCTACGAAGAATTCTTCGACGAACGGTAGGTCGCCCC
Source organism: candidate division GN15 bacterium (assembly GCA_014727815.1). Classification (GTDB taxonomy): domain Bacteria; phylum Zixibacteria; class MSB-5A5; order GN15; family FEB-12; genus WJMS01. The sequence goes on from WJMS01000007.1 coordinate 11,715, forward strand.
GTGTTCCAGAAATATCTTCGGTTTGTACGCGGTGTCTCGGTCAAGCGGGTCGGGCTGATCGGGGTGGTGCTCGTCACCTCGTCGGTGATCACCTTTATCATTCTCGAACTGGCCCGCCTGGCGGGGCTGCTGACCAACAGTTATATCGGCCTGATTACCTATCTGGGTTTTCCGGCGCTCTTTATAATCGGGCTGATCCTGATCCCGATCGGGTGGCGCCAGCGCAAAAAGGAGACCGGCAAGTCGACCCGGGAGCTGCTGTCGGAGCGGTTTGCGCCCGAGGAGACCAGGGGTGGGCTGTTCGGTTCGACGGTGTTCAAGACGGTGGCGATCTTCACGCTGGCCAATATCGTCATCCTTGGCGCGGCCAGCACGCGCATGCTGGAATTCATGGATCAGCCGAAGTTCTGTGGGACGGCCTGCCACAGTGTGATGAATCCGGAATGGGTGACCTATCAGGATTCCCCGCATGCGCGGGTGCGATGTGTCGATTGTCATGTCGGCGAGGGAATTGACGCATTGATCGACAGCAAGCTCAACGGGACGTGGCAGATGATCTCCGTGACGTTTGACCTGTTGGAACGGCCGATTCCGACACCAGTGCATCAACTGCGCCCGGCGCGGGAGACCTGCGAGCAATGCCACTGGCCGGAGAAGTTCTACGGCAGCCGGCTGAAGACGCTGGTCAGCTACGCCAAAGACAGTGCATCGACGCCGGCCTATACGACGTTGAACATGAAGATCGATGCCGGCCGTCGCGGCGCCCAGAGTGGTATCCACTGGCATATCGCGGAGGAAAACGAAGTCCGGTACGCCTCGGTCAATGACGAACGGGAGGAGATGATCTGGGTCGATGCCCGTCAGCCGGACGGCAGCTACAAGCGCTATCACAACACCAATCTGGTCGATCCCGAGAGTGTTGCGAAAGCCGAATACGACCGGGTGCTCGATTGTATCGACTGCCACAACCGCGCCACGCATATCTACGAGCAGCCGGACAAAGCGCTCGACGAGCGGATTCGACTGGACAGGCTCGATCGCTCGTTGCCCTACCTGAAACGGGTCGCGCTGGAAGCAATCACCAACGGCTACAACGATTCGGTGGCGGCGATGGCGGGGATTCGCAATCATGTCGAGGGCTACTATCTGCGGCAGTTTCCGGAGGTGTCGCGCACGAAGAGCGCCTTGATCGACAGTACGATCGAGGTGCTCCAGGCCGTCTACAACCGGAATATCCATCACGAGATGAATATCGAATGGGGGACGTATCCCAGTCACATCGGTCATGAAGGCAATGATGGCGGCTGTTTCCGGTGCCACAACCCGAATCTCGAGGCCGATGATGGTACCGCTATCAGCAGTGATTGTACGATGTGTCATTCGATCATCGCCAATGAAGACCGTCGAGCGTTCAAGTACCTGACGCCACCGGATACGGCCGACGCCGACTACCAGATGCATCGGTACCTGCAGCAGGAGTTTATGCGGTTCATGGAGGAGCAGACGAAGTAGGAAGGACCTTGTCTTTGCCCGGCGATTTGCGTATCCATCGGACATGGACCCCCGTCAGCAGCTCAAACAGTGCCCGCTCTTCGCCGAACTCGATGAGCGGGAGATCGACGCGCTGGAAGCGATTGTGACCTTTCGAAAGATCGGTCGTGGATCGATGCTGTTTTTCGAGGGTGACGCAGCCACCGGCTTTTTCATCCTGCTCAGCGGCGGTGTGCGGATATACAAGTCGTCGCCCGAGGGTAAGGAATACACGCTGCACCGGATTCGGCCGGGGCAGATGTTTGCCGAGGCGGCGATATTCCGGGGCAAGGGCTTTCCGGCCAACTGTATTGCTACCGACGACTCCGAGGTCGCGTACTTTCCCAAGCTGCAGTTTGTCGAGCTGCTGGGGCGCTCGCCCCAGATTGCGTTGAAGATAATCGGGAGCCTGTCGAACTGGTTGCGCGAATTCACCAAGAAGCTCGAGGAGCTGTCGCTCAAAGAGGTTCCGGCCCGGGTGGCGTTTTATCTGCTGCGCCGGATGGACCAGGTTGATTCGCACACGATCGAACTGGATATCAATAAGTCCGAGCTGGCCACCCAGCTCGGGACAATCCCGGAAACTCTCTCCAGAACCTTCCGAAAACTTCGCGAGGCCGACCTTATCGCGATGGACGGCAAGAAGATAACGGTCCTCGACGAGGCTGGGCTGCGATCTGTCGCCCACGGCGAAAAAGTCTGAGCCGGTTGACCTAAGTCAAGGGACATTGTAGACCAATCTCCGACATTATCGTCAGATAGACGAAAGATCCGACGAATGGAGGAGATACGATGCCGGTCCGCGATATTATCAGAATCGATGAAGACAAGTGCGATGGTTGCGGGGATTGTGTTTCGGCCTGCGCCGAAGGCGCGATTCAGCTCGTGGACGGCAAGGCGAAGCTGGTCTCCGAAGTCTACTGTGACGGTCTCGGGGCGTGTATCGGGGACTGCCCACAGGGTGCGATTACAATCGAGAAGCGCGAGGCGGCGCCTTTTAATGAGGCAGCGGTCGCGCAGCATCTGGCATCGCAGCAGGTACAGCCGCAGCCGATCAAGCTGAATACGATGGCGGGGCACGGTGGTTGTCCCGGTTCGGCGCCGCGCAGTTTCGAGGCGCCGCCGACGCCAGCGGCGCGGCCGACGACTCAGGGTGGCGGCGGTTCGCAGTTGCGGCAGTGGCCGGTGCAGTTAATGCTGGTACCGCCACACGCGCCGTATCTGAAGGATGCGGATATTCTCATCTGTGCCGACTGCGTGCCGTTTGCGGTACCGGATTTCCACAGCCGCTTTCTGGCCGGCCGGGCGTTGCTGGTTGGCTGTCCCAAGCTGGATGATCTTCAGTACTATCTCGAGAAGCTCAAGCAGATCTTCGCGCAGGCAACGCCACGCCGGATCACGGTGCTGAAAATGGAGGTGCCGTGCTGCAGCGGGATAGCGCAGGCGACCAAGATGGCGCGCGACGAAGTGGCGCCGGATATCCCGATCGACGTGCATACGGTCGGCGTGCGCGGTGATATCGACATGCACCACGCGCCCGGTCCAGATCAGGCCAAGGCAATGTAGCAAGGCGAGTTGAGGCGATGACAACGATGACGAAGACAGCCGGGCGGACGGTTGCGCGACCGAAGGCAATCAAAAACCGTGAGAAGCCGATTCAGAAGACGCGCCTGGCGATCCAGGCGGCTTTTTCGGCTCTGTGTGTCTGGATCGGGGTGGAGATGCTTCTGTTCGTGCGGTATCTCGAGTCGGGTGGAGCCCGTTCGTTTGTCGAGCGGCCGCCCGGCGTGGATGGGTTTCTGCCGATCAGCTCGCTCATGAACCTGTATTACTGGATGCACTCGGGTGAAATCCACCCGTACCATCCGGCCGGTCTGTTCATTCTGCTGGCAATTATTCTCGTCTCGCTGGTTTTCGGCAAGGCGTTTTGCTCGTGGCTGTGTCCGGTTGGGCTTATATCCGAAACGGTGGGCGATCTGGGCAAGAAGTTGTTCGGTCGGACAATACGGGTGTGGCGCTGGCTGGATTATCCGCTTCGCTCGCTCAAGTACCTGCTGCTGGGTTTCTTCGCCTATTCGATATTCTTCTTGATGAATGAAATCGCCCTGAAGCGGTTTCTGGACAGTCCGTACAATCTCGTCTCCGACATCAAGATGTACTACTTCTTTGCGGATATATCACAATTCGCCCTGATTGTTGTCGGGGTGTTGCTGCTGCTTTCGATCGTGGTTCGCAATTTCTGGTGTCGCTATCTCTGTCCCTATGGCGCCCTGCTCGGGTTGACCTCGCTGTTGAGTCCGCACAAGATCAAGCGCGATCCGATCTCGTGCATCGATTGCGGCAAGTGCGCCAAAGCATGTCCATCATCGATCAAAGTTGACAAGGTCAAGACGGTGATATCCGATGAATGCACGACATGTTTGAACTGCGTTGATGTCTGCCCGGTTGCCAACACGCTGTATCTCCAGTCAACTGCTACCAAGAAGCCGGTCAACAAGCGGCTGGTGGCGGTCGGGATTGTCGCTATCTTTATGCTGGTTACCGGCATAGGAATAGTCAGCGGCAACTGGCAGAACGATATCACGCCGCAGCAATACCTGCAGCACCAGGGCTCACTGCACAGTTATGGTCATCCGACCCGCACCGATGATATCGAGCGATTGCGGCATGAAAGTCCCGACGCGCAGCAATCAGCAGTATCGTCGCCCCGACGATAACCGTCACACTCGGCATTCCCGAAACGGCCGTTATTGACGGTAACGGTCGCAAGGCGGCCATTATCGAAGTTTTTCAGGATAAAGGTTGACGCGGGCGGCAAAATGGATATTATGTAACCATGTTTGCCCCGGAAAGCCTGTCCGAATACGACTCTCACCCGCGCTCCGGACCGTTTTCTCCGCACACCGATGCCTTGCAGCCGTGGTCGGCGACAGAAGCGGAGACGTCCGCCCGTCTGCACTGGGCATCGCCGGTGAGCAGTGAGGTCGGTCGAAAAGCGCACCGGCACATCTCCCGTGCCGCGTTGCCGTGCTGGGACAGCCGCCCGCCGGGCCGGGGCATCCGCCCACCCGCTCACATTTGCCCCATGAGGCGTGGTGGATTTGGCGCGTAAGCGCCAGGTTGTTGCCGGCGCCGCACGCGCGGTTCGCATTCACGCACTATTATCCACGAATTTACGAATCGTTTTTCAGGTATCACGGGGTACGTGCATGACCACACCTCGAGTGTCGGGCGGCACCAGATGCATGGAGTTTCGAGATAAGTACTGACAGGCAGGAGATAGAATGACAGGACAGTCAAAGTTGATATTGGAGGATGGCACCGAGATTGTCGGTGATACGTTCGGCAGAAAAGCCGAAGCCGCCGGCGAGGTGGTGTTCAATACGGGTATGGTCGGGTATCCGGAAACCCTGACCGATCCATCGTATTCGGGCCAGATACTGGTGATGACCTATCCACTGGCGGGTAATTACGGGGTGCCGGAGTTTTCAGTGGATGACAACGGACTGCCGATCGGGTTTGAATCAGATCGAATTCAGGTGGCGGGGCTGGTGGTGTCGGAGCATTCCGTACGCTACAGTCATCACAATGCCGTGCGATCGCTCGAAAAGTGGCTGGAAGAGGAAGGTGTGCCGGGGCTATTCAATGTCGATACCCGGTCGCTGACCCGGCACCTGCGTGACAAAGGCAGCATGCTCGGCAAGATCGAGACGGAAACGACGATGACCAACTTCTTCGATCCGAACACCTCGGATCTCGCCTCGCGGGTGTGTATCGACGATGTTACCGAACTCTCCTGCGGTGACAGCTCGGCGCCGAAAGTGGTATTGATCGACTGTGGCTGCAAAGCGAATATCATCCGCTCGCTGCTCAACCGCGGTCTCAATGTGGTCCGGGTACCGCATAATCATTACTTCTTGAATCTCGACTACGACGGCCTGGTGATTTCCAACGGACCGGGCGATCCGAAGATGTTCGGTGAGGCCACCCGCAATGTCGAGCGGGCCCTGGCGGTCGGCAAGCCGATCCTGGGAGTCTGCCTGGGCAACCAGGTGCTGGCGCGTGCGGTTGGAGCGGATACGTTCAAGCTGAAATTCGGTCATCGCAGTCACAATCAGCCGTGTGTTGAGCTGGCGCTCAATCCCGACCCGGAGCCGCGGCCGACCCGTCGCGAGCCCACCACCGGGCGGTGCGTGATTACCTCGCAGAACCACGGTTTCGCAGTGCGGCGGGACGGCCTGCCCGATGACTGGCGGGTCTGGTTCGCCAATGCCAACGATGGGACGGTTGAGGGAATCCGGCATGTGTCGAAGCCGTTTCAGGCGGTGCAGTTCCATCCGGAGGCCAAGCCGGGGCCGGTCGATACGGCCTGGATATTCGATGATTTTGTAGCTCAGGTGAAACGATGAATCAGCAGAATGATACTGATATACAACTTCCCGGCACAGTCCTGGTGCTGGGCAGTTCGGCGCTGAAGATCGGCGAGGCGGGAGAGTTCGACTATTCGGGCAGCCAGGCGATCAAGGCCCTCAAAGAGGAGGGCATTCGTACGGTGCTGATCAACCCGAATGTGGCGACGATTCAAACATCGGATCACCTCGCCGACGAGGTTTATTTTACGCCGGTGACGCCGCAGTTTGTCGAGAAGGTGATCGAACAGGAGCAGCCCGATGGTGTCCTGCTCGGTTTCGGTGGACAGACCGCACTCAACTGCGGGGTCGATCTTTATCGTCGCGGCGTGTTCGAGAAACACGGGATCGAGATCCTCGGGGCGCCGATGGAGTCGATTCTCGATACGGAAGATCGTGAGCGGTTTGTCGGCCGATTGAGTGAGATCGATGTTGAAACTGCGCGTTCGGTGCCAACGACATCGGTGGATGAAGCCCTGTCGGCCGCCCACAAAATCGGTTATCCGGTGATGGCCCGCGTGGCCTATGCGCTTGGTGGTCTTGGTTCGGGAATCTGCCGTAATGAGGATGAATTACGTGAACTTGTGTCGCGGGCGTTCAGTCATGCCGAGCAGATTCTGATCGAGGAGTATCTCGAGGGCTGGAAAGAGATCGAATACGAGGTGGTTCGCGACAGTTACGACAACTGCGTAACGGTGTGCAACATGGAAAACCTCGACCCGATGGGTATCCACACCGGAGAGAGTATTGTCGTAGCGCCGAGTCAAACGCTCAATGACGACGAGTACCAGTTGCTTCGCGAGATCGCGATCCGGGTCGTGCGGCACCTGGGGATTATCGGTGAATGCAACATTCAGTATGCGCTCTCGCCGCATGATCAGCGGTACCGGGTGATCGAGATAAATGCCCGCCTGTCACGCTCATCGGCGCTGGCGTCCAAGGCGACGGGATATCCGCTGGCGTTTGTGGCGGCCAAGCTGGCGCTGGGGCGGCCGTTGACCGAGGTCAGCAACTCGGTTACGCAGGTTACCAAGGCGTGTTTCGAACCGGCGCTTGACTATCTCGTTGTCAAGGCGCCGCGCTGGGACTTGAAGAAATTCGAGGGCGTCTCGGAGCGAATCGGGTCGGCGATGAAGTCGGTTGGCGAGGTGATGGCGATCGGCCGCAAGTTCGAGGAAGCGATGCAAAAGGCGCTGCGTATGCTCGAAACGGGCGCCCGCGGCGTGCTGCTCAACGACGGCATAACATTCAATGACGTTCGCAAGGCGCTGGCGGAGCCGACCGAACGCCGCATTTTCGCGGTCGGCGAGGCGATTAAGTCGGGTATGTCGGTAGCGGAGATTCACGAAATCACGCACATCAACCCGTGGTTTCTCGAGAAAATCGCCGGTCTGGTGGCGATCGAACGGAAACTCCGTGAGGCCGGACTGGGCGGCCTGACCCGGGAACTGGTGCTCGAGGCCAAGCGGCACGGATTCAGTGATGAACAGATCGCGGTGGCCGTGGAGAGCGATGAACAGGCGGTCCGCGACAAGCGGCACGAGTTCGAGCTTCGCCCGGTCGTCAAGCAGATCGACACGCTGGCGGCGGAATACCCGGCCCAGACCAACTATCTCTACCTGACGTATAACGGCAGCGACGATGACATCACGTTTGGTCAGGAGGGTGGCGTGATGATTCTCGGCCCGGGCGCGTATCGGATCGGCAGTTCGGTCGAGTTCGACTGGTGTTGTGTCAATGCGGTACGGACGCTACGGGAACTCGGTTATCGCACGCTGATGGTCAACTACAATCCGGAGACGGTCAGTACTGATTACGACGAGTGTGACCGGCTGTATTTCGATGAGCTGTCCTTTGAGACGGTGGCGGATATCTATGAGATGGAGCGGCCGATCGGCATGCTGCTGTCGGTGGGCGGTCAGATTCCCAATAGCCTGGCGATGCGTTGTTACCAGGCCGGTATGCGCGTGCTGGGTACGTCGCCGAAAGACATCGATCGGGCCGAGAACCGCCACACTTTTTCCAGCCTGCTGGAGAAGCTCGGTCTGCCGCAGCCGGCGTGGCGCGAATTGACCTCGCTTGATGAAACGTATGAGTTTGCCCGCGAGGTCGGCTACCCGGTCATTATCAGGCCATCGTACGTCCTCTCCGGCGCCGCGATGGCGGTGGCGGCGACCGACGAGGAGTTGAAAATGTTCCTCGACAAGGCCAGCGAGATTTCGAGCGACTATCCGGTCGTGATCAGCAAATTCGTCGAGGACGCCAAGGAGATCGATATCGACGCGGTCGCCCGTGACGGCGAGCTGGTCTGCTGGGCGGTTTCCGAGCATGTCGAAAACGCCGGCGTGCACTCGGGTGACGCCACCCTGGTGCTGCCGCCGCAGCGAACGTACCTGGAGACGATGCGACGAATTCGCAAGGTCACGACGCAGGTGGCGCAGTCGTTGTCGATCAACGGGCCGTTTAACATTCAGTTTTTGGCAAAAGACAATCAGGTGATGGTGATCGAGTGCAACCTGCGGGCTTCGCGGTCGTTCCCGTTTGTGTCGAAAGTGCTCAAGCACAATTTCATTGATATCGCCACGCGGGTTATCATGGGTCGGCCGGCCGAGCCGATGGATCAGTCGTGGCTCGATCTGGACTACGTTGGTGTCAAGGCGCCCCATTTCTCGTTCAGTCGACTGGAAGGCGCCGATCCGACGCTTGGCGTGGAGATGGCCTCGACCGGTGAGGTTGCCTGTCTCGGTTGGGATTTCGATGAAGCGTTTTTAAAGGCGCTGATCTCGGTTGGTTTCCGGTTCCCGATCAAGAGTGTGTTGCTGTCGACCGGGCCGATCGAAAGTAAGGCCGCCTTTCTCCGCGGCGCCCGCAATCTCGAAACGATGGGGGTGAACTTCTATGCAACGCAGGGGACGGCCGATTTCATGCAGGCCGCCGGGCTCGAGCCTACCGTCGTGCGATGGCCGCTCGATGGCGGTTCACCCAATGCCGTGGAGTTGATCAAGGAGCAGCAGGTTGATCTCGTCATCAATATACCGAAGGACTACCGCAAGGAAGAGCTGACCAATGACTATATGATCCGTCGCACGGCGGTCGACTTCGGGGTGCCGTTGATCACCAACCTGCAGCTTGCGCAGCGGCTGACCGAGGCGCTTCATCGCATGGACGGAGAGGACCTGAAAGTCTACAGCTGGGCCCGATACGGTCAGCAGGCGATTGACTGAGCACGTCCCAGAAACGGGAAACTAATTGGCGGTCAAGTTGTTAGTATACACACATGGCTATCGGAAGCGGCCATGTGCGTACCGCAGACACCTGCAATAACAGCCCGCGCGAGACATCAGCGCTCGGTGCGTGACTTCACGAACTGCTGCAAGAATCGCCGTCACCATCAGTGACGGCCCACGATAATCTGGAATTGATGAGGTAGGAAGTAATACGGCAGGTACATCCATATGAACGATAGCAACGATCAGGGAACCAGACGGGTAATAATCGAAAACCTGCAGCCATCGGTTGACAACGGCGCCTTCCCGGCCAAGCGAGTGGTCGGTGAGACAGTCAAAGTCCAGGCGGACATTTTTGCCGACGGTCACGATCGTGTTGTCGCGGAGATGCTGTACCGCAAGGAAAGCGAAACCGACTGGCGCACTGTGCCGATGCAGTTTCTCGGCAATGACCGCTGGCAGGCGAGTTTCACGATAGATGAGATGGTGCCCTACCGCTTCACGGTACGCGGCTGGATCGATCGTTTCCTCACCTGGCAGAGTGATCTGGAGAAGAAGTATGATGCCGGTCAGGATCTCGAAGTCGAGCTGCAGATCGGGGCGCTCTTCATTGATGCGGCGGTCAACCGTGTGCCGGAAAAGACCGCTGAACGCCTTCGCGAGCTGGCCGCGATCCTGCGCATCAAGGGGCAGATCGAGGATGCGGTCGACGTCGCACTCGGTGAAGAACTTTCCGAGGTAATGGCGGCCTATCCGGATACGACGCGGGCAACACAGTTCCATCGCGAATCGGTGATTTCGGTCGATCCGCCGAAAGCGCTCTTCTCTACGTGGTACGAATTGTTCCCGCGTTCGACCGGTCCGGATGTAGTCACCCATGGAACGTTCAAGGACGTGATGAAACGACTGCCCGATATTGCCGAGATGGGTTTCGATGTGCTCTACCTGCCGCCAATTCATCCGATCGGCAAGGCCAATCGCAAAGGTAAAAACAATTCGCCGATATCCGAACCGGGAGAACCGGGTTCGCCGTGGGCGATCGGTTCGGACGAAGGCGGC
>WJMS01000051.1 GCA_014727815.1 candidate division GN15 bacterium
ATGAGGGCGGTACGTTGAACCTGACCATCAACGCCTCCGATCCCGACGGCAATCTGGCCTCACTCACGGCCACCGGCCTGCCGACCAACGCGACTTTTGTCGATCAGGGTGGCGGCACCGGGCAGTTTACGTTCTCGCCCGACTTCACCCAGTCCGGCACGTATGACGTGACGTTCACGGCCACCGATGATTCTTCGGTGACCGACGCCGAAGTGGTGACGATAACCGTAAACGATGTCGCCCAGGCGCCGGTGCTCAATGCTATCGGTGCGCAGTCGGTCGATGAGGGCGGTTCGTTAAGCCTGGTGATTGAGGCAAGCGATCCCGACGGCACCACGCCGATTTTATCGACCTCGACCCCGCTGCCGGCCAATGCCGGCTTCACCGACAATGGCAACGGTACCGGCAGTTTCACGTTCGATCCCGATTTCACTCAGTCGGGTAGCTACACGGTGACGTTCTATGCCGATGATGCGGTAACGGCCGATGTCGATTCGGAACAGGTCGTGATTACGGTCAACCAGGTGAACCTGGCGCCGACGCTTGCTCCGATCGGTGCGCAGACGGTGGATGAAGGCGCAACGCTGAACCTGACCATCAACGCTTCCGATCCGGATGCCAACCTGGCTTCGATTACGGCGACCGGTCTGCCGACCAACGCGACCTTTGTCGACAATGGTGACGGAACAGCTGACTTCAGTTTCAGCCCCGATTTCACGCAATCCGGCAGCTATGACATAACGTTTACGGCAACGGATGATTCCTCGGCGACCGATGCCGAGATTGTCACGGTGACGGTTAATCAGGTCAACCTGCCACCGGAGCTGGCAGCGATCGGTGCGCAAAGTGTGACTGAAAACCAGACCTTGGCCTTTACGGTTAATGCCTCCGATCCGGACGGCAACCTGGCCTCGATTACGGCGACCGGCCTGCCGGCCAACGCGACATTCCAGGACAATGGCAACGGCACCGGTGACTTCAGTTTTACCCCGGATATCTTCCAGGCAGGGGCATATGATGTCACCTTTACGGCCACCGATGATTCTTCAGCGACCGATTTCGAGGTCGTGACGATTACGGTCAACGACCAGGGTAATATCGCTCCGACGCTTGATCCGATCGGCGATCGGACGGTTGATGAGGGAGCTACCTTGTCGTTTACCGTTACGGCCTCCGATCCGGAGGGTGTCCCGCCGACGTTGACAACTTCGGCCCTGCCGACCAACGCATCATTCAGCGATAATGGTGACGGCACTGGTGATTTCACCTTCAATCCCGATTTCACTCAGTCCGGCACGTTTGATATTACATTCACGGCGACCGATGACTCTTCGGCGACCGCGTCCGAACTGATCACGATTACGGTCAACCAGGTCAACCTGGCGCCGACGCTTGATCCGATCGGGGCGCAGTTTGTCGATGAAGGCGGGTCGTTGAACCTGACCATTACGGCGTCGGATCCCGATGGTAACCTGTCGGGTATCAGCGCCACCGGCGTGCCGGCCAACGCGACCTTTGTCGACAACGGCGGCGGCACCGCCACCTTTACGTTCGACCCGGACTTCACGCAGGCCGGGACGTTTGACGTGACCTTCACCGCGACCGATGATTCTTCGGCGACCGATGCCGAAGTTGTCACGATAACGGTCAACCAGGTCAACCTGCCGCCGGAACTGGCGGCGATCGGCCCGCGGAGTACGACCGAGGGAGTCAATCTGAACTTCACGGTCAACGCCACCGATCCTGACGGCAACCTGGCTTCACTGAGCGCCGCTCCGCTGCCTGCGAATGCGACCTTTACAGACAACGGCGACGGTACCGGGACGTTTGATATCACGCCTGATTTCGATCAGGCGGGGGTGTACAATATCACTTTCACGGCCACCGATGATTCCTCGGCGACCGATCAGGAAGTGGTGACCCTGACGATCAACGACGCCGGTAACCAGGCGCCGATTCTCGATCCGATCGGCCCACAGGCGGTTGATGAAGGTCAGCTGCTGACCTTTGCCGTGTCCGCTTCCGATCCGGACGGCACGATCCAGTCGCTGACGGCGTCGAACCTGCCGACCGGCGCGACCTTCACCGACAACGGTGACGGAACCGGCTCATTCGAATGGACGCCGGACTTCACCCAGCAGGGTACGTACAACGTCGTTATAACAGCGACCGACAACCTGTTCGGGACTGACGCCGAGCAGGTGACGATTACGGTGAATCAGGTCAACCTGCCGCCGACCCTTGATCCGATCGGGGCGCAGACGATAGCCGAAGGCAATACCCTCAATGTGACGGTTACTGCGTCTGATCCGGACGGCACCACGCCGACGCTTGCGGCCAGTCCGCTGCCGGCCAACGCGACGTTCACGGACAACAACAACGGCACCGGCTCCTTTGTCTTCACGCCCGACTTCACCCAGGCCGGTACCTTCGATATTACCTTCACCGCTACCGACGACTCCGGCGAAGTTGCCTCGGAGCTGGTCACGGTCACCGTGACCGATGCCGGCAACCAGCCGCCGGTGCTTGCGGCGATTGGTTCGCAGTCCACCGATGAAGGTGTGCTGCTGACCTTCCCGGTGTCGGCAACCGATCCGGACGGCACGATTCAGTCGCTGACGGCGACCAACCTGCCGACCGGCGCCACGCTGACCGACAACGGTGACGGTACCGGGACGTTCAACTGGACCCCGGACTTCACGCAGTCGGGTGTCTACAACGTGACGATTACGGCGACCGATGACGGCAACGCCACCGACGATGAGATCGTCGAGATCACGGTCAACCAGGTCAATCTGCCGCCGACGCTTGATCCGATCGGCGCCCAGAGTATTGCCGAGGGGAACACCCTCAACGTGACCGTGACCGCATCCGACCCGGACGGCACGATTCCGTCGCTGGCCGCGTCGCCGCTGCCGGCCAATGCCACGTTTACGGACAACACCGACGGGACCGGTACTTTCATCTTCACGCCGGACTTCACCCAGCAGGGCAGTTACGATATCACCTTTACGGCCACCGACGATTCCGGCGAGGTCGCCTCGGAGCTGGTCACGGTAACCGTGACCGATGCCGGCAACCAGCCGCCGGTGGTGGCGGCCGTTCCGCCGCAGTCGGTTGATGAAGGCCAGTTGCTGGAGTTCACGGTGACGGCCTCCGATCCGGATGGTACGGTGCAGTCACTCGCTGCGACCAACCTGCCGACCGGGGCGAGCTTCACCGACAACGGTGACGGTACGGGTGACTTCAGCTTCACCCCGGACTTCACCCAGTCCGGTGTTTACAACGTGACCTTTACGGCTACCGATGACGGCTCGGCGACCGGTTCGACGATCGCCGAGATCACGGTCAACCAGGTCAATCTGCCGCCGGTGCTCGACCCGATCGGTTCGCAGTCGGGTACGGAAGGCAGCACGCTGTCATTCCCGGTCACGGCGAGCGACCCCGACGGGACGTTCCCGTCGTTGAGCGCCGCGCCGCTGCCGGCGAACGCGACGTTGACGGACAATGGTGACGGTACCGGGTTGTTCGAATTCACGCCGGACTTCAACCAGAGCGGGGTGTACAACATCACCTTCACGGCCACCGATGATTCCTCGGCGACCGACCAGGAAGTGGTGCAGATTACGATCACCGAGGCGGGTAACCAGCCCCCGGTGCTCGATCCGATCGGCCCGCAGGCGGTTGATGAAAACGTCCTGTTGACCTTCCCGGTCTCGGCGACTGATCCCGATGGCACGATCCAGTCGATCACGGCGACCAACCTGCCGACCGGGGCGACGTTCACCGACAACGGTGACGGTACCGGTTTGTTTGAGTGGACGCCGGATTTCACCCAGCAGGGCACGTACAATGTGCTGATTACGGCGACCGATAACCTGTTCGGGACCGATGCCGAGCAGGTGACGATTACGGTGAATCAGGTTAACCTGCCGCCGACGCTCGATCCGATCGGCGCGCAGACGGTCGCTGAGGGCGGCAACCTGAACTTCACGGTGACCGCCAGCGACCCGGACGACAATATCGCTTCGCTTACCGCCACGCCGCTGCCGGCCAACGCGACTTTCGTCGACAACGGTGACGGTACCGGGACGTTTGACTTCTCGCCTGACTTTACGCAGGCCGGAACCTATGATGTTACCTTCGCGGTTACCGACGACACCGGCGAAGTTGCCTCGGAGCTGGTCACGATCACCGTGACTGAAGAAGGCAACCAGGCGCCGGTGCTGACCGCGTTTAACGATACCACAATAGTCGAGGGGCAGGCGCTCGCCGTGACGATTACGGCGACCGATCCGGATGGTGAGACACCGACCCTGTCGGCCTACGAGCTGGGTGGCACGACCCTGCCGGCCAATGCCACCTTTACGGACAACACCGACGGCACCGGCAGTTTCGACTTCACTCCGGACCTGACCCAGAGCGGCACGTACAGTATCGTCTTCAAGGCGCTCGATGCCGCCCTGGCGGTTGATTCGGCGGTGGTCACGATCACCGTCAACGAAACCAACCAGCCGCCGGTGCTGGCGACGATTCCGGACACGAGTGTGACCGAGGGCGGCAACCTGACGCTGACGATCAGCGCGACTGATGCCGATGGTGTCACGCCGACGCTGTCTGCGGCCAACCTGCCGACTAACGCGTCGTTTGCCGACAACCTCGACGGGACCGGGACGTTTACGTTCGATCCGGACTTCACGCAGGCCGGTCCGTACACGGTGCGGTTCTTCGCTGCCGATGGTATCGATATCGATTCGCAGGATGTGGTGATCACGGTCATCGACGCCGGCAATCAGCCGCCGGTCCTGGCCGCGATCAACGACACCACGATCAGCGAGGGCCAGACGCTCGATCTGATCATAAGCGCGACCGATGCCGACGCGACGATCCCGACCCTGAGTGCCGAAAACCTGCCGGCCAATGCAACCTTCGCCGACAGCGGTGACGGAACAGGGACGTTCAGCTTCACGCCGGACTTCCAGCAGAACGGGGTGTACAACGTCAGCTTCATCGCCTCCGACGGTACCGACGCCGACACGATTATCGTGGCGATCACGGTAACCGACGCCGGCAATGTGCCGCCGGTCTTCACGCCACTGCCGGATACCTCGGTGGCTGAGGGCAGCACGATCGTGCTGACCGTCTCGGCAACCGACCCGGATGGGACGATCCCGGCGCTGGCGGTGAACACGAGCATCCCGATCAGTCTCTATAGCTTTACAGACAACGCCGACGGCACCGGTACCTTCGTCTACACGCCGGATTACTTTGCGGCCGGCACCGACTCGGTCATCTTCCTGGCCACCGATGGCGGCTCACCGCCGCAGACCTCGGTCGAGGCGCTGCAGATGACCACCACCGATGTCAACCAGGCGCCGACGCTGGTGACCGGCGGACCGTACGGGGTGGTTGTTGACGACAGCATCACCGTGACCGTACAGGCGGCCGACTCGACCAGCCCGAACCCGAATCCGCGGGTGTTGCTCTCAGCGAGCGGGCTGCCGGCCAACGCGACCTTCACCGACAACGGCGACAACACCGGGACGCTGCGGTATGCGCCGACGGTGGCTGATGTCGGCACCCAGACGTTCACGATCCTTGCGGTCGACCAGGGTGTACCGGCGTTGTCGACCTCCGGCGATATCGTCATCGATGTCGTTCAGGAGAATATCCCGCCGGTGCTCGACCCGATCGGTCCGCAGATTGTCACCGAAGGTGAGACGCTGTCGCTGCTGATCACGGCGACCGATCCGGACAGCCCGACGGCGCCGAGCATCTCGGCCCGGACGCTTCCGGCCAACGCCACCCTGGTGGATCTTGGCGATGGATCGGCCGCGTTCGAGTTTTCGCCGGACTTCACGCAGGCCGGCGACGGTCCATCGGCGCTGTACCAGGTCACCTTCCAGGCATCCGATGGTTTCGACACCGATCGCGAAGTGGTGATCTTCCAGGTCCTCGAGGCGGGTGATCAGGCGCCGGTATTCGATTCGATCCCGACGCCGACCGTGACCGAGGGTAACGCGCTCGAATTCAGCTTCACGGCAGCCGATCCCGATGGCGGTCCGGTGACGCTGGGCGTGGTTGACGGCACCCTGCCGTCCGGAGCGAGTTTCACCGACAACGGTGACGGTTCGGGTACGATTAGTTGGACTCCGAACTTCGTCGATGCCGGCACGTACGATGTCGGTGTGTTCGCGACCGACCAGGTCGGCACGAGTGACACCGTGACGATCACGATCACGGTCGACGATGCCGGCAACCAGCCGCCGGTGCTGGATACGATCCCCGACTTCACGACCCAGGAGAACTCGCAGGTGCAGTTCCAGGTCAGCTCGTCTGATCCGGATCAGACCCCGCCGGTCCTGAGTACCGGTCCGTTGCCGAGCGGCGCCGTGTTCACGCCGAGTGGCACCATGCCGGGTAACGGCACGTTCACCTGGACACCGAGCTTCGATGATTCGGGGGTCACTGAGATCATCTTCTACGCCACCGATGCGGTCGATCCACTGGTGTACGATTCGCAGGTGGTGACGATTACGGTTACCAACGTCAACCAGATCCCGCGGGCAGCACCGCCGTTGCCGAGCGCGCAGCAGGTGAACGAGGGTGACACGTTGACCGTGACGATCTTCGGAACCGACCCCGATGGCGACACGCCGATCCTGCGGGCGGCGCTGAGCCAGCAGGACACCCTCGCCACCAACATGACCTTCACCGACAACGGAGATGGTACCGGGACGCTGGTGTTCACGCCCGATTTCACCCAGGGCAATAACTTCGGTTCGTTCTCGAACTACAACGTCGATTACTACTTCATCGACTCGGTCGACACGACCCTGGTCAACGTCTTCCCATCGGTGCAGTACCGGGTGAACAACGTTAATCAGCCGCCGGAACTCGACTTCCCGGATGGCGCCGGACCATTCACGATTGCTGAAGGGGATTCGCTGAACTTCCAGGTTGTGGCGACCGATCCGGACGGCGGCGGTTCTTCACCGACCATCACGGTAACCAACCTTCCGGACAGTAACGCGGTGTATCAGGCCGCATTCCAGAATCTGGGTCGTTTGATCTTCACGCCGGACTTCACCCAGGCGGGTTCCTA
>WJMS01000052.1 GCA_014727815.1 candidate division GN15 bacterium
CGTGCGGGTGCAATCGGATGTGACCATGGAGGATGAGACGATCAGTTTTGCGGCGCTGCATCTTGGCGACCACAATATCGTCGGCGGGGCGCGAACATTCGTCAACGATGAAACGTACGATCGATCACGCACGGAATTGATGGATGTCTTCACTCGCAGCGCCGTCTCCGAGACTATTCGTCTGCTCGACGAGCATTTCACCGATCACAGTTATTCGCTCTGGCACCTGTTTCGCGATGAACAGCGCGGCATCCTCGATATGCTGCTGGACGAGAGCCTCCAGGAGATTGAGACCTCTATCCGGCAGATTTACGAGCGGCATTACCCGGTGATGAAAGCGATCGAGGGTATGCGGATGACCCTGCCGCCGTATTTCTCGATGGTCTTGGAGTTCGTCCTGAACAACGATATCCGGGCAGCCCTGGAACGCGATGAACTGGATATCGACGAGCTCATGGACCTGGTAGAGAAGGCACAGCGCTGGCCGGTGAAGATTGACCGTTCCATGCTGAATTTTCTCGCATCCCAGCGGCTGGACTCGCTCGTGCAGTACTGGTCGGAGCACAGTCGCGAAATCGAACCGCTGCAGATCCTCGCCGGCGCATTAAAGGCGTTTGCCGGCCTGGCGCTCGATCCCGACCTGTGGAAAGCGCAAATTGTCTATTTCCAGGTCGGCAAGCGTATCGTGGAGGACGTCCGTACGAAAGCTGAGGCCGGGGATGACCGGGCTCGAGAATGGCTGACTCTGTTCGACGATATCGGCAGTCATCTGCGGGTGAAGATAGAATAATGCGTATTCCTCGCGCAACATATCGTCTGCAACTGAACCCATCCTTTGGTTTCGAGCAGGCCGAGCAGATTGTCGACTACCTGGCGCAGCTGGGTGTGTCCGATATCTATGCGTCTCCGATCTTCAATGCGCGCAGCGGCAGTACCCACGGTTACGACGTGGTTGACCCCCGGCAGCTCAATCCGGAGCTCGGCAGCCAACAGGATTTCCACGACCTGGTCACGTCGCTGGGTGATAGAGATCTTGGCTGGGTTCAGGATATCGTGCCCAATCACATGGCGATCGATCCGGACAACACGATGTTGATGGACGTGCTCGAGGTCGGAGCGAGTTCACCGTACTATGACTTTTTCGAGATCGACTGGGATCACCCCTACGAGAACATGCACGGTCGCCTGTTGTTGCCGCTGCTGGGCAAGTTCTATTCGGAGTGTCTGGCCGACGGTGAGATCAAGTTGGGGTACGACGAATCCGGATTCACCATCAACTACTACCAGATCCGCCTGCCGCTTCGTATCGACTCGTACACAGAGATTCTCGAGTACAGCCTGGGAACTCTGGAAGAGTCACTGGGAAGCAATCACCCCGATTACGTCAAATTCCTGGGCAGTGTGCACTTCCATCGATCGATCACGAATCGCAAAGATGACCGTTCACTATATCAGCAGATTCGCCACGCCAAACGGCTGCTGTGGCAATTGTACGACGGCAACGAGCGAATCCGAACGCATGTCGATGCCGCAATCGATCATTTCAACGGTGATCTTGCCGATCGAAGCAGTTTCGATGCCCTCGATCACCTGCTGTCACAACAGTTGTTCCGGCTGTCGTTCTGGAAGGTGGCGAGCGAGGAGATCAACTACCGGCGATTCTTCACAGTCAACGACCTGATCTGTCTCCGAGTGGAAAAGGAGCGGGTGCTGGAAGAGACCCATCAGCTGGTGCTGGAACTGGTGGGGCAGGGGACATTTACCGGCCTTCGGATCGATCATATCGACGGCTTGTACGATCCGAAGAAGTACCTGGATCGTCTTCGCTCGCGAATCGGAGAAACCTACCTGGTCGTGGAGAAGATCCTCGAGGCGGAGGAACACCTGCCGGAGAACTGGCCGGTACAGGGGACGACCGGGTATGACCAACTGGACCTGATCAACGGCGTCTTCTGCAAGGTGGAGAACCGCTCGGCGTTCACGAAGCTGTATTTCCGTTTCACCGGCCTGCAACAAGCGTACGACGACATACTGCATGAGAAGATCAGCCTGATCATTCACAAGCACATGGCCGGCAATATTGACAACCTGGCGCAGTTTCTCAAGACGATCTCCGGACACGACCGTTACGGCCAGGATATTACGCTCTACGGGCTGCGTCGCGCACTGGTAGAGGTCATGGCGCATTTCCCCGTCTATCGTACGTATATGAGCAAACGGGAGTGTTCCGAGGACGACCGCCGCTATGTTCGCCATGCCATTCAGCAGGCACGGGAGCGCAATCCGGACCTGCTGTATGAGTTCAACTTCATCGAAAAGTACCTGCTGTTGGAGATGGATGACTCGGTCAGTGAAGACGACCGGCGCAAGTGGATCCATTTCGTCATGGCCTTCCAGCAATACACCGGGCCGCTCATGGCGAAGGGCTTCGAGGACACCATGATGTACGTCTACAATCGGTTGCTTTCACTCAACGACGTGGGCGGCAATCCGAACCTGTTCGGGCATGACCTCAAGTCATTCCATGCCTTCCAGCAGTACCGGCACGAGGCCTATCCGCATGCGATGACGACGACCTCGACGCATGATACCAAGCGCGGTGAGGATGTTCGGGCGCGGATCAATGTGCTCTCGGAGATGCCCGATGAGTGGGAGCGGCGAATCAAGCAGTTTGCGCGAATTAATCGCGGCCGCAAGCGTCGGGTCCGCGGCAGTGTCGTGCCCGACAAAAACGACGAGTATTTCCTGTATCAGACCCTGCTGGGGGTTTGGCCCGGTGGCGATATCGATACGGCGTTTATCGAGCGAATCAAACAGTACGTGATCAAGGCGGTGCGCGAGGCCAAGGTCCACACGGCGTGGATCAAGCCGGACAGCGCCTATGAAGATGCCTACCTGGCGTTTGTCGGACGCATCCTGTCAACCGGGAGTGACAATGCCTTCCTCGATGAGTTTATTCCCTTCCAACAGCGGGTGGCAGCATATGGTATCTGGAATTCACTGTCGCAGCTGGTGGTGAAGATGACGGTGCCGGGGGTGCCGGACATCTATCAGGGATGTGAACTATGGGACCTGACGCTGGTCGATCCCGATAATCGCCGACCGGTTGATTTCAGTCACCGGAAGCTGGTGCTCGACGACCTGGTCGATCGGCAGAGCGATGATCCTGCCGGTCTGTTGTCAGACTTGCTGGAGTCGCGAACGGACGGCCGGATCAAACTCTACCTGACGCATCGTCTGCTACAGTTGCGCAACGAGTCAACCGATCTCTTCACTCACGGAGCCTATGTTCCGGTCGAGATCACCGGCGAGCGGGCGGTCAACGTGGTAGCGTATGCACGCCGGCACGATGATGCCTGGGCCATTACTGTTGTCCCTCGGTTCACCAGCGAAGTTATCGGCGAGGATGAAGTCCCAATCGGCGAATCGGTCTGGGGGGATACCGAGATCGTGCTTCCCGAGGCCGCACCCGGACAATGGCAGAATGCGTTCAGTGGCGAGTCGGTTTTGGCGGGTGATGGTCGCTTGCGACTGGCAGAGATACTTGATCAGATACCGGCGGCGGTACTGACGAATTGAGGAGATATCGATGACGACGCAGCGCGCAAGCGGCATCCTGCTACATGTAACATCGATTCCGACCGACTACGGGATTGGAGATTTCGGCCCCGCGGCATATCGCTTTGTCGATTTCCTGCAGGAAGCCCGTCAGAGCTACTGGCAGGTGCTGCCGCTCAATCCGACCGACATCGCGCACGGCAACTCGCCGTACAGCAGTGTTTCGGCCTTTGCAATGGAACCGCTGTTGATCAGTCCGGAACAGTTGGTGGCCGATGGTTATCTTGAACAAGACGATCTCGGCAAGGCGCCGTCGTTTCGAACCCACCGAATCGACTACAAGGCCGTTGTCGACTACAAAGTGCCGATCCTGCACCGGGCCTGGGAGCGGGCGCGGCAGGGTGGTCGGTCAGACGCCTACGAGACCTTTCTCGAGAACAGCAAGCACTGGCTGGATGACTTCGTGCTTTTCCTGGCGCTGAAGCGTGACGCCGGCGGGGCGGTCTGGAACACCTGGGATGCATCGCTGCGCGACCGTCGGTCCGATGCGCTGGCACTTGCCCGGGAGAAGTTTGTCGAAGATATCGAGCGCGAGAAGTTCATCCAGTTCCTGCTGTTCGAACAGTGGGAGAAGCTGAAGGCGTACGCCAACGAGCGTGGCGTGCAGGTGATCGGTGACATCCCGATATACGTCAACTATGACAGTGTGGATGTCTGGTCGAATCCGGGCATCTTCAAACTCGACGCCGAGCGCCGTCCATTCTGCGTGGCCGGCGTGCCGCCGGACTATTTCAGTGAAACCGGGCAGCTCTGGGGCAATCCGGTGTACGACTGGCAGGCGCTGGAGGATTCGGGTTTCGAGTGGTGGCTGCGCCGCCTCGGGCACACCCTGCATCTGTTCGATAAGGTTCGGATCGACCATTTCCGCGGTCTGGTCGCGTACTGGGAGGTCCCGGCCGACGAGGAGACGGCCATCAACGGCACCTGGGTCGAGGTGCCCTCGGAAGCGTTTTTCGATGCCGTCCGGAAGCGCTTTCCCGACCTGCCGATAATCGCCGAGGACCTCGGTCATATCACCCCCGATGTCTGGGAGGTGCGCGACCGCTACGGCTTCCCCGGTATGAAGCTGGTTTTGTTCGCGTTCGGCGAAGAGAACCCGGAGCACCCGTATCAACCGCATAACTTCCCCGCCAACTGTATCGCGTATACCGGCACGCATGACAACAATACCGCTCGTGGCTGGTATGAGACGGAAGCATCGGAGGAGGATAAGGTGCGTCTGAATGAGTATGTCGGCTACGATGTCACCGCTGAGACTGTCCATCTGGCGCTGCTGCGTTTGATCATGGTCTCGGTTGCCGATACGGTGGTGGTGCCGATGCAGGATGTGCTGGGTCTTGATGCCGACTCACGCATGAACGTGCCGTCGACCAGTAACGGCAACTGGGGCTGGCGCCTGCACGATGCTCAGTTGCATGATGATGTCGCAGAACTGCTGGCGTCGATGACGGTCCGCTACAATCGCGCTCAGCTGTCGTCGTCTGACGATACCTGATCGGCGCTAATGAAGCGCGTGTAATGGCGATAGCGCGCAAGTATCTCGCGGACGTAGTTGTACGGTTCCTCTCCCCGACAGTAACCGTAACGGACGACTTCATCGTTGAAGTAGTCCGGATCTGATTTCAGCAGGATGTACTTCTCGACATTCTCTTCCCAGATTCTCGGATCATCGCCGTATTTCTCCGCCAGCCGGCGAGCATCGGCAATGTGGTTCTCCCCGACATTGTAGGATGCCATTACGAACATCTGGCGCTGGGCTGAATCAGGCACTTCCTCATACAAGTTCTGCAGGTAGCGAATGTACCGGCTGCCGGCTTTGACGCTGGCGGCCGGATCGAGCGGGTCGGTGATGCCAAACTCGGCGGCGGTCGACGGCATCATCTGCATCAAGCCGCGCGCCCCCGCCCAGGACTCGGCATCGGGATCAAACTGTGACTCCTGGTAGACCATCGAGGCGAGCAGGCGCCAGTCCCAGCCGATCGAGTCGGCGTAGGTGTGAATGAGGCTGTCGTATCGCGAAATGCGATTGCCGGTGCGTGAAAAGAACTCACTCTTCTGGCGGCGGCGAAACGCCTTCCGGTTCTCGAAGTACTTGTTGTAGATGACGTAGTAGTCGGTCGTTTCCTTCATGCTGTCGATCCAGGCGTTCACGGTATCGAGCAGCAACGGTGACGACTTGCGCACCGCCCATGCAATCTTCTGGGGAAAGCTCAGCTGCGTACGGATATCAATATTGGTGTAGTACGTCTTGTTGATCGAGGCGATGTTGTGGTCGGAGACGGTGTAATCGATCTCTCCATCGGCAACCATGCGAATCAACTCCTCCGTTTCGTGGTCGCCGGAGACGGCGACGATATCGATATCGGCGCCGATTTCTTCTTCCAGGTTGAGCAGTCGCTGGTAGTACGATGAGTTGCGGCGGACATGGACCGTCTTGCCGGCCAGCTCGAGTGGATTGCGCACCAATTGCTCGTTGATCTCGTGCAGTTTCATGTCGCGCCAGTCGTCCGGTTTGCGCTGCACCAGCACCTGATACGTGGTAATATGCGGGTGGGTGAAGGCGAGCGTCTTCTGACGTTCCTGCGTGACGGTCAGACCATGGGCGATTATGTCGCCATCGCCGCGATGAAGCATCTCGGGCAGGCTGTCGAGATTGCGCGCGATGATGATCTCGAGATTGAGATTGAGATGACGCGCCAGACGATCGAGCAGTTCATACTCGTAGCCCATCGGTTTACCGCGATAAATGAAGTAGCTGGTAGAGCTATACGTGGTGATTGCCGTCAATACTCCTTCATCAAGGATCTCGGGCAAATCGTGGTGTACGAGATCGACTTGTTCCGAAGCGTCGTCAGCGCATGAAACCAGTATGACGAGCCAAACAAGGAGAATGGTCGTCAACACGATTCGGCAGGGATTTAAGACAGTATGCAACATAATAGATGGAATAGGTTGTTCCCTGACAAAGATAGTCGATAAACCGGCTTCTGCCAAGTGCGAAGCAGTGGTTGTCGAATTGTCCGCAACGAAGGCTCGAAATTGTGCTATCTCGTTTGAGTGTAAGAGCCTCCGTCGCATCATGCCGAGTGTGATGAAAAAACGGTCAGGTCCTGTCGTCCATGGACTGTTGCGTGACTCTGCAGTCAATTGCAACATTGCACTGCGCCACGATCGCACCAGGCGGAAAAATATTCCCACATTTCGGCCGGAGGCAGAGGTAGTGGCGAACAATACCACCACCCAATTGTTTTATCGGTGACATCTTCGCGACTACCTTCGACCTTAGTAACTCCAGCAAGACAGGTGAAAATTAACGACTTAGCGGTTGCTTTTTA
Source organism: candidate division GN15 bacterium (assembly GCA_014727815.1). Classification (GTDB taxonomy): domain Bacteria; phylum Zixibacteria; class MSB-5A5; order GN15; family FEB-12; genus WJMS01. The sequence continues at coordinate 6,954 of WJMS01000052.1, forward strand.
CATGCCGGCATATATATTAACAGCCAATCAGAAAAACATATGATTGTTTTTTGAGTGGGCAACAGCTTGGGGTTGCCCATTTGACTAACCGCGCTATGCGGTGACGTTGGATGTTTGCATGCCCGAGATGAGCATGCATGTACCACGCGGCGAATGGATCGTCGCTACCGTTAGACTACAGGAGGTCGGTTATCAGTTTTCGATCGGATCATTTGTTGTTCTCTCTTGGCACGCTCCTTCTTCATGCTTCAGTGCGACCGACGGATCGCGTCGGTTCCGACAGATATCTGGATCATTCTGCTTCGACCTAGCGAACATTAGAATATGCATCTGCAGGCGGGCCCGTTGGGTCGGCCTCGGTTCTGGATTTATTCACAAACACTTTTACCAGGAGGGTATGCGTAAGTATGTACCACTGTTCACGACCGATTCGATTTCTGATCACGCTTTCACTCACGCTTTTGTTCGTGCTGCCGCTGGCGCCGCTTCCGGTGCAGGCCGATGATGATGAAGACGGTTTCGATGTCGGCGGCGCGTTGCGCTTCAACTATCGCTACATGGACTGGGACGATGAGGGATATGCCCAGGCGAACAGCGACCAGAGCGGCGAGCTGCTGCTCGACACGTACCGTATCAATGTCGACGGTACTTATGGCGACATTGATCTTTCGCTCGAGTATCGCTTCTACCAGGGTTACCACATGCTGCATCATGGCTATTTCGGCTATGACTTCAACGACATGTGGACAATGCATTTTGGTGTGCACCAGGTACCGTTCAATATCCAGCCGTACGCATCGCACAACTGGTTCTTCTCGCTTGCCTATTATCTCGGTCTCGAGGATGACTACGATGCCGGTATCAAGTTCGTGCACGACAATGGTGAGGGCTTGAACCTCCAGCTGGCTTACTATAAGGAAGACGAAGGCAACTACACCGGGAACTCGGACGCCAGTTCGCGCTATTCGTACGATATCGTTGCGGAGCGCAGCGGCTTGATCAGCTGGCTCGGTGCGATTTCCAACAACCGCGAGGTCAACCAGTTCAACGGCCGCCTGGCCTACACCTTTACCGGTGACAATTACAGTGTTGAGGTCGGCGGTTCGGCCCAGTACGGTATGCTCTTGAACGATGCCCTCAAGGACATCGAGCGCATCGACAATGTCGACAGCGTCTACACCGGTGACACCGACCCGTGGGGAACGCACATGGCGTTTGGCGGTCATGTCAACGCGACCTTCGGCCAGTTCAACCTGATGGCTTTCGGCATCTATGTCGATCACGAGCCGGCGGTGGTCGACAGCGGTCTGCTGACGGCGGCCGGTGCGACGTCGTACATGGCTGACTTCCCTGAAGAGCTGGTAGTATTCGGCGCCTATGACTTCCCGTACACCGTGGCCAGCAAGGGCATTCTGCTCGCGTTTCAGCCGGCCTACAGCGTGCCGGTGGAATGGGGCCCGATCTCCAACCTTCAGTTCTACAATGACTTCAGTGTCTACCTGAAGGACAACGACGCATTTGAGGACACGTATCACAACATCACCGGCGTGCTGGTGACCGCGGGCAGCGTCTACACCTACGTAGACTTCGCCCAGGGCAAGAACCATCCGTGGCTGGGGAACTTCACCAACGGTCTGGCCGAGGGTAACCCGGACGCCGAGTGGAAGATGCGTTTCAATATAAACTTCGGTTACTACTTCTAGAACCGACGTACTATCGCAACCGAAGCACATAAAACGGCAGGAACCAGATCGTATGGCTCAATTACGCGTTGAAAAACTCTACAAGATTTTCGGGCCGAACCCGCAACGGGCGATGAAGCTTGCCAATGAGGGAAAGAGCAAGGAAGAGATCCTGGACAAGACCGGCTGCACGCTGGCGATCAACGACGCCAGTTTTGGAGTCGAGAAGGGCGAGACGTTTGTGGTGATGGGCTTGTCGGGCAGCGGCAAGTCAACCGTCCTGCGTTGTCTCAACCGCCTGTGGGATCCGACCTCGGGCGACATCTATCTCGAGGATGTGAATGTCGCCAAGGCCGACTCGGAGACCCTGCGCAGTCTTCGCCGCAAGAAGATGTCGATGGTCTTCCAGCATTTCGGCCTGCTCCCTCATCGCACCGTCGTCGACAACGTCGCTTTCGGCCTGGAGATCCAGAACGAACCGCCGGCAAAACGCAAAGAGAAGGCCTATGAGACGATCAAGCTGGTCGGGCTCGAGGGTTACGGTGACATGATGACCGGCGAATTGTCCGGCGGCATGCAGCAGCGTGTGGGCCTGGCCCGGGCGTTGTGCACCGATCCGGAGATCCTGCTGATGGATGAGGCCTTCAGTGCGCTCGATCCGCTCATTCGCACCAACATGCAGGACGAACTGATCGACCTGCAGGAGAAGGTGCAAAAGACGATCATCTTCATCACGCACGATCTCGATGAGGCGCTGAAACTCGGCGACCGCATTGCGATCATGAAAGATGGGGCGATCGTGCAGATCGGCACACCCGAGGAGATTCTGACCGATCCGGCCGATGACTACGTTGCGTCGTTCGTCCAGAACGTCGACCGCAGCAAAGTCATCACCGCCTCGACCCTGATGTTCGACCATCCGCAGCGCGTGGTCTCGCCTCGTGAAGGGGTGAAGGTCGCGATTCGGCGGATGCGCAAGATGGGGATATCCTCGTTGTGCGTGACCGACGGCAAGAAGCAGTTCAAGGGCTTCGTGCATATCGATGATGCGGTCAAGCTCGAGAAGAAGAACGAAGACCACACGCTGGAGCCGATTGTTCAGAGTGAGGTCTCGACGACCAGTCCGGACACCCCGGTGGTCGATCTGCTGCCGTTGGTGATGTCATCCAACATGCCGATCGCTGTAATCGATGACAGTCATCGACTGCTCGGAATCGTCATGCGCAGCTCGGTGATCGCCGAAATCACCGGCGAAGAGTCGGGCATTCCGGTCCCGGCCCAGGAGGGTGAGACCGGTGCAGCGGGCGAAGACCGCAAATCGGGCGATCAGACCGTGGAGGGCTCTACCAATGATTGATCTCAATATTGGTGACTATATTGAAGCATTTATCGACTGGCTGACCGCCAACTTCGATCCGCTGTTCGATCTGATCAGTGCGGTTGCGACCTTCTTGATCGATGCCTTCGAGGCGGGCCTGTTGTTCATTCCCGCCTGGATCATCATCATCGTCGTCTCCGGTATTGCCTGGTGGATCGCCGGACGCGGAGTCGGCATTTTTTCGCTGGTCGGGCTGTTTCTTGTTGATTCGATGGGGCTGTGGGCCGAAGGTATGGCAACGCTGGCGCTGGTGATTTCATCGACGCTGGTGGCGCTGATCATCGGTATCCCGGTCGGAATCTGGGTTTCGCGCAGTGCGCTGGCCGACAAGATTGTCCGCCCCATACTCGATTTTATGCAGACGATGCCGGCTTTTGTATACTTGATTCCGGCGGTGTTCTTCTTTAGTCTGGGGAAAGTGCCGGGCATGGTCGCGACGGTGATCTTTGCGATGCCGCCGGCGGTCCGGCTGACCAGCCTGGGGATTCGTCAGGTACAAAAGGAGGTGGTCGAGGCGGCGCACTCGTTTGGCGCAACGCCGAAGCAGGTGCTGTTCAAAGTACAGCTGCCGCTGGCGCTGCCGACTATCCTGGCCGGCATCAACCAGACGATCATGCTGGCGCTGTCGATGGTCGTTATTGCGGCCATGATCGGCGCGGGCGGTCTGGGCCAGACCGTGCTCAAGGGACTGACCCAGCTCAAGACCGGCCTCGGATTCGAGGGTGGCTTTGCTATCGTCATTCTGGCAATTATTTTGGATCGTATAACGCAGGCACTGGGCTCAGCAAACAACAAGTCATAAGTGCCGCAAGCAAACGGAGGAAACGTGACACATCGAAACGCCATTCGCATCGCCGCACTGGTGGCCGTGATCGCCGTGCTGGGTATGGCTCTGGTCGCCGGATGCGGGGAACAGGCCGCAGAAAAGAAGACCGTGAAGCTGGTCTATGTGAACTGGGCCGAAGGGATCGCCATGACCAACCTGATGAAGGCGATCATCGAAGACGAACTGGGACATGACGTGCAGTTGCAGGTGGCCGATGTCGGCCCGGTCTACACGTCGGTTGCTCAGGGCGACAACGATGCGTTCCTGGACGCCTGGCTGCCGGTCACTCACGCCGACTACATGGATGAGTTCGCGGATCAGGTGGTCGACTACGGCTACAATTACGAGGGCGCCCGGATCGGTCTCGTCGTGCCGAGCTACGTCACGATCAGCACGATCCCGGAGATGAACGATCATGCCGAGAAATTCGACGGTGAGATCGTCGGGATCGACGCCGGCGCCGGTATCATGAAGGCGACCGACAAGGCGATCGATACCTACGGCCTGAATCTCGAGTTGATCTCGTCGAGCGGTCCGGCCATGACGGCCGCGCTCAAGGACGGCGTCGACAACGAGAACTGGGTCGCCGTGACCGGCTGGAAGCCGCACTGGAAATTCGCCCGCTGGGACCTGAAATTCCTGGATGATCCGGAAGGTGTCTACGGTGCGGCCGAGAACATCCACACCATCGCCCGGCAGGGTCTCGAAGAGGACATGCCGATGGTGGCGCAGCTGCTGAAGAACTTCAAGATGAACGACCAGCAGCTCGGAACCCTGATGGGTATGATTGCCGATTCAGAAAATGCGGATCCGGTCGAAGTGGCCCGGGAATGGAAAGCCCAGAACATGGATCTGGTCAATTCCTGGCTGCCGCAGAACTAAGCCAGTCGATTCAGAGCGAATAGGACAGAGCGCGAGCGGTTTTCCGCTCGCGCTTTTTCTTGTGCCGGTGAGCCCGACAAATTGGCAAAAAGAAGTGCCTGGCCGGTTAGGGGCTTTGACGGTCGTAGGGGGCAACAAGCCGTCACGGGGGGCAAGGCCGGCTCAGGCACAAGCTTGTGTGGCGCCGATTCGATCGGCATGTGTAAACTAATATAGAATATCGAACTTTTCCAGACCAGCACAATATGGTAATAAATAGTATGCAATAGGTATGTCATATACCTACTTCATGTCGCCGGTTGACTGCGGCTCCCGGCAGTGCCCGCAATGCGCTGTCGTGCAGTAGCTTACGGTCACTGTTGGGAGTCGCTTGGCAACTGTGGTGACTCCAGGCGGCGCAAGTACGAGGTCAGATTGACCTTCCGGTTGGATATTCCCAACTTTTTCCGAATGACATTACGCTGTTTGTTGACGGTCTGGACCGACGTGGCCAGGGTCGAAGCGATCTGTTTCGAGGAGAGACCACTGCGGATCATATTACAGATCTGCAATTCGCGTGGCGACAGGTTGACCGGTTGGGCATCGAGGCGACTGATAAATGGTGAGGTGATATCAGCCAGGCATTCCTGGAGCAGTCCGATGTAGTGTTCGGCCGCCTGGGGCGGCTTGTTGTGCAGCGCTTCGAGAATCGGCATGGCGATGCGATTGACATTGGCTTGAATCTGCTCGGCCAGTTCTCGCCGGGCGTGCTCGATCTGACCGAGCACTTCCTGGAGCGCGATGTTCTTTTGCTGCAGTGTTTCCTGTTCAACCCGAAGCTGCTGGTTCGCTTCGGCGAGCTGGGCCGTCCGCTCAGCGACGCGGCGTTCGAGGATATCGCGTGCTTCCCGCATCATCTCTTCGGCTTCCTTGCGCTGAGTGATATCGGCGGTAATGACCATAGTTGCAGTCACGTCGCCGCGGGCATTGCGGAACGGCTGCAGGGTTACATCGTACCAGCGCCACTCATCGGCGATCCGGGTGCGAATCTCCTCGGAGTAACCCTCTTCCGTATCGATCACCCGCCTGATGTTGGTCATCTGGAATTCAGCCGCCTCGGGAGGAAACAGTTCCCACATCGTCTTGCCGACCACATCGTCGACGGGTCGGTTGTGAGCCCGGGCGCCGAGGCTATTGATGAAGATGAAGTGACCCTCGTAATCGACCACCGCAACGGCGGCCGGCGCGTTTTCGACGAGCAGACGGTTCATTTCCTCGCTTTCGCGAAGTGCCCGTCGAGCTTCCACTCGCTCGGTGATGTCTTCAGTGATGATCACCACTCGTTCGACTTCACCGCGGCCGTCGGTAAGCGCGTAAAAGTGCTGTGACAACCAGATGGTCCGATCGTCTCGTACCTCACTCACCTCGGGCACATGCAAGTAGCCGCCGCGCTCGTAGATTCGCTGTACCTCGGGACGCCACTGACCCAGGTAGTCATCACGTTCGTCGAACTTGAGACTGGTTCGCTCCCGTTGCAGGTAGTCCGAGAGGTTTTCCGGTTGTATCGCCCAGATGCGCAGCCAGGCGTCGTTGTGGAACAGCAGTTTGCCGTAGCGGTTGCGAACCGAAATGCCGAACGGTGAATGCTCCGCCATCGCCCGCATCAGCTGTTCACTTTCGCGCAGGGCCTCTTCAGCGCGTACGCGATCAGTAATATCCTCGTCGACGCCATCGAAATAGAGCACGTTGCCGCTATCGTCGGTGACGCCATGCATGCTTGACGAAACCCAGATTTCGCTGCCATCGTGTCGGCGATGGCGGCTGACGACACCGGTGACAGACCCATCCCGCTTCAGCCGCTCCATAACTTCTTCACGCTGCTTCGGATCGACATAGGTCTGGCCGGCTTTCTGCGCGAGCATGTCGTCGACTGAATCGAAACCGTAGATGCGCGCCATGGCCGGGTTAGCCGACAGTAGCTGACCGTCAGGGGTCGATCGGAAGATACCGACAGGAAGGTTATTCAGCAACGAGGCATAGCGACTCTCGGACTCATCAAGGGCAGCTTCGGCAGCGTACAGCCGGGTTACGTCGCGGGCGACGGAAAGTACATGCGTGATTTGTCCCTCCCGTCGCATCGGAACCTTGGTCGTTTCCAACCAGATTTGCCGTTCGCCCAATCCGACGCAACGCCGTTTGACGATCCGATCGCCCGCCGAAAGCACTTGCTTGAGTTCCGGGATGACACCCTCGGCCAACTCGCGAGCCTGGTCGGCGAAGTCAGTGAGCGGTCGGCCGAACATCTCTTCTGCAGCGACCCCGTACGCACCGGCCACGACCTTGAATGGCTCGTTAAACAGGACCAGACGAAGTTTGGTATCGACGATATAAACCATATCATCATACGCTTCGAGCGCCGACAGGAGCAGCTCAAAAGCCCTGTCCTGTTCGTCATCACTAATGTAGAGGGTCGGCCCGCGGCCATCCGGTTGCTGAGCCATCACACTTTGCCCTTGTTTTTCGATTCCGCTCTAATATACTAGGGCAGGTCGAAGAATTCGACAAGCACTTTACCACCGGCGTCGACCAATGACTGCGCCCTGCACCAGATGATGCTGGTGGCATACGAGACGATTCAGCGGAAATCTATGGACTATTACCAGTAGGAGTCAGCCATGTTCGGACGTATGTGTAGCCTGGCCGGGCTGGTGCTTGTGCTGTGTTTTGCGCTCGCGTACGCGCAATCATCGCAGGACAAGAGCGCCGTCGAAGAAGAAACAGCAGAAGCAAATGTCGTAACGCCGACCCTGACGGTAGAAACCGTCGTGGCCTCCGGTGTCGAGGAACGTCAACCGGTCGGGGAGGGCGACAGCTTCGATACCGAAGTCGGGCGAGTCTATCTCTGGACCAGTGTGACCGGCGCCGAGGACAGCACCAGTATCCGTCATATCTGGTATCTCGACACCCTGCAGGTGCAGGAGATCGAGTTGCCGGTGAAAAACAGCCCCTGGCGGACCTGGAGTTACAAGACTATCGAGCCGACGATGGCCGGCGCATGGCGGGTTGAAGTAATCGGACCGTCCGGCGCACCCCTGGCCGAAGAAACGTTCACCATAACAGAGGCAGGAACGGAAGGCAACTAACGCTGCGACGGCCTGCTGCAATTCGAGGATTGAATATGGTCTATCGAGGAATATCGCTGGCCCTGATCGGGCTGATATTGCTGGCGCTGGGCTTGATTGCTGTCGGCTGCTACACCAACCCGGCCACCGGCGAAGAGCAACTGAGCTTCTACAGCACCGAGCAGGAGATTCAGATGGGCCGCGAGGCCGACAAGCAGATTACCGCCTCGATGGGCGTGTATCCGGACTCCAGCCTGCAGCGGTATATTGATTCGTTGGGGCAGAAGCTCGCGGCCGTTTCGGAACGGCCCGACTTGCCATGGTCGTTCAAGGTGATCGACGATCCGACAGTCAATGCCTTCGCCCTGCCCGGCGGCTTCATCTATGTTACCCGGGGTATTCTCGGGCATTTCAACAACGAGGCGCAGCTCTCCGGGGTGCTCGGGCATGAGATCGGCCATGTGACCGCCCGGCATTCGGTCAACCAGATGTCCAAGCAGCAGCTCTTTCAACTCGGGGTCGGTCTGGGTACGATGATAGAGCCGGACCTGCAGGAGTATACCGGGTTGATCGGCGCCGGCATGCAGTTGTTGTTTTTGAAGTTCAGTCGCGACGATGAGCGCCAGGCCGATGATCTCGGGTTGCGCTACATGGTGCGCGCCCGGAAGGATCCGCGTGAGATGGACGACATCTTTGAAATGCTTGGGCGGGTGAGCGAACAGGCCGGCAGCGGCCGAGTGCCGGTGTGGATGTCGACCCATCCGAGCCCGGAAAACCGGGTCGAGCGAATTCGGCAGGCGTATGATACCCTCAGCCTGGATTATGCCACCACAGGCGTCGGTCGCGATGTCTATCTGCAGTATCTCGACGATGTCGTGTACGGCAACGACCCGCGCGAAGGGTATTTCGAGGGGAGTACGTTCTATCATCCAACTCTTACTTTTCGCTTCCAATTCCCCGATGGCTGGCAGACGATGAACCAGAAACAGGGGGTGCTGGCGGCGAGTCCCGAGCAGGATGCGGTCATACAGATCACGTTGTCCCAGGCGGCAACACCGCGTGCAGCGGCCGATCAGTTTTTTACACAGCAGGGGATGAGCGGCGGCGCGGTCCAGTCGACCACGATCAACAACCTCACTGCCGTGAGTGGTGAATTCCAAGCCCAGGCACAACAGGGAACGCTGGCCGGTATGGCGGTTTTCGTTGAACTCGACAACACAGTCTTCCAGATTCTCGGCTACAGTACGTCCAGCGGCTGGCCGTCATATCAAGCCACGGTACGGCAGTCGGCCCGAAGTTTCGCCCGGCTGACCGACCAGAGCAAGCTGTCGGTGTCACCGATGCGGATCGACATCGTGACGGTGCCCGAGGCGATGACACTTTCGCAATACCACGAACGGTATCCGTCGGAAGTTGACCTTGAGACACTGGCGATCATCAATCAGCTGGAGGCCGACAGTCGCCTGACTGCCGGCCAGAAACTGAAGCGTATCGTCAAGTAGACTCGATCGCTCTTAGCCGCGCAGGGTGGCGTGCGAGCCGACAATGGTCGCGCCGCCGAAGACGACCTGGCGGATCTGGTCGCTGCCGAGAAAATCGTGGGGGAAACCGGGTTCAATCGCGCCGGCCTCGTCGAGCCGGGCCATCTGTTCCGGGCTCAGTTCAAACTCGAGGCAGCCCAGATTGTCCTCGAAATGCGCCATGGTGCGGGCGCCGATGATGGGGCTGACAACGCCTGGTTTTTGCAGCAGCCACCGCAGCGACACCTGACTCGGGGTACGGCCGAGTTCTTCAGCGACCTGCTTGACAACCTCCACGATCTCCAGGGCCCGTTCGGTGAGCATACCGAACTGCTTGTTCATGGCGGCACGTCCGCTTTTCTGTTCAGCCGACTCATTACTGGTCAGGTCACTCTTGTCATACTTGCCTGCGAGCACGCCGCCGGCCAGCGGTGACCAGGGCTGGACCGCTACGCCCAACGCTTCACCCATCGGTACCAATTCACGCTCGACGGTTCGCTCGACCAGATTGTAGTGCACCTGCATTACCGTGAACGGCGTCCAGCCGCGGAACCGGGCGAGTGTATTGGCCTGAGCAATCACCCAGGCAGGCGTGTCGGAGACGCCGACATAGAGGATTTTGCCCTGCCGGACCAGATCATCCAGGCCGCGCATGACTTCCTCGACCGGAGTCAGGTTGTCCCAGGCATGGACCCAGTAGAGATCGATGTAGTCGGTTTGCAGTCGTTTCAGGCTGGCCTCGACCGCCTGGACCAGATTCTTGCGGTGATTGCCACCCGCATTGGGATCGCCGGGGTTCATGCACGAGGTGTACTTGGTGGCGATGACATACTTCTCGCGCTGTCCCTTGACGAACTCACCGACAAACTGCTCGCTGGTGCCGTTGGTGTAGACGTTGGCGGTGTCGATGAAATTACCGCCGGCCTCGGCATACCGGTCGAACATCTTCCGGCAGACATCCTTGTCGGCGCCCCAGCCCCATTCGGTACCGAAGGTCATGGTGCCGAGACAGAGGGGGGAGACGCGAAGTCCGCTGTGGCCCAGCAACCGGTACTGATCCAATCTACTGATCATGAAGTAGCCCTTTCCAATTGTATGACTCGATTACTCAGTGACCTGGCCGGCACCGAATGGTGCCGGCTAGCAAGGAATGCGGTGTGTCTCTCTGCTGTCGCTGCTCCTGCAACACGGCTCAGGGCAGAGCGGTTCGATTAAAGCGTAACCAGCAATCGAGCAGGCGGGCTTCGGCTACGCAAGCAATCGACGCTACATTAATAGGGCCAGATGGATACCGCACGTTCGGCATCTTTACCTTCTCACAAAATCTTAGACAATCATAGACGGTAACTCTCGCCAGTACTGGATCTTTCGACAAGGGTATGCCAAATCTGAGCTACTGATCAATGTAAGTGCCTATATAGTAAACATTTGATCAATGTTCAGTTTTTGTGGCCAACTCGGAACCATTTCGAAGCCTCTTCCGTTACACCTATACAAATATTAGACGAAACTGATACACGGAGATGCGAAACGCACCGAAAAGGAGAACTATCATGCGATCGAACTTGTGGAAACTCATGAGTATGGCACTGGTCGTGCCGTTGCTGGTTTTGGCCGGCTGCAGTGATGATGATGATGACGTGATCGGCCCCACCGCAGGCAACGCCTCGGTTCGGGTGATTCACACCAGTTATGATGCCCCGGCGGTTGATGTGCTTGTCGATAACGCCACCCCGGCGGCGATCGACAGCCTGCCGTACGGCGGCAGCTCCGGCTATGCCGAGATTACCTCCGGCTCACGCAACTTCAAGGTTGTGGCGAACGGGACTACCACCCCGGCCGTCATCGATACCACGGTTGGGCTTACCGAAGGCACCAGTTACACGGTGTTTGCGATGGACGAACTGAGCATGATCGGTCCGGTGATTACCGCCGATGACCGGGCGCCTGATGCCGCCAACGCCAAGATTCGGTTTGTCCACGCCTCGCCGGACGCTCCGGCGGTGGATATCAAGTTGAATACCGGCAGTGGTCCGGCCGTGTTCACGAATGCATCCTTCAAGGACATCACCGCGTATCAGACGGTTGCCGGCGGTTCCTATTCGTTTGCGGTGACGGCGACCGGCGCCACTGATGAAGTGGTCGTCTTTGATCCGGTTACCGTTGCCAACGGGTCGGTCTACACGGTTGTTGCGCACGGCACGCTTGATGCCGGCGACGCCTACCCGTTTGCGGTTCGCGTCTTTGTCGACAATGGCGCCGGCGATCAGTTTGTCGATCTGACCGCGGCCGGCACCTCGGAAGTCATGGTCGTGCATGCGTCGCCCGATGCGCCGGGCGTTGACCTGCTGATCGACGACGTGGTGACCAACAGCGCCGCGCTGTCTTTTCCGAACAACACGCCGTACCTGACGCTGGCCGATGGCAGCCGCAACGTGAAAGTGAACGCCTCGGGCACAAGCACCACCGTGATCGATGCCGATCTTTCACTGGTGGACGGGAATGCCTATACGGTCTTTGCAATCGACAGCCTGGCCAGCATCGAGCCGCTGCTACTGACCGACGACCTGACCGCGCCGGCCTCGGGTAACGCCCATGTCCGGTTCGTGCACTTGTCGCCCGATGCCCCGGCGGTGGATATCACGCTGACCGATGGTACCGTGATTTTCGGGGACTATTCCTTCCGTCAGTCGAGCAACTTCACGCCGCTGGCGGCCCAGACGGTTACGCTGGAAGTGAGACTGCAGGGGACGTCGACGGTCGTGCTGACGGTCCCGAATGTCACGCTGCAGGATGGCAAGATCTACACGGTCTGGGCCAGCGGCTTCGTGGCCAACCTGGCGGCTCAGATTATCGAAAACAACTGATTGGACAGCAGAGAGACATCTCGCCCCCACATCACGAACGACACCTCGCACTGACACCTCGCTTCAACACCAACGGCCGGTCATAGGACATGACCGGCCGTTTTTTGTTGGTGTCAGAGGGGGGGCTCCGACAGCGCAGGAATGGATGACGCAGGGGTACCCGGCGCAGAGCAAAGCCGGATTGGAACCGGCGGTCGGGCCACCGGCGTCCATGTCAAGTCCGGCGGTATCTTCAGACTCCCCGGTCGCAATCGGCAAGGAAAGGCTCACCGGGTTAGTCTGTAACAAGCCAGTCGCGATTCGGCAATAAGTCGTCACGGAAGTACCACGAGGCAGCTGCCGGCGATGTGGTCGGGGAGTCCTGCCGGGCATTGTTTTCGTGGACTTTTATGGTCCAGGATGTTATTCTCAGGCCGCTTCCCGATCATTTTCGATAACACGCAACAGACAGCTATCTTTTCTCAGGAGGCTCACGACCATGTCGTTTGGTACAGGTGTGTTTTCTGTTCTGATCGCGTTGTGCCTGCTGGCGATCGCGGGAGCGGTCCAGGCGGTGCCGGTTACCCCTGACAAGGCGGCGTCCGTAACCGGCATCAACGTCACCACCGCCGGCACGCTTGAAAACCCGTACGCAATGTTTCCGGTGGTGATTCGGCAGTATGAGTGGAGCGGCCTCGACTGGCAGCTCACGCAGCGGTCGACCGCTACCCGGGATGCCCAGGACCGGGTAACCGGTGTATTGATTGAAGAATGGGACTTCTTGCAACAAGTCTGGTTGAGCCGGAATTTGATCGAATTGACATATTCGGCCGGCGACACCCCGGATACGATTACAACTTCCTACTGGACGGGGGTTTGGGAACCGTTGACGCGGACTATCTACTTCTATGACGGTCAGGGCAGGGCCATCACCGAACTTATTGAAAGCAACACGCGGGGAGGTTGGACCAATCTCACTCGGACCACGTGGAGCTATGACGGCAATGGGAAAATCGACACCGAACTGGAGGAGTACTGGCTTAACCTGACCTGGAATAACAGCTTCCTTCGGGAGTACACCTACTCCAATGGTCTGGTGAGCGAAATACTGGAAAACGGCTGGTTTGGCATGTGGTCCCCGAACCAGCGATACGTCTATACCTACTCGGGTTCCGATGAGACTGAAGAGCTGGTGCAGGGCTGGAGTGGCCTGGACTGGTTTGACTCCGAACGCTATCTGACCACCTACAGCGGTGGCCTGCCGGCCGACTACACTTCTCAGTTTTTCAGCACCTCGTGGCAAAATTCCAGCCGCGAAGTCTATGACTCGTACGACACACAGGAGCGCCTGCTGGTGATGACTTCGCAGGGTTGGACGGGCTCTTCCTGGATTGATCAGGACCGCTTCGAGTACGAATGGGATGCGCTGACATCTGTTGACGAGAGCGGCATGTCGAGCCTGCCGAGCGGGTTTGCCCTGAAGCAGAACTACCCCAACCCGTTCAATCCGAGCACCGTGATTGAGTTCACCCTGCCGGCAAAGTCACAGGTGTCGGTGTCGGTCTACGACATCCTGGGCCGTCGCGTGGCCGATCTGTTTGCCGGGGAACTCGCTGCGGGTGATCACATGGTCGAGTGGGACGGGAGCGATCGTGACGGCGTCGCCGCCGCCAGCGGAGTCTACCTGTACCGCATTCAGGCCGGCGCCGAGAGCCTGTCGCGCAAGATGCTGTTGGTGAAGTAAGGCAGCCAGCCGGGCACAGGATGCGAGCCGGCAGGCGCTGATGCCTGCCGGCTTTCTTCTATTGTGAAGTTACCGCCCATCATTTGAACCGACCGCCCGCACGAGATAGATAATCGGGGCGACGAAGAGCAGCAGCAACGGTATCACAATCACCGGCCAGAGCGGGTAAAGGTGGCCGAGGCCGGTCAGGACGATGTGACCGATGATACCCATGAACAACCAGGTTACCACTGTCTTCACGAAGATCAGCAGCTGCCGGGCCAGGCGATATTGGCGTGCGGCGTTCTGCTCGGTGATCTGCAGCGGATAGTTGTAGATATGCGGGTAGCGGCTGAGGATGGTCAGGCCCAGCCACATGCTCAGATGGATGGCGATCAGCACCAAGAGCAGCTCCTTGCCGCCGTAGGCATCGACCTCGCCGGCGAAATTGTAGTGGCGGGGGATGCGCTCGGGCAAGTGACCCCAGGAGTGCGCAACTATCCATATTGGTCCGAGCATTCCTGCTGCCGAGATCGCTTCGAGCCACTTCTCTGATGAAGACCAGGGTATCAACAATCTTGGCCGCATTCCTGTCCCTCCGATTGAAGCGATTTACGATCAACCCAATATCCAACATACGTATCGGTCGCCGGAATATTCACTCTCTGGGTGACCTCCAGGCAGGTGGGGCTCGTCTCGACTGCCCCGCCCGCTGTCTAACTTTGTGAGCGTTTCGATGAATAAGTGTTTATCTGCAGATTTTCTAAAGAAAACGACGGAACCGGGGGAAGAAAGGTGGCGTTGGTTGGGTACTACCAGTATACAGTCGACGAGACTTCCCGGTTTCTGTCTAACTTCGGTGCGCACGCACTCCGGCGATAGCCGATATCCGCGCCTTAGGAATACACTTACGAAAGGGACACCACCATGAAACGGGCGATTTTCAGACACGTCACGCTTGGTTTGACTCTTGCAATCGCTACTGTCTTTGCAACTGGTTGTGAGGATGACTTCATTGACGGAGCTCCGACCAACAGCGCCGAGATCGGCAATGGTCGCTCAGGGAGCGGTTCCGGTGACACCGGCCCCACCGGGGGCACCCCGGGCGAAGCATCTTCGGCCGCTATTCTGCTGGTAATAGATGAAGACAGTATCGACAACGGTAACGAACCGAATGATTTCTCCGATGTCGATGTGAACGACCAGAAGGCCGAACTGGGAGTGCGTGATCAGCTTCGCTATTTTGGCCGGAATGTCGGCCGCGAAGTCACGCTCTATACGGGAGAAGTCGGCGATGAGGGCTGGTTTGCGTTGAAGACGATTCCGGATGTGTGGCGTTCGGCCGGTCCGACCGACAACGGCGTACAGAACTACGTACTGGCCGGCCCCGGTTTGGGTTCGCCGAATCGCGATGATGATCGGGAAGCCTACCTCGACAAGATCCCTGATGTAACGCCGCTGCGGGCGACCGGTCTTGCCATGCTGACCGGCCAGACGGTGTTCGCGGTCGTGTATGACAGCGATGTCAGTATCAACTACTCGCCGCTGAACGGCAGCCTGAAAGGCGCCAATCTCGGCCTGGTTGCTTTGCGGGTAATCGAAGTTGCCGAACGCCGGGACGGGTCAACCGGATCGCTCCCTAAAGTGACAGTAGAAATCCTCGACACCGACCGGGTACGAGACCTGCCACTGCAGTTGTTCGCCAATGCCCCCAAACCGCAATCGTCGTCGGAGCCGTATGATACCACACCGCCGCAGGATATCGAAAGCGTGGTATTGACCACCGCACCGTAGACATGCGCTACCCGCTACGGGCGGGCACTGTCTCAGATGATGTGGCCGGACAAGCCTAAGGGCATGTCCGGCTTTTACTTGCCCTGCACAGCTGTCGACCGGCTGGTGGTTGGTTGGCGGAGCTTGAGAAAAAAATCACGAATTCACTTGACAGAGAATCAAGACGGATTTACATTCGTTCTAAATGAAAATGAATTTCGATTTCAATTAGGCTTATCGAAATGAAAACGCAGCTTGGAAGTCAGAAATTGTCCGGCCCGGTCGCCAGCCTGGCGGTTCTGGTAGTGTTGGCTCTGAGCGCGTTTCAGGCTGCCAGTGTCCTCGGACTACACGTTCACGTCCTGCCGAACGGTCGGGTGGTAGTGCACAGTCACCCGATGGACCGGGATGCGTCCGGGCGATCGACGCACCAGCACACCGAGCATGACTTCGCGGTACTCAATGCGGTTGGCAAGGTGCTGCAGACCGACTTCCCGCACTTCTGTGTGTCGACTTCCCCTGAATTCGAAGCTTCCTTTCAGGTAGTAACTTCTGCCGAGCCGGTGGTCGTGGCAACTGTCACGACATCCGCCCACAAGCGCAGCCCTCCTGCGGTTTCCTCGCTTTAGTTCATGCGAGAACGTCGTCCGGGTGTCGACAACAAACAAATCAAGTTGAGGTGATAAGATGGTCAGGAAGATAACGTCTGTAGTATTCGTGCTGCTGGTCTTGACAGCGAGTGCATACGCCCACGGGGGCAAGATCATCGGGCAGATAACGGAAACACACAACGGGGAACCGATTCCTTATTGCACGGTCCAGCTCGAGGGAACCAAGCACGGCACGGTGGCTGATTCGACTGGCCGGTTCACTATCGACTATGTACCGGCTCGCAGCTACACCCTGATCGCCTCGGCGGTCGGTTTCGAGACACAGAAGATCGAGGTCACGGTGACTGAGGTCGAGCCGGTGCATCTGGCGGTATCTTTGGAGCATGCCCGGGTTGATGCCGGTCAGATCGTGGTGACCGGTACCCGTACGCCGCGGTATGTCAAAGACGTCCCGGTTTTCACCGAAGTTGTGTCGAAAGCGTCGATTGAAGACAAGTCGGCCGCAAATATCTTTGAGGCGCTGGATGGTGAAGCCGGTGTGAAAGTAGAGAACCAGTGCCAGGGCTGCAATTTCACTATCCTACGCATGCAGGGCCTGGGCGCCGATCACACTCAGGTATTGCTCGACGGACAGCCGATCTACTCCGGATTGGCCGGTGTCTTCGGATTGCAGCAGATGAGCACGGCCGATGTCGATCAGATCGAGATCGTCAAAGGCGCCGGCTCGGCGTTGTACGGTAGTAACGCAGTGGCTGGCGCAATCAACATCATCTCATCGATTCCACGCAAAACCGAGGGCAAGGTGGGGATCGAACTGGGTGAGCACGGGACGAATCGCTACAGTCTCACCGCCAGTGCCCGCAAGGACAAGCTCGGCCTGTTTTTGTTTGCGCAGCAGAGTGAGCAGGATGAGCTCGATGAGACCGGCGACGCCAACGCGCCGGGCGGCGTGGACAATCCTGACGGCTGGATCGACCGGGTCCGGGCCAGCTCGAAAAACGCCGGGTTTAATCTCTTTCTCGAGGACGTCTTTGCATCAGACCAGGTTGTGATTCGGGGCCGGTTGATGGATGAGACCCGTTCCGGCGGCTGGTTGACCAACAACCTGTTTGAGAATCCGTTTGCGGCGGGGACGGAGCGGATTATTACCAATCGCTTCACCGGGCAGGTCGAATACCAGCTCTGGCTGCCGAGCGGCACGGAGATCAATGCCAACGTGTCCTTCACCGGCCACAAGCGTGATGCCACCAACGATACTTTCTTGAGCGACTATGAAGAGGCGTATGGTGAGACGCCGCCGGTGGAACTTCTGCGGCCGTACGTTGCAGAGGAGGATCTGCTGATCGGCAATGTCAATCTGGTCCAGCCGATCGGCAATAAGCACCGCCTTTTGATCGGCGTGCAGTTGTCGCACAACGAACTCGATGAGAGCGGGATGTATCTGGATCTGGATACACAGGAGCCGTATCGGTCGACCTCGACCAAGCATGCCAACGAGCTCGGGGCGTTTGTACAGGATGAGTTCAAGCTGACTAACCGGCTGGAAGTGGTCGCCGGTCTTCGGTTTGACTATCATCGCTCGGAAGATGAGTTCCGCGGATCCGGTGATGTGCTGACGCAGGGGCTGGATCCGCTGGAGTATGAAGAGTCGACTTTCAACCCGCGTTTTTCGCTGAAGTATTCGGTTACCGATGCGCTGGTGCTGCGCGGTTCGGCCGGCAGCGGTTTCCGGGTACCGTACGGTTTCTCCGAGGACCTGCATCTGTGCAGCGGCTCGCCGCGGGTGTACAAGGGCGGCAGCCTGCTGCCCGAAAAGTCGTTCAGCTACTCGTTTACGGCCGACTACACCCGACCGGACTACACGGCCAGCCTGAACCTGTATCGCACGGATCTGACCGATGCGATTGCATTTTCCGACGCCGATCCGTCGGTTGCCGATCTCGGCTATACCTATCAGTGGGAGAATATCGACAATGCCTACTCGATGGGGGTCGAGTTCAACGGGTCGATATCGGTCACCGATCAGCTGGTGCTCGGGGCGCGCTTTGAGCTTTTCGAGGGTAAGTACGACAATCCGCGCGGCGACTGGCTGGAGACCCCGTACGAGGAGATGAGCCGCAATATCGCCCGCTATCCGCAAACCTCGGGCGGCCTCAAGGCCGACTATACGACCGGCGAGTGGAATCTCGTAGCCGACGCCGACTACAAGGGCACGATGTATATCGACCTGCTCGAGCCGGCCGACCCGGCCGATGCGAAGATCCACGAGACGGAGTCGTTCGTGATCTTCAGTGCCAAGGTCAGCCGGACGCTATTCGACCGGTACAAGCTGTATCTCGGGATGAAGAACATCACTGATTACACGCAGGAGGAGAAGTACATCGACGATGCCGCCTTCCTGTATGCGCCGGTATATGGGCGCCTGGTGTACGGCGGGATTCAGGTCTCATTGTAACCCCCCACACGACGTTCTCGTCGTGCAGCCGCTTACGCGGTTGATACAGCCGGACAGGTGTCGCTGCCTGTCCGGCGTATTTGTTTCTGATCCTCCTTCTCGACAGCTGTGATTCAGATCGATACCCCCCGGGCTTCTTTGCTGTTGAAAATGGTCCGCGTATCCGTATTTTACCCTTGAAACGGCAGATCATACAGCTGGGGAGTACGGGTGATGATGCAGCAGATGGACAGCGGACTACCGCAGATGGGACCGTCGTCGCGGGCGAGGGCGGTCCGTCAGTGCTCTCGGCGTCTGCTTGATCTGGCCCACAGTGGCAGTCCGCGCCTCGAGTTCATCCGCAATGCCATCGAAATGCTCCATCGCCTGATAAGCTGTGATACCGTACGAATTGTCCTGGTCGACCGTGACCGTCGCTTCTCTGCGCGGGCACATTCCGATGACGAGAGGCGGTCGCACTGTCAGGTGAGTCGGGATGAGTCGGCATCGACCGGCCATCCGATCTGGACCGGCGCACCCAACGATCCCTTGGAAGACCTGTGTCGCCGAGTTGCTCGGGAGCAGACCGATGATTCGCTGCCGTGGTTTACGGAGTCCGGCTGTCTGGTGGTAAACGATCTCGACCGTTTCCCGCACCGTCTGATGCGAACCGATGCCGACCTTGAATCGGGTCTGAGTCTGTCCGCCCAGGCGCGTTCGGTGATGGTGCTGCCGATCGAAGGAACCCGGCGGCTGCTCGGCCTGATGCAACTTGAGTCGCACGAGGCAGGCTTTTTCGAGTCAGAGAATTTCGACCACTACGAACGTTTGGCGCAAACATTCGGGCTGGCCCTCGATGTTCGCAATCTGCATATTGCGCTTCGCGAGCGGGTCAAGGAGCTGAGCTGTCTGTACGGGATAGTCCGGCTGTTTGCGCGCGCCGAATTGTCAACCGCGGAAATGCTGCAGCAGGCGGTGTTGCTGCTCGGGCCGGGGTGGCTCTATCCGGAGGTCGCGGCGGCCCGAATCGTGCTCGATGATCGCGCCTATGTATCGGCGGCGGCTGAGAATATCGTCCAGAGCATGACCGCACCGATTGTGATCAACAACTGCACGCGTGGATCTGTGGAAGTCGGCTATACGGTTGAAAAGCCGCCGATAGATGAAGGGCCGTTTCTGGTCGAAGAGCGCCACTTGATCGACACCGTCGCCCAGGAGCTGGCCTTCGTTGTAGAACAGAAGACCGTTGCCGACGAACGAAAGCGGCTCCAGGAGCAGCTTCGGCACGCCGACCGACTGGCCACAATCGGACAGCTGGCCGCGGGCGTGGCGCACGAATTGAACGAACCGCTGTCGACGATTGTCGGCTTTGCACAGTTGGCGTCACGAAACGAGGAACTGCCGTCGGATGTCTCCCGCGACCTCAACAAGATCGTTACCGCCGCCCTGCATGCGCGGAAGATCATCAAGGAGCTGCTTGTTTTCGCGCGCGAGGCTACGCCGGTGAAAGTGAGCTGCGACTTGAACGAATTGATCAAGGATGGCCTGTTCTTTCTCGAATCCCGCTTTGTGAAAGTCGGCATTACCCTGGCATGTGAACTCGATCCCAATCTGCCGACGATCACTGCCGATCGCTCCCAGATACTTCAGGTATTGACAAACCTGGTAGTCAATTCGGTACAGGCGATGCCGGATGGCGGCAGGCTGACCATTGCAACGCATCACAGTGACGGATTCGTAACCCTGGTTGTGGCCGACACGGGTGAGGGGATGAGCGAGCGGACCATCAACGAGATCTTCCATCCGTTCTTCACCACCAAGGAAGTTGACGAGGGGACCGGACTGGGACTGTCGGTCGTGCACGGCATAGTAGCATCGCACAACGGGACGATCGATGTCGACAGCAAGCCCGGCGAGGGCACCCGGTTCACGATTCGACTGCCGATGCTTGAAAAGCCGCATCACGCAAAGGAAGTCCCCGGTGCCTGACACTCCCGGCGAGATTCGCATACTGGTCGTTGACGACTCTCCGGATACCCTGGAGGTCTTTGCGCGCAATCTCGGCTCGCGGGGCTACGCGGTCCTGACCGCTCGATCAGTGGCCGAAGCGACGCGCGTACTCGACAAGGTTGCTGTCGATCTGGTGATCACCGACTACAAGATGCCCCAGGTGGACGGGCTCGATCTCGTGCAGTATGTCCACGAGCGATTCGCTGACATCCAGATTATCATGATCACCGGGTACCCGTCGATCAATAGAGCGGTGCAGGCGGTTCGACTGGGAGCCACCGACTATCTGGAGAAACCGTTCACCGACGATGAGTTGTTTGGTGCGGTCGACCGTGCTCTTGACCGTCTGCACGAACAGCGGGCGGCGTCTCACGCCGCGCCGGAGACGCCGTCACCAGAGTCCGGACTGGTCGGTGAGTCGGACGGGATGCGGGAAGTCTATCGGGCTGTCGCACGGGCATCAACAACCGTCGCCCATGTCCTCATCACCGGCGAGAGCGGGACCGGCAAGGAACTGGTGGCGCGGGCGATCCACTACGGCAGTGATCGGGCCGGCTGTTCTTTCGTTCCGGTCAACTGTGGCGGGATTCCGGAAGGGCTGCTCGAGAGCGAACTGTTCGGTCATGTCAAGGGTTCGTTCACCGGCGCGACCGAATCGCGAATCGGGTTTTTCCAGGCCGCCGATGGCGGCACGCTCTTTCTCGATGAAATCAGTGAGACGAGCATGAGCATGCAGGTCAAACTGCTTCGGGTTTTGCAGGACAAAGAGATCTCCCTGGTGGGTTCCAGCGAGCGGCAGAAGGTTGATGTCCGCATTGTGGCGGCAACCAATAAAGATCTCGAGAGCCTGGTGGCGAAGGGCCGATTTCGCGAGGACCTTTTTTTCCGACTCAGTGTCCTGACGATCAACGTGCCGCCGTTGCGGTCACGGGAGAATGACATCCTGCTGCTGGCCGGCGTTTTTGCGCAGAAGTATGCCCGGGAAGTGGACCGGCCGCCGATCCGGTTTGACGAGAGTGCGATTCGGGTGCTCAAGAACTACGCCTGGCCCGGAAATGTCCGGGAGCTGGAAAATGTCGTGCAGCGCCTGACGGTGATGAGCGACCGTGAGTTGATTGAGGCCGCCGATTTGCCGGCCTTGATGAAAGGTAGCAAATCGACCGCATGGGGCGAGCTGCGCAGCCTGGCCGAAGTCGAGCTCGAACATGTGTTGCACGTGTTGCACAGTGTGAAGGGGAACAAAACGCGTGCGGCAGAAATCCTCGGTATCGATCGCAAGACACTCCGCGAGAAGCTCAAGGGGCACAACAGCAACGAGTGAGATTGAGATGATTCGGGGATTTTCTCCCCATCGGTGCATTTCTCCCCGATAGCTGAGTGTCACCAGCATGTTTGTCACGTGAGACGAAATCTACTCGCGCGATCCAGTTTATACGCTTTTTCGTCCTTCTAATCTTCTAACTGCCAACATCATCACATCTGGCCACTGGGTGAATGTCGCGATTGGTGGGTGTCCTCGGCCGTTCCCGGCGGCGGGCATGCGGTTTGCGTTAGAATTGAACAGTGACAAAATCTACCGCAGACAAAATCTCTGCATTGAAAAACTCGCTGCGGATTGCCGTGCATTCCGAGCGGCGACAGGAAGGGTGTATATGATTTCTGATAGTGTTGCGGGTATCCTGGAGCGTCACGAAAACGGTCAGGGCCAGTTGATTGCCATCCTCCAGGAGATACAATCGGTCTACAGCTACCTGCCGCGCGAGGCCCTCGAGGAGGTCGCACGAAAGACCGGGCGATCGCTCACGGATATCTACGGCGTCGCGACATTCTACAGTGCGTTCAGTCTCGAGCCGCGCGGTAAGCATCTCGTTTCGGTCTGTCTCGGGACGGCCTGTCACGTGCGTGGTGGCCCGGCTGTCGCCGAGGAGATCGAGCGCCAGCTCGGGATCAGGGCCGGCCAGACCACGACCGACCGCGAGTTTTC
>WJMS01000053.1 GCA_014727815.1 candidate division GN15 bacterium
AGCGGCTGGGGCCGATGCGGGTCACTCAGGCCGGGCTCGTCTCATCCGCCGCGATTCGCAACGCGACCGTCGTTGTCTTCGGCCTCGCCTTTTTGATAGGTATGTACCTGGTCTACCGGGGCGGCTGGCCGATCGCGATAATCGGTTTGCTGTCGATCTTGTTCGGCGTGCTGTACACCTCGGGACCGTTCCCGCTCGCCTATATCGGGATCGCCGACCTCTTCGTGCTGATTTTCTTTGGACCGGTCGCGGTTGGTGGCACATATTATGTCCAGACACTTCGCATCACCGACACGGTCATCATAGCCGGACTCGCCCCCGGCCTCTTCTCGGTGGCTATCCTGACCGTCAACAACCTCCGCGACATTGCCAGCGACCGTCAGGCCAACAAGCGCACGCTCGCCGTCCGTCTCGGCGCCGGCTATGCCCGCGGCCAGTATGTGTTCTCGGTGGTATTGGCCTGTCTGGCGCCGGTGTATCTGTACATCGCTGGTGATGCTCCGGTATATGCGTTGATCGCTACCGCCACAATAGTTCCGGCGGCATTTGCGATTCACGATGTGTTCGTGCGGTCGGGGCGCAGCTTGAATGACTCGCTCGCTGCGACCGGACGGTTGCTGTTGATTTACAGTCTGTTGTTTTCGTTTGGATGGCTCGTGTGGACATAAGTGCAATACAGCTGTTTCGCTACACCCTGCCGCTGGACCGCCCATTGGCGCTGCGCGGGCAGACGCTGCAGGAACGGCATGGTCTGCTGATTCTTGTCTCAGGTGAAGGCGGCATGCACGGCTGGGGCGAAATAGCGCCGCTGCCGGGATTCAGCGATGAGTCGCTGGCGCCGGCGGAACAGCAAGCACGCGAGCTGCGCTTCAGCCTCACCGGCAGCACCATTCCGGAAAACCTGGAAGAACTGTCGGGTGGGTTCGAACAGTGGCTCGGGCGATACGAATTGTTGCCATCGGTTCAATGCGGTCTTGAAATGGCCGTGCTGCACCTGCTGGCGAACTCACAGGAGCGCCCGTTGGCCAACCTGTTATCCGACACAGCCCGCTCCGGAGTCTCGGTAAACGCATTGTTGCCGCTCGATTCCGACAAGCCTGACACGCAGATCTCCCGTCTTATCGAAAACGGCTACGGTGCGGTGAAAGTCAAGGTGGGCGCCGGTGCTCTCGATGATGAGATCAGCCGCGTCTGTGGCGTGTGCGAAGCTGCTGCCGGTCGCGTATCGGTGCGACTCGATGCCAACCGGGCCTGGTCATACGATGACGCCGCTCACTTCCTCGGCGCCATTGCCGACCGGCAGATTGCCTACATTGAGGAGCCGCTGCGCGATCCGTCCCGGCTGCCTGAACTTGCGTCACGCACCGGCGTGCCGGTAGCGCTCGATGAGACCCTTCGCGACTTGACCCCGGAGGGTCTGCCGGCTTTTCCGGGGCTTGCCGCCGTGATTGTCCGTCCGATGCTGCTTGGTGGCTTAGAGAGATCGATGCGATTCGCTCGTCGCGCCCGGACACTTGGGGTCATACCGGTGCTCAGTTCGGCGGTGGAATCGGCCATAGGTATCGCCGGGCTGGTCTCTTTCGCTGCGGCGATGACCGTCGAGGACATCCCCTGCGGACTCGACACGCTCAGCTGGTTTTCCCGACAACCGACGACGGCGCCGTTTCGTATCCGAGATGGTGTCCTGACCGTGGCCGATGCGGCTGCGGCGATTGCTTCGGTGGACTATCGGATGCTCGAGGAGATCACCGATGCCTGATCTGTTGTGCCCGATAATCGAGGCGGCGCGGTCGTACTGCGGCCACACGGCGATTGTCACCCCGGAGCGCACGGTGTCGTTTGACTCTCTCGATCGATTCACGTCCATCGTCGCCGAAAAGTTTGTCGAGGCCGGAGTATCCGCGCTGGATCGGGTAGCAATCCTGGCCGGACCGTCGCTGACCAACATCCTCGCCCAGCTGGCCTGCCTGCGAATCGGCGCTGTGGCCTGCCCGATCAGCACTCGCTGGACCGCTGATATGATCGAAACAGCCTTGGAGCGCCTCCAACCGGTCCTGCTGGTCACCGACAGCGCCGATCCGCAGAGTCTCGACAGGCCCGCGATCACGTGCGAGACAATCACAGAGTGGCTTCGCACAATCCCGGCGCCGGCGCCGATAGAAAGGCCGCCGGTCCGATCGGTCGATCAGCCGGCCACCGTCATCTTCACATCGGGCAGCAGTGACGAACCTAAAGCCGCCCTCTTGACTCTCGGCAACCACTATTTCAACGCGCTCGGCTCCAACCGGCAGATCTTCTTTCGCCCGGGGGACCGCTGGCTGCTCAGCCTGCCGCTGTATCATGTTGGTGGTTTGGCCATAGTCTTTCGCGTCCTTGTCGGCGGCGGGGCGGTTGTCGTGCCACCAGCCGACATGGAGCTGACCGATGCCATTGCACGCTATCGAATCAGCCACCTGTCTTTGGTGTCGACGCAGTTTCGACGGTTGCTGGGTTCGGACGCCGACCTGAAGTACCTGGCAAGTCAGTTGAAAGCGGTCCTGCTTGGTGGCAGCGCTATCCCGGCTTCACTGATCCGACACGCGCTCGACTACGGCCTGCCGGTGCACAAGACGTATGGTATGACGGAGATGGCTTCGCAGGTCGCCACTACGGCGCCACACGATCTCCCCGGGCGGATCGACACTTCGGGCCGGGTGCTCGACTATCGCGAGGTGGAGATCTCCGATACCCGCGAAATCCTGGTACGAGGCGAGACACGTTTCGCCGGCTATATAGAGCGCGATCGCCTCGAACGGCCGTTCGACGACGAGGACTGGTTCGCCACCGGCGACACCGGCCGACTCGACAGCAACGGCTACCTGACCGTGTTCGGACGCACGGACAATATGTTCATCTCGGGTGGCGAGAACATTCAGCCGGAGCAGGTCGAAGCTGCTTTGGGCAAACTCGATGATGTCCTTGAAGTGCTGGTGGTTCCGGTCGCCGAGCCTGAGTACGGGCATCGCCCGGTAGCGTTTGTGCGGCTCTCACCGGGCGTTATGCTCGATGAGCGGGCGGTGCGCCTGAAACTGCAACCGATGCTGCCGCGATTCGCAATTCCCGATAGAATCCTGGTCTGGCCCAAGAGCGCTGAGGGGACTTCACTGAAACCGTCGCGGGCCGATTTCACCCGTCTGGCTGAGCGGATTGTGCGTGAATCAGGCGGTCTGAAGTTTGCTGAGGATTGAGCGAAGTTCCTCGGGCAGGGGGCGTTTCTCGCGCGTGGCGCGATCGATACAGACATGCACCGTCTGCGCCGTCCCGACCGTCTCCCCATCACTCGTGATCGTGTACGTTAGTGTGAAGGATGTACTGCCGACTCGTGCCGCGCTGACCTCGACCGTCAAGAACTGACCCACTTCCAGGGTCCGGAGATAATCCGACTCGGCATGGACAATTGCCAGCAGGTAGTCGCGCTCGGTCAGAATAGTCTGGAAGGTAAGCCCTGCCGATTCGAGAAATGACTCGTAGGCATCGTGGGCGATCTTCAACTGGTGCGCAAAAAACAGCAGTCCGGCGGCATCGGTATCATGCAGGCGAACGGATGTCTCGAGTCGGTACATGGTGTTTCCTGTGTGTTGGCGAGTTATTATCGTATCGGGTTCGGACCGTAAGGTAGGTGCTGAGGAACAGGCAAGCAAAGAGAAAAGGGCAGTCGGCCTACTCGTCCGGCTCGGCCGGAACAAGCATGAAGGTAAGGCCATCCACGACCGCGCCGCCCTCCACCGGGGCGACATCGAATTCGATCGACGCCGGCACGCTGCGATAGCCGAATCGCTTTAGTTGATCCGGATCGATATAGGCGCGATACTCACCCGGTAGCAGGCCGAGGTGGTAGAACTCACCATCGTTGAAGCTGGTGACCTCGGTGACCGTTTCCTTCGACACATTGAAGAGTTGAATTCGCACGCCGCCGACACCGCTTTCACCGAGTTCGGTTGTGCGTGTCACCGAGCCGCTGACTTCGCCGGCCATCACCACCGGCACCTTGATCTCGGTCACCATGTTGGGACTGACGGTCACCTTGAAGTTCTCATGGGTTGGCTTGAGCAGCGGGTTGTCGAGACTGTACTCGTCGATCTGGACCAGATACTCGTCATAGGCGCGCAGCCGGTCATAGTAGTAGACCCGGTCCTTGCCCTGTGGACGGCCGCCGACTCCCTGTATCCGCGCCCGGAGCCCCGGCAGGTATTCGTCGGATGAGTCATACTGGCCGTTGTAGTTGCGATCGAGATATGGCCGTACCACCGCGGCGCCGTAGCCGACCTGATTGCGTCGTTCGAAACGAATGTCATTGGTGGCGTGGTCGTACTGGATCGAGCCCCGCTGCAGCTGGTTCCAGCGCGTTTCATTTTCGGTACGGCTGACCCGGCTGGTCAGGCCAAGGAAGTCGGTATAGAGATCCAGGGAAACCGAAATCTGATCGGCCCCGGCGAGTTGATTGTGCTCGTACGACACTGTCGCCTGGGCCGAACGGAAGAACCGTTTCGACAAAAAGACCGAATAGCGCGTGATCTGGCCGAGGCCGTGATCGTAGTCGATGCGCGCCTGCGGCCGGATCCACCGGGTGAAGGTCGGCGAGGCTATCAACTGGCTGGTGGTGTTGCTCGAGGTGCGTGTTTCATTCGAGGTGAACTTGGTACGGCCGAGATAATTGAGATTGACATACGGCAACCCGGCCGAGAGTCCATACGACATGCTGGTCGTCTGTGTACTCGGCCGCGCCTCGTGCAAGACGTTGTATCGGAGACCGAAGTAACGTCCTTTGATCCGCAGCGGCGCCGAGGCCGAAAAGGACAGACTGTACTCCCGGTTGGTGATATTGCGGATCGGATTCTCGAAATAGCGAGTCGCCTCGGCGTTCAGGCTCAATACCGAAAGCTGACTGTAGTTCATTGCGACACTGGCTTTGTAATCGGGCGCGAAGGCCGAGTTGATTGTCAGGTTCCCCAGCGGCTGGTAGGTCAGGTCGACAGCCGCTGTAAACTGCGAACTGTCGGCCTCGGCCACCGGCAGATCGGCGGCGACACCGGCGGTCAGGTTCTCCAGCACGCCGTAGTAGCCGCTGGCCTGGGTGAACCAGCCGGTCTCCCGTCCGCGAGTCGCCTGCCCGGCCGCCAGGGTGTACTCGATCGCATTGCGCGGAATCAGGTTGTACGGTATGGTGACGTACTGTTCCTCGGTTCGGATCTCGCCGTTGGGACCGTACATCTTGAGTGTGATCAACGAGGAGCCGTAGACGATATCGACATTGAAGTTGTATTCGCCGTTCTGGTCGGTGTACATGAAGTCGGTCAGCCGGTTGTCGACATACAGTTCTACCTCCCAGCCCTCACCGAGATAGCCGTTGAGGCGAAGGGTCTGGAAGTAGGTGCGCTGGACCTGTGGTCGGTTGGTCACCCGGCCGCCATCGAGACTGCGCGCCAGCGGCCCGGATGTGATCACGTCGCCCACCTCCGCCTGCGTAATCCAGTTGAAATCTTCGAAATAGTAGTGCCATTTCGGATTGAACCGCTCCGACTCAAAACGCCGACCGGCCGTGCCGGAGGCGGCGATAGTCAGGTCACCGCCAAGGATCATCCCCCCGGCCGTCAGATCATAAAAGTAGTCATCCTCGAGCGGATTCGATGATACCGTCCAGTCCAGCGTGCCCCCGGCGAGGTTGTGACGGTTGAGCGGCAGGCGGCGTACATCCTGCAGTGCGACCGTTTCCCGGCGCAGTTTCTGCTGGGCCAGCTTGCGCTGCAGCCGCTGCCAGGCGGGAAGGTCCTTGTCGAGTTTCATGTAGACCCGCAACTGAGAGAAGTCCCATTCGAGATTGAGCCCGAACAGTTGTTCGTAGAGATCGACCCGCAGGTAGCAGTCGTACTGCGTCAGAATGACCGCATCACCGGAGAGGGTGAACGACCCCTGCGGCGTGCGCGCCTTCCCGGCGCGAACATCGATGACATATTCCCGGTTGCGCTCTATGAAGAAACCGTGGACCGCCCTGTTGGTGTAGTCAAACCGGGCGTTGAGATCGAGCATGCCGAAGGTCTCGACTATCGGCAGAAAGATCGTTTCACCATTGTACTGGACAAACAGGTCGGTGCGCAGCAGCCGCTGGACCTCGAAGGTCACGACGATCTCTTCGTTGTCGGTCGCCTGGGCGGATACATGCGATGACAGCCCGGTGACCAGCAGGGCGAGCGTGACGATCGCAAAGATCGTTCGTGTGGAAGGTGAAACGCACATCGTATTCATCTGTCAGCGCAGCCGGTCCATACCGGCTCAGGCCATTATTCGACTGTCATGGTGTACGACACGTCGTTGCCGACAATCAAATCTTCCGGAGCGACATCGGTCCGTCCCTCGCTCGAGACCGACACCGCCACTTTGAACGGCGCCCGGTACTCGCTGCGGTCGAACTCGAGATCGACCCGTCGGCGCAGGTGGTCGTAGACCGCAATATTCAGGTACTTTTCCAGTACTTGCTGGTTGTCGGCATCGGTTACGGTACAGGTCAGGATGCCCATATACGAGGCATTGCCGAGATTGCTCATCCCGAGCAGCACCGACATGCCCTCCTCGGTCAGCCAGGCATCCCGGTGGGTCAGCTCGAGCCTGGTCATGCACTCGCCGTTGCGATACTTCAGCATCAGCGCGGTTTGCATGACCATGTTGAGCCGGGTTTCGATCGCCTGATCACCCTCCGGTGACGGCAGCTCGGTGGTGCCTTCGCGCGAGGTCACCACGACCCGCGCCCAGTACTCACCATCGGGAAGATCCTTCGGCGGCCGCGCCACCATGCGGATCACCTGGGTGCCGCCCGGTGGTACGATCACCTTGCGCGGGAAGGCCTTGATCCAATCGACCGCCGCTTTGGGGTCGGTGATGTTGCTGTCCTTGAGGTTGACGTAGATATTGCCGAGGCTGTCCGACTGCGGCAAGCCGTAGGCCAACCGTACCGTCACCTCGCGTGGCTCGTTCGCGGTGTTCTGGACCTCGAGTCGACCGGTCCGGTTGATATCGGAGATGAAGATGACGGTCGGTGCGACCAGGACACCACCAACCAGTTTCCCGGCGATCAGGAAACAGCTCAGCAGGGCCGCAGTGAAGAGCCATCGGCCGCGGGCGGCATGAGCAAGAAATCGTTGCGTGAAAGACATGATAGAATCCCGTGTGTTACGATGTGCGTTGTTCCACGATGCATATAAGCGAGACATCGGTGACCGACTCAACAAATAACCGACCGATCATCTCACGTACCCTCATACGCCACCGTAATGACAATATCCGCTTCATAGGAGCCGGCTTTCTGTCCGATCCGCGGCCGGACGGTCCCGCCAAGGTAGACGCTGGTGGCGCCGCCACCGCCGATCGCCGTTCCCGAGGGCAGCGCGTGCGGGCTGACATCGGGCCAGCCACCACCCCAGGCGCCGCCGGGTGTGCCCGAGCCGGTGGAATCGACCGAACAGTCGGTCGCGTCGAAAACGATATCCATCCGGTCGGAGTTGTCCGACAGCGACAGGTATTCCGGCAACTGGAAGAAGATGAGGATGTTGGCGCTGGCCGATCCGGTTATCGTGAAGATCGCCGCACTGGCGTTATCGTTGGCAATCGCCACCGGTACACCCTGGTAGACGGTACCGAAATCGAGTGTCGCCGTCGCGCTTACCGTAATGGCCGCGACCACGGTCGCCGTGGCGGTGCCGATGGCGACATCATCGGCGCTCGCGAGACTCGGCATGCCTGCCGCGACAAGAACCGCTGCCACGATCAGCCGCGTGATCCGGATACCTGCGAACTGCTGCCTATGCATTCCGCTTTCGGGCCTCCTGTTCAGTTTCCGCACACCAGCCGTCATGGCGGTGCTATCCTGATCTCTCTGACTAAATCGACTATCTGTGCAAAATCTTAACAGGTGGGTCGGTTTTTCCGGGTTGCTACGGGCGGGCACAAAAAAGCCGCCCCCGAACGGGGCGGCTTGACAGAAGCTCCGAAGAGCTGCTAAGTGCTTATCAATCAGGTACCTTCGTACCAGACAGTCAGGACGATATCAGCCGTGTAAGTACCGGACGCCTGATACACGCTCGGGGTAACCTTACCACCGAGGAAGATATTGGCCGTGGTCTCTCCCGCACCGATCGTAATCGTCCCAAGATTGCGCGGATCGAAATCAGCGCCAACATAGGAAGCCGGGTCAGCGTTTCCGGTCAGGTCGACACCGGCATCGGTATCGGTAAAGGTGAGATCCATGCGCTGCCGGGAAGTATTGTCCCAGAGATATTCCGGCAGATCCAGGAAGGCCTGGAACGGCTGAGCCGGCTGGCCGGTGACGGTGAAGACGCCTGCACCCGCGGCAGCCTTATCCTGCGTCTTGGCAACGCCGGCGTAGACGGTACCGAAATCGAGGTCGGCCGGAGTGGTAATCGCCAGGGCCGCAGCGACACTTGCGGTGGCCGTACCGATACCGACGTCGTTGGCATAGGCGGCCGAGAACAGCAATGCGAGGCCAACAACAACCGCGGTCAGCTTCGTCACCGTACGATAGTTTCTCTTCCTGTCCATGTTGCTCTCCATGTTTATGTCAGCTAGTTTACTACATTCCCTGTAATCAAGGCAC
>WJMS01000054.1 GCA_014727815.1 candidate division GN15 bacterium
TGCGATACCGTAAACATCCCACCGAACGGCCGAACCGACCAGCCCATGCCGTAGCGCGTGTAACGCTGGTCGGTGGTGACCATCGCGGTCCACATCGAATCGACCCAGTTCTTTCCGAACAACCTGGCGTGAGCGACCCCCCGGGCGAATCGAATCATGTCACCGACAGTTGAAACAGTGCCGCCGCCGGCGTACTTCATGCTCAAATCGACAAACCAACTGTTCTTGAGCTCCCCGTCGACCCGCTGGTAACCCTCGACACGGTTCGGGATGATGTCGATCGGGACATCGATTCGGGTGCGGTTCATCCCCAGCGGCTGCCACAGCTGCTCGGTCATGTAGTCACCAAACGACTGGCCCGTGGCGCCCTCGATCACTGCGCCGAGCAGGTTGTAGCCATAGGTCGTATAACTGAACTGTTCGCCCGGCTTAAACAGCAAATCCCAGTCTTCGAAAATTGCCAGAGCTTCCCTGGTGCTGACCGGTCGGGAGATCCAGGCTTCTTCAGTATAGTTTTTGTAGTGGCTCACGCCCGCCAGGTGACCAAGCAGGTGCCGCACGGTGACCGGCCATTGCTTTGTCGGAAAGTCCGGCACATACTCCTGCACTTCAGCATCGAGCTCTACCTTACCTTCGGCCACCAGTCGCACGATCCCGACCGCAGTCATCGGCTTGGTCACCGAGGCCAGCCGGTAAACCGACTCTGCGGTGGCCGGCACCCGGTTTTCGATATCGGCCCACCCGAACCCATCGGCCCAGTAGAAGTCGTTGGTCTGGAACGCGACCGAAACACCAACAAAGGCTGAGTCTTCTATCTGTTCGGTAACGAACCGCTCGATTTCGGTTATGACATGGGAGTAGTTGCTGGTGGGCTGAGCGTGGGGAGCTGAAACGAATGTGATTATCAGGACAAGTGCAAAAAGCGGCTTTCGCATGGCAGCCTCCTTGCGATCTTTCGTGAGTGGTGCGGAATGCGCGAGGGATTGGGACGTATCTCGCCCGCTCTCTCCCTGCCATGAAATACGAGACGAGACGTGAGTTGTTTCATCACGCTATGGGCAGACGATTCGACCGACCGCACTTGCTGAACGGGCGACTGGCTTCGGTTTATGCACCGCTCCACCAATTGCTTACCCGATCGACGACATCTATGGGCACGGCTCCGGTCGTTATGCCCCACCTGAAGGTTGCCGAAGGCGACCGGCAGATAGGTGACCCCGCGCGACATGAGTCAGGCAGCTATCGCACCAGTTGCATTTTTTTTGCGATGGTACGTGACCCGGTTGTCAGTCGATAGAAATAGACGCCGCTGGCAGCGGACCGACCGGACTCATCACTGCCGTCCCATTCAACACGGTGCGTCCCGGCCGGATACTCGGACGACGTGATCGTACGCACTCGTTGCCCGAGGACGTTGAAGACATCAATCGTGACATCCTCCTTCCTTGGAAGGCTGAACGTGATCGTGGTGGCCGGGTTGAAGGGGTTCGGGTAGTTCTGGTTGAGAGCGATGTCGCTCGGGAGGATGAACTCGTTTTCGGCCACGTCGGTCACCAGTTCCGGGTCGGCCTCTAACTTGACCAAATAGTAGTCATAATACCCTTCGCCATACGAGGTCGTCCAGCCGGCGACAACATAGCCACTGTCTGAAGTCTGCCTGATGCATTGGCCGATCTCGACACCAGTCCCGCCGACTGTCTGCGTCCACAGTGTATCGCCGAGCGAGTCCGTGCGCACAATCCACATCTGGCGCTCATCGCTGCCGTTCGACGGGTACATGCTGCCGGTCATGACAAAACCGCCATCATACGTCCTGCAGACAGACCACCCCTGGTCATTGTACTGGTATCCGTAGTGCCTGGTCCAGAGGGTGTCACCATCGTTGTCCAATCGAAGAAGCCAGAACTGATCGTCCAGCAAGCTGTACCTTTTGAAACCGAACGCAGCATAACCGCCCTCAGGCATTTCGATCACCGACGTGCCGAAGCTGTCGCCGCCGTAACCGCGCGTCCAGGTCGTATCGCCGAACGCGTTGAGTTTCACGAGGAAGAGCTGCGTGCTGCCACCGATAGCGATGGCACCACCGTCCGCGGTCGCGACAGCCTGATGGACGTCCTGCGGACGATCGACACAGACCTCGTTGAGAACGTTACCGGAACTATCGATCTTCAGGAAGTACCAGCCGAGATGAGATCCGTTGCCGGTGATGAGGTAGTTACCGTCGTTCAATGGCGAGATAGTGTACGCGTAGTCGGCCGAGGTATCAGCCCCGTACTCTTTCGTCCACAGGCTGGTCCCACCGAACCCAAGACGCAAAACCCGGATATCGGTCCCGCCCGGCGGATAGGAATTCGAGTAGCCGCACAAAAGGTATCCACCCTGGTCGAGCGGAAGGATGTGTGTGGCTCGATCCATCAGTGAATCGCCGTAGGTCTGGTCCCATATCAGGTTGCCGAAGCGATCGGTCTTTACCACATACATATCGTCTTCACCGTTATGATACGGCCCCACATATGACCAGCCTGTCAGGATGAAACCGAGATCATCCGTTTCCTCAACCCAGTAGGCATAATCGGCATCACTACGTCCGAACGCCTCATCCCATTCGACGTCGGGGGCTTCCGCCACCGCACCTGAGATCAGCAGCGAGATTCCGAGAATCACAACCAAACACAATCGCATAGCGTCCTCCACAAATACCTGCAATCGTTGATACGAGTAGGCGACACCGTATCGGCCGGACTCTCTTGAATGCCCGTCGGTTCTTGACTACCGGATACCGGAGAGGTCAATCGCGTAAGAAGCAAGGGTAGTTGGTAAATGCACGGTCCGCCCCCGAAGCAAGTCAATATCGATATATGACTCCATGGAATATATCGGACGGCCGCCGATGGGGCAATGGAAAAGCCACACAGTCACTCGCTCATGCGCTACCGCCCAGGACAGAGCTTGCGCGGTATGATTTCCGACAAAATCGGTGCTTCCCCGCCCAACGGCAACCCGACAAACGCAGCCCGGGCTGATGCTGTCGAATCACACACTCGAACAGTGCCAGAGCGACTGGCTGATCATCGCGAGCAAAAGACTGTCCGTACCTGTAACTCACCCTTCGCCCGGGTTTTTCAGCCGGTGTTTCGTGGATTGTGTACGTTCGCAGTCGAAGTTCGCGCACGTCCGCGTGCACCAACCA
>WJMS01000055.1 GCA_014727815.1 candidate division GN15 bacterium
CGCTATGAGCTCTCGATGTAGTGTCGACAACTGGTTGACGTTGCGGGCGGAAATCCATGAGGCCATTGTGTCCGACGTAGCAGACAAGTTGTGACCCGGTCCCGTAGGACAGCCACACAGTGTCTTCACCGTTCAGGATGGCTGTTGAGTCTCGTACGGAGCCGGCCGCTGCGTCGAGGAATCTCATCGTAGCGCCGCGGATATACCGGCCATCCCACGCCTCAGCCACCAGATAGACGTCAACAGAGTCCTGGTCCCGCTGAAAGCACCGGGTCGCGACGAATGATTGCAGGATACTGTCGGTTGTGTGCGCATCCTCCGAGACGAGTTTCCATCCGGCCGACCGGAGGAGGAAGGAACGCACGCCGTACATCGCTCCCCAATACAGGTTGTGCGCCGGGTCCTGGCCGTTGCCGAGATGCTCCGGTACGGGTACGATACCCTGGTGGTCATTGTCACAGAGTGCAACGATCACGTGGACAATCGCCGGCCGTTGATTGGCAGCATCATCTGCAATCCGGTCACGAACTTCGTCAAGGGTCGCGCCAGCGGCGCCGGCGGCAATCATGCCGCCAACGACTATGACTCTGAACCAAAGCGTCACCTGACACCTCAATAACTGACCTCGTTTGGTATGAAGACGAGCCACCCCGGATTGCTGTGCAAAGGCAAGGAGTGCTGCCAACCGGTCCCCGGTTGTCTTACTCCGGGAGGGCGACCATCCGGTCGAGTTCCCTGGAGACGCCTTTTGAGTCGAGTCGGGAGACGCGGATGACGGCCCGGTTGTCGTCGTCAGTCGACTTGCGCACGGCGTAGTGATGGTCGGCCAGCCGGGCGATCTGATGCAGATGCGTGATCACAAAGACCTGGCGGTTTTCGGCGAGCTTCTGGATCTTCCGACCGACTTCGAGAGCGGTCTGGCCGCCGATGCCGGCATCAACTTCGTCGAAGACCAGCAGGGGATGCAGTGCCTTTTGGTTTTTCTTCTCGGCAGCTTTGAGGGCCAGCAGCACGCGCGAGATTTCACCTCCCGACGCTGTCTTCACCAGCGATCGAAGCGGCTCGCCGGGGTTGGCTGAGAAGAGAAACCGGCCCGACTCAAGCCCGTGCGGTTGTGGTTTGACGGCCCGTTCACCCAGCACGACTCCGTTGGGGTGTTCTTCGTACAGGAATTCGAATTCAAAGCCACCGTTGTCGATGGCCAGTTCGCTCAGTTCTTTCTTCACGAGTTTCGCAAGGTACCTGGCGGCCGACTGACGCGCCTCGGAGAGAACCAGCGCATCCCGGGAGTAGTCTTCGCGGCTAGCCTCCCACTCAGTTTCGAGCTGGTGGATGAGGCCGTCGATTTCCGGACGATCCTTCAGCTGGTCGTGAATCGACTGCAGCGTCTGCAGGATCGCTTCTTCAGAGCCACCGTACTTCTTCTTGAGTTTGTAGAGTTCATCGAGTCGCGCGTTGATCTCTTCCAGCCGGGCCGGGTCATCCTCGAGCGATGAGCCGTACTGTTCGACAAAGCGGCGGATCTCTTCTATTTGGAAATCGACCTCGGTCAGTTCGTTTGCTTTGGGCTCGAGCTTCCTGTCGATCTCGGCCATACTGCCGAGGTCCTTGCGAGCTTGCCGGAGCATCTCGAGCACGGAGACTTCGTCGCCATCCAGCACGGCCTGGATCCGCTGAGCCAGCTCCATCAGGTCGCGTGAGGAGTCCAGGAGGCGTTTCTCGTCGAGCAGTTCTTCTTCCTCGCCGACACGTACGTCAGCCTGTTCGACTTCGTTGCGCTGGAAGAGGAGCAGTTCGCGCTCCTGCCGGAGTTGGTCGCGACGGTTGCGGGTGCGTTTGAGTTCGGCGTTGACGCGTTCCCAGCGATGGTACTTCTCGCGAACCGTCTCCCGGTTGTCATCGAGCGAGGCAAAGTAGTCGAGGAAGAGCAGGTGATTGTCCTCGTTCATCAGCATCTGGTTGGCATGCTGGCCGAGGATTTCGGCGATCGGTTTGGTCAGTTCGTTGAGGCGGGTGACCGTGGCCGCATCGCCGTTGATCTTGACTTTCGACTTACCATCGGCGGTGATCTCGCGATATACTCTCAGCGTGTCGCCATCGATATAGTCGGCGTACTCTTTGGTGTAGGCGCCGCGCAGGGGTGAGACATCGAAGTCGGCCTCGATGACGGCGATCGCCGCGCCATGCCGTACGTATTCCCGGTCGGCCCGTTCACCCAGCGCAAGATTGAGGGCGGTGACGATCACCGACTTGCCCGCGCCGGTCTCGCCGGTCAGGACCGAGAGGCCCGGTTCGAAGGTGAGTTCGACATTGTCGATCAAGGCGACATTTTCGATTTTCAATCGAGTAAGCATCAGAGGCCGTAGCTTTTCAACTGCTCTAGTATTTCATCGGCACGATCGGTGTCGCCCGCCGCCTCTGCCTCGGATAATTCTCGCTGAAGCTGCTTGCGGATCTTTTTGCGTTTCTCCTCGAGAATTCGTGAGGCATGCGCCCGGGTTTCCTCGGAGACCGAGTCCGGCGGCCAGTCGATGAAAGCGATTTCGCCGACCAGCGACTTCATTTCATCGTCAGCAAACAGCTCGATCAACCGGCCGGGATCAAGCTCACCGTCCGATTGATACTGTGTAATCATCGTGGCGTACAGCCGCGACAGCTGCCTGGAATCAAAGTCATCGGGAGCGATCCGCTCAAAGACATAATCAATGGAGCCGGGGTTGTTAAACAAGAGAGAAAGGAAATCGAGTTCGATTTTGTTGAGCCGGCGCCGTCGCTCGGCGACACGTTCGGCGGTTTCCGACGCCGGGGGGAGGCCGGTTTTCATCAGGGCACGATCAACCCGCAGCGCCGCGGCGGCTTCGTCGAGAAACAGTGATCGACGGGTCGGATCGGCGATTTTCTCGCCCACCGCGGCCAGTTCCTTGACCAGCTTTTCTTTGGCGATCAGGCCGGCCGAAGCGACATCGATATCGCGCAGGCGGTAAGCGATATAGTCCAGCGCCGCCGCTTTGATCCCGACGATCCGGTCGGCTCCATGCTTGCGGGCCAGGGAATCGGGATCCTCACCTTCCGGACTGATCATCACTTTGACTTCGAGACCGGCATCAAAAAGCGCATCCACCGAGCGCAGGGCCGCCTGCTGTCCGGCTGAGTCGGCATCGAAGAAGAGGTAGACCCGTTCGGCGAAACGCGCCAGCAGGCGAGCCTGGTGGGCGGTAAAGGCGGTCCCGGACGAGGCTACGACGTTTTTTATCCCTGCCTGCCAGAGCGAGATGACATCGAAATACCCCTCAACCACGTACACCTCGCCGGCATCGCGGATAGCCTCTTTGGCGAAGTTCAGGGCATAGAGGACGTGGCTTTTCGAGTAAAGGGGCGTCTCGGGAGAATTGACGTACTTGGCCGGCTCGCCCTTTTTCAACGTCCGTCCGCCAAAAGCAATCGGCTTCTGGCTGAGGTTGAAGATCGGGATCATCAGACGGGTGCGGAAGCGATCGAAATAGCTGTGTTTCTTTTCGGAGTGGATGGCCAGGCCCGCTTTTTCGAGATCTTCGGGAGAGAGGTCTTTGGAGCCGGCATACTTGATCAGACCGTCCCACTCCTCGCCGGCCAGACCGAGTTGAAACGTCTCGATCGTGTCGTTGGAGATACTGCGACGGCCGCGAAGGTAGCTGTCCAGTACTTTAGCGTAGCGCTTGTCGAACAGCAGCTTCTTGAAGTAGTCGAGCGCGACCACATGGGCGTAATTGAGCCGTTCCAGTTGTTCGCGTCGATAGTCCGACCCGGTTTCCTTGATCGTGATATTGGCTTTGGCGGCCAGGTGCCGGACCGCTTCGACAAAGGTCATTTTCTCATGTTCCATCAGGAATGTAATGGCATTGCCGCCCTTGCCGCAGCCGAAGCAATAGTACATCTGCTTGTCGGGAGAGATGGTGAATGAGGGGGTCTTCTCGGTGTGGAAGGGGCAGAGGGCAAGGAAATTCCTGCCGCGCTTTTTCAGGCGCAGGTAGTCGCCGATTACATCGACGATGTCGACCGTGTCGCGAATCTGCTCGATTGTTTCCTGTGGTATCATGACTTCAGTTTGACGATAGTCACACCGGCGCCGCCCTCGTTCCAGTTGCCGAGCCGCAGCGATTCGACATCGCTGTGCTGGCGCAGGAACTGGGTCAGCGATCGCCGCAACGCCCCACTGCCCTTGCCGTGGACGACATAAACCTGCGCCAGTCCGGCCAGCCGGGCCCGGTCGAGATAGCGATCGAGCGCTTCGGTCGCCTCTTCGACGGTCAGGCCGCGCAGGTGAATCTCGGGCGAGACGGCATCATCGGCCTGGTATGCCCCGGCGGAACTGGCCGATTTGCGCGCCCGGGTCGTCTGGCCCTTGCCTGCGGCCAGGCGCTCAAGGCCGCGCAGGTCGACCGTGGTGGTAAACTGACCGATCCGGACTCGCGCTTTTTCACCCTGAATCTGTTCAATTTCGCCGGTCTGATCAAGGGTCAAGACGCGGACCAGGTCACCCTCGGAGAAGCGGGTCTGGTCGACGGGTTGGCGGGTGGTCTCGGCGAGCTTTTGCGTCTCCGATTTCGCCTGTTCTTTCAGTTCCTTGAGCTGTCGGTGGGTCTTTTTGACCGCTTCCTGGGAGGCTTTGCTCTTGCGGATGTCGGCGACCAGTTGTTCCGTCTCTTTGCGGCTGCGTTCGAGCAGGCGGTCGACCTCGGCCAGTGCTTTCTTCTTCTCGGATTCGACATCGCTCTTGAGCCGTTCACTCTGGGTACGGTAGAATTCTTCGAGCTGGCGTGCCTTGGTCAGACGTTCGTTGAGTTCGGCCTGGTCTTCCTTGACCTTCTTCAGTTCCGTCTCGAGCGATGAGATCAATTCAGCCAGCGACCGTTCACCGGTACCCAGCAGCGTGGCCGCCTGCTCGCAGACCGAGTCCGGCATGCCGAGTCGGCTGGCAATTTCGACGGCGTATGATGAACCGGGGATGCCGAGCTGCAGGCGGTAGGTCGGCGCCAGTGTTTTGCGATCAAACTCCAGCGATGCGTTTTCTATCTCCGGCCGCTGCAGCGGCATTGTCTTCAGTTGCGAGTAGTGAGTGGTGACGATCATCCGGGCGCCGTGTTCGAGAACATAGGATATGATAGACTCGGCGAGGGCAGCGCCTTCTTTCGGATCGGTACCGGCGCCGATTTCATCAAAGAGCACGAGCGTACTTTCCGACAGGCTGGTGACGGCGCTGATGATATTGCGGATATGCGAGGAAAAGGTCGACAGCGACAGCTCAATCGACTGTTCATCGCCGATATCGGCGTAGACCTGTTCAAAGATGCCGACTTTGCTTTTTGGATCGGCCGGGATCGGCAGCCCGGACTGCGCCATCAGGACCAGCAGGCCAATCGTCTTGAGGGCAATTGTCTTGCCGCCGGTGTTCGGGCCGGTGACCAGGACCGCCTGACGGTTGTCGCCGAGGTCGAGGGTGAGCGGGACGACCTTTTCGGCATCCTGCAGCTGGGCGATCAGCAGGGGATGGCGGGCATCGATCAATGAGAAGGACGGTTCGCCGATAATGACCGGCTTTTGGGCGCCGACATTTCGGCCAAACCGCGCCGCAGCATGGTAGCCATCGAGGATAGCGATCACCCGGATGTTCTCCTCGAGGCCCTCGCGGCTCAGCGCGATTTGCTGGGTCAGGGCGCGGAGGATACGATCGATTTCCTGCCGCTCTTCCTGCATGAGCATGTTCAGCCGGTTGTTCATTTCAACGGTCTCGTTCGGCTCAACATAGAGTGTGGCGCCGCTTTGTGAGCGGTCGTGCAGGATGCCCGAATCGGCCTTGTACTCACCGGAGAGGACCGGTATGACATAGCGGCCGTTGCGCTGCGTGACGACATCGGTCTGCCAGCCGGCATGTTTCTGCTGGCTGGCCAGGATACCCTCGAGCCGGGCGAGGAGCTTGCGTTTGCTGTCGGACATGTCGATCCGGATGCGTTTGAGCGCCGGCGAAGCGGTGTCTTTGATTTCCCCACGCTCATCGATCGCCTTATTGATGTCCTTGCGAAGGTCGGGGAAGGTCCGGATGCGATTGATGTACTCGGTGATGGCCGGAAAATTCTCGCGACCCTCCGGGTCGTAGGTGTAGATCGACTGAGAAATCTCGAGCAGTTCGAGGATGTAACGTATCTCCTCGGGATCGAGGAAGATACCCTCGATGGAGGACTTTTCGAGCAGGTCGCGGACATCCTCCATGCGCGAGAGGGGGAAGGCCGAGCCAACCGTCACGATATCGAGCATTTCGGCGATTTCACGCTGCCGCTTCTCGATTGTGGCGCGGTCAGTGATCGGGAAGAACTGGGCCACCTGGCTTCGGCCGTACGGCGTGATACACTGGCCCGCAATGCGGTCCAGGACCTTCTCGAATTCCAGTGTTTCCAATGTGTGCGGATCGATCATGACGTCACTCGCTCATAGCAATAAAAAAACCGGCCCGGGGGCCGGTTCAATATATGGCGAGTCCGGATAAATGGAAAACCAAATCAGGAGGGCGCGGTCGCATTGAAGAAGCGGTCGATCTGGTAGATCACCCGGTAGACCTCCTGGCGATCCTCGTCGACACCGGTGCTCGGATCCGAGGGCGCGGTCGGCTGCAGCAGGGTGGTTTCGATCTTCTCCATGAACGGGCCGCTGCGGTGTATCCCCGAGGTGCCGTCGTACATCATCGGGATTGTCTTGGCGACGGTCGGGCCGAAGAAGGAGCCCTCGAACTGCGTATAGAACCACTCCGGCATCGGCAGCAAGAAGGCCAGCAGGGTCAGGAAACTGACTGCGACCCAGCCGCGCAGAAAGCCGACCAGGGCGCCGCCCATCTGATCGCGCCGCCGATCTTCCTTGACGGTGGCGATCTTGTAGAAGGCCATGCCGAGCAGCTTGAAGACGATATAGGCGCCGGCAAGCAGGATGATAAACGACAGAAATGCCGAGATAAGCGGTGAGCCGCCGAGCTGCTGATGGACCCAGACGGCCAGGTGGTCGATATACCGGATGGAGATTATCAGGGCTGCAAAGAACAGCACGAACGCCATCAGCTCGCG
Source organism: candidate division GN15 bacterium (assembly GCA_014727815.1). Taxonomy (GTDB): domain Bacteria; phylum Zixibacteria; class MSB-5A5; order GN15; family FEB-12; genus WJMS01. The sequence continues at coordinate 7,089 of WJMS01000055.1, forward strand.
CACCAGCCCCTTTTTCGAGCCGACAACGACCATAGCCAGCAGCAGGGCGATCAAAACGCCATCGATCCAATTCATACCCGTACTCCCTGTAGTGGGTTGGTCTTACGCTGAAAAGGTAGGGGAGTTTTTATTTATTTGGCAAGAATTTCCTGCACCAGCTTGTTGACCAGTTTGCCGTCGGCCTGACCCTTCACTTTGGGCATAACGACCTTCATCACCGCCCCCATATCTTTGGGGGAATCGGCGCCGGTCTCGGCAACGGCATCGGTTACAATCTGACGCAGCTCATCCTCGGTCAGCTGGGCGGGCAGATAGTTCTGGATCACATCGAGCTCATACTGCTCTTTGTTGACCAGGTCACTGCGGTCGGCCTGGCGGTACTGCTCGATCGACTCCCGGCGCTTCTTGGCGGCGGAGGCCAGGACTTCGAGTATGGCTTCATCCGACATCTCTTTCTTGCCACCGATTTCGGCGTACTTGATATCGGATTTGAGGCCCCGAAGCACGGTAGCTTTGGGCTTTTCACCGGCTTTCAGGGCCTCTACCAAATCCTTGTCTATCTGTTCGAGAAGAGACATACGATCCTGTGTATATTAGTACCGATCCTGGTACCGCGCTTTCCGCGCTTTCCGCTTGGCAGCGGCGAGTTTGCGCTTGCGCGTCTCGGACGGTTTCTCGAAATGCTGGTGTTTCTTGTAGTCGGACAGAATTCCGGCTTTTTCGCAGAACTTGTTGAAGCGACGCAAGGCTTTTTCAAACGACTCATCGTCGCGAACACGAACTCCGGTCAATAAACTTCACCCCTTTCTCGACCCATTTGTGGACGCAATTGCGCCCGTTACAGTTACTTATCCTATCGACAACATACGGAAATCCGAAAAGATGTCAAGTCGCTAATAATAAGGTGCCGTGTTCAGCTGTGCCAGTCTTTTCTGTGCGGTGGCGGAACAACTTTGTCAAAATAACCTATAATAAGCGATGCCGTTCACCACCTCACATCCAGCCATCATCCTGCCGCTCAAGCGGATCTGGCCGCAGTACCTGTCGCTTTCAGGGCTGATGGCCGGGGCGATGTCACCTGATTTGCTGTACTTTCTCATGATGGGGACGACCGAACGGTCGTTCAGTCACAGCTGGCCGGGATTGGTGGTCTTTTGCATCCCCGCCGGCGTCGTGTTTACTTTCGCATTTCACTGGCTATTCAAGCGGCCCTTCCTGCGCGCCCTGCCGGCGCCGCTCGACCGGTACTTCTCAGGACTTGCGGAAAGCCGATTCAGTGTGCGGGGGAGACGGGCGTGGCTGGTGTTGATCGGGTCGGTGGCGATCGGGGCGCTGAGCCACTTCTTCTGGGATTCCTGGACGCATGCTACCGGCGTTCTGGCCAGGCAGTTTCCGCCGTTGCTGAGCCATGTCTCAATCCTCGGCCGCGATATGCCAGTGACGACGCTGCTTCAGCACCTGAGCACGCTGTTGGGCACCGCGACGATTCTCGGCTTCCTCGTCACCGGGCGGTTGATCCCGAAACCGATCGCGGCCTTTCGGCCGCGACCGACGAGTGTCAAGCTGCGCTACTGGGCGATTGGTGTGACCGGTTCGTTACTGGCGGTGATCCTGTCAGTAGAGATCTGGTGCGGCGGTTTCGGGGTCTGGAGCCTGACCCACTGCGACCGGGGCACACTGATCCGTTCGTTTGGCCTGGGCAGCTGGGCAGGTTTCTTCTGGGCCACCAGCGGCTACACGGTGGCAACCGCAATCAAGGGCGCAATGCGTTTTCCAGTAGAAAGATACGATACTAAGATAGAGTAGTGCTTTAGGTCGACTCAGCCGTTCTGGTACTGCAGCTTGTCGGCGCCCCGGTTCGACATGAAGTGGTAGTGAATGTGGAAGATTTCCTGGCCGTAGCCATTGTTCACTACCAGCCGATAATGATCCCCGATCCCCAGTTTCTCCGCAACATCTTTGGCGGTCTGGTTAAGCATGGACAGGACATCCGGCGGTGTCTCATGGTAGGTGGGATATTCCACTTTGGGGACGATCAGGAGGTGAACCTGGTCTTTGGGCCGGTTGTCGGCGAAGACGATGACGTCATCGGTTTCGTGGAAGATCTTCGCCGGGGCTTCCTTGTTGATGATCTTCTGAAATATAGTCGACATGGCTCCAATATATGCGGATTGTGGCAAAGCGCAAGCCGTCGGGATATGATGTGGTCATGTTGACGCGGCTTGCGCCGGTGCCGCCGATTGATTACATTTGCGTCGTTGGCGACACCAATCACGAGCAATAACTACTTGTCTGTTGGAGGAATATAGATGTCCGGACATTCCAAATGGTCGACCATCAAGCGAAAAAAGGGCAAGGCCGACCAGGAGCGCGGTCGCATTTTCACGCGCCATACCAAAGAAATAGCGCTTGCGGCCCGGGAGGGTGGCGGCGAACCGGATATGAATCCCCGTCTTCGGACGGCGATTGCCAACGCCAAGGCGGTCAATATGCCCGCCGACAACATCAAGCGAGCTATCCTCAAGGGCACCGGGCAACTGCCGGGTGTGACCTATGAGTCGATGACCTACGAGGGGTACGGGCCGGGCGGCACGGCGGTCTTTCTCGAAGTACTAACGGACAACAAGAACCGGATTGTCAGTGAGGTGCGCCATCTGTTCAGCAAGTATGGCGGCAATCTCGGGGAAAACGGTTCGGTGGCCTGGATGTTTGACAAGCGCGGGCAGATCGAGGTCGATGCCGATCAGGCCGATGAAGAGACATTGATGGAGATCGCCCTCGAGGCCGGGGCCGAGGATTTCCAGCGCGACGGAGACTCGTTTGTGATCACAACCGATCCTTCGAGTCTCGATGACGTCCGCCAGGCGGTCGAGGGCAAGGGTATCGAAATGGCCTCAGCCGAGGTCACCATGGTGCCCCAGAACACGGTCAAGCTCGACAAGGAAGGCGATGCCAGTTCGATGCTGAAGTTGATGGACGCGCTGGAAGACAACGATGATGTCCAGAAGGTCTACGCCAATTTCGATATCGATGAAAAGCTGCTGGAGCAACTGGTGGAGAGCTAGGCGGTCAGATCGTAGCCACCGTGAGACTTCGAAACCGTCGTGCCCGAGGTTCGACGGTTTCTTTTGTGATGCGATGTAACAGTATGGCAGATAATGTATTCAAGGATGCCGAGGGGGTCCTTTTCGACTGCGACGGGGTGCTGTATGTCGGCGGGCAAATGATCGACGGCGCCGACCGAGCCCTGAAACATGCACGCGAAAGAGGGCTGCCCTGCCGCTTTACCACCAACACGACAACCAGGTCGCTGAAATCGCTCCATGAGAAGCTGGTCGGGTTGGGTCTGCCGATTGAGGCCGGCGAGGTCTTTGGCGTCATCCGGGCCGCCCAGAGCTATCTGGAGCAGCAGGCTGATCCGGTCTGTTACCTGCTGCTGTCCGATGATCCCCGGGAGGATTTTTCGCAGTTTCGGCAGTCAGATGAGAAACCGACGCATATCGTGGTGGGTGATGTCGGCAAGGAGTGGGATTACGCCCTGATGCAGCGCTGTTTTGACATGGTCATGGATGGCGCCAAACTGGTCGCACTGCACAAGGGGAAGTACTGGCAGACCGAGGTGGGTCTGCGGATGGATATCGGGGCCTTTGTGGCCGGGCTGGAATTTGTCACCGATACAACGGCGACCGTGATCGGGAAGCCCTCGCCGGACTTCTTCCGGCTTGCCCTGAACGACATGGGCCTGGAGGCATCGCAAGTAGTCATGGTTGGTGACGACTTGACCAACGATATCGGAGGCGCCCAGCGAGTAGGGATGAAGGGCGTGTTGGTACGGACCGGGAAGTTTCGACAGGAGTTGGTGGACCGGTCCGACATCTCACCCGATATGATAATCGATTCGATTGCCGACATCGAACATTTACTGCCATAGTTGCATCTCATCTGATGTCACATCTGTTTGCTCGGGACCATTTTCTTGTTGAAAAACCGGGCTTTTCCGGGTATGAAAGAATATGCTGATCCTGGGAATAGATCCGGGCCTGGATACGACCGGTTACGGCTTGATTGAATCCGCCGACGGCAACCATCGGGTGGTCGAAGCAGGTGTAATCCGTTCGACTGCGAAACTTCCGATGGCCGAGCGGCTTCGGGAGATATCGGACGAAGTCAAGGCGGTGATCGAGCAGTTTTCGCCGGAGGCGATTTCAATCGAGGAGTTGTACGCGCATTACAACCATCCGCGCACGGCCATAATCATGGGCCATGCTCGCGGGGTGGTCTTCTTGCGCGCCGCTGAGGCGGGTATTCCGATTGTCTCTTACGCCGCCACCCGAATCAAGAAGTCGCTGACCGGCAACGGGCGGGCGACCAAAGCGCAGATGCAGCGAATGGTCGCCAACAGCTTGAATCTCACGGCCATACCGCAGCCGGCCGATGCGGCCGATGCGCTGGCGGTAGCGCTGTGCCATTGCCGCGTGCTGGAACTGGGCGATGGAGTGGCCGCATGATCAGCCGTCTATCTGGCACTCTCGTGCAGCTCGGCGAGCAGACCGCGCTGGTCGAAACCAACGGCGTGTGCTATGAAGTTATGGTGCCGTCGGGGCTGGCCGAGAAGCTCCGGGACAACAATCATGTCAACCAGCCGATCACGTTTGAGACTATTTACTATATCGAGGCCGGCGATAAAAAGGCCGCCCATTTTCCTCGGCTGGTCGGTTTCCTCGATCCGGTCGACCGGGAGTTCTTCTCATTGTTCACGCAGGTACCGGGGCTGGGCGTAAAGAAAGCGCTGAAATCATTGATTTTCCCGATTCGCAACATCGCCGCGGCGATTGAAACCAAAGATACGGCGACGCTGGTCCGATTGCCGGGGGTGGGGGCGAGGCAGGCAGAGAAGATTATCGCTGAGTTGAAGGGCAAGACGGCCAAGTTTGCCCTGTCCAAGAAGGAGGAGCCGCTGGCGGTTACGCACAAAGAGCGGACGCCGTTTGCCGATGAGGCGATCGACGTGCTCTCGCAGCTCCAGTACTCATCGCAGGAAGCCCGGCAGATGGTTGATACGGCCCTGGCGCAACATCCGAAGGTCAAGAGTGTGGAGGAGTTGATTACATTGATATTCCAGTCGGAACGGCATAAAGAGGCGACCACCTGATGGCTCGGGAGCGGGTCATATCGGGCGCCCAGGTGACGCCGGACGAAGACCTGGTGCAGTTTTCGCTGCGGCCGGACAGCTTAGCTGACTACGTGGGGCAGCGTGAGTTAAAGGAAAAACTGCATGTTCTGCTCGAAGCGGCCAAATCGCGCAGCGAGCCGGTCGAGCACGTCCTGCTGTATGGTCCACCGGGGTTGGGCAAGACGACCCTGGCGCATATTATCGCCAACGAGATGGGGACCAAGCTGATCTCGACATCGGGGCCGGCCCTTCAGCGGACCGGTGATCTTATGGGAATCCTGACCAACCTCAATGAAGGGGACATCCTGTTCATTGATGAGATGCACCGGCTGTCATCGGTGATCGAGGAGTTCATTTACCCGGCAATGGAGGATTTCAAGGTCGATTTCGTGGTCGACAAGGGCGCGTTTGCGAAAGTGATCAATATTCCGCTCAAGCGGTTTACGCTGGTTGGGGCGACGACCCGGGCGGGGATGCTCTCGGCGCCGCTGCGGGATCGGTTCGGGCTGTACTACCATATCGATTTCTATCCGCCCGATGAACTGGCGCAGATTGTGGCCCGGTCGGCGAAACTGCTCGAGATCGAAGCTGATCACGATACGGCCGACCTGATTGCTGCCCGGTCGCGCGGGACGCCGCGCGTGGCCAACCGCCTGCTTCGGCGGGTGCGTGATTATGCGACCGTAAAAGGGGATGGCCGATTGACGGTGGCGATGGCGGAAAAGGCGCTTGATGTTGAAGGTGTCGACTCGGCCGGTCTCGATGATCTGGATCGAAAGCTGCTCAAGATTGTTATAGAGTATTACAAGGGTGGACCGGTCGGAATCGAAGCGCTGGGGGCAACACTGAATGAAGAGGTCGATACCCTGGTAGACATGGTCGAACCCTATCTGCTCAAGATCGGCTTCATACAGCGGACCAAACGGGGCCGTATGGCGTCCTCGGAGGCCGCCCGGCATCTCGGGCTCAAGCTGGGTGTGGAGGGTCCGCAGCAGTCATTCCTGTAGCCGCTTCCGGCTCGCCGTTCACCTCGGAAGAAGAGCCGCTCACCAGGGAAGAACGACGAGGTTGTCATGCCGTATGATCCCGATAGAATGGAAGATCCCCGGGAAGTTATGCAGGCGCTGCGCGAGGAGACCGTGAAGTACCGTGATGAAGTCTATGAAATGAACGGGACGGTGTTGACGGTTGAGGATACCCGTACGGCGCTGGAGGCGTTTGATCAATACGCCCGAGGTTTCGAGATTACAATTGCCCTGACATACTACCAGCGCAAACTGCTGTATCGATACATTCGCCGCGTTCGGCCCGGTAAGTATCGGTAAGGAGTATGAAGCGATGCTGACCGGTCTGGGCAAAGTTCTTATCGTGACGGGGGCGGTGCTGCTGGTAGTCGGGCTGCTGATGCTCTTCGCGGATCGCATCCCGTGGCTGGGAAAACTCCCGGGTGACTTCGTTATCAAACGCGACAACCTGACCATCTATATCCCGATCACTACCATGGTGATCGTATCCATCATTCTGACAGTTGTCCTGAACCTGTTCGGACGCGGGAGATAGCCCGGGTGGACCTTTCGTTGTTCGACTACGACCTGCCGCGCGAGTTGATCGCACAGTTTCCGTCGCGACGGAGAGATCAATCCCGTCTGCTGGTGCTGGACCGATCGTCGGGTGAGACCCGGCAGGGTCGTTTCCGCGACATTCTCGATTATATCAAGCCGGGTGATGCCCTGGTGGTCAACAACACCCGGGTGTTCAAAGCCCGTCTGCTGGGGCGACGGCAATCGGGCGGCAAAGTAGAGATCTTTCTGGTTCGGCGGGTGGAGCCGGAGAGCGAACGCTGGCTGGCGCTTGTTTCCCCGAGCCGACGGTTGAAGGAAGGGGAAGTGATACCGTTTGACCGGAACCTGACCGTGCAGCTGGAGAAGTCGCTCGGGTCGGGTCAGTGGGAGGTGTTGTTCTCCTCGGCCCGCTCTCGGGAACGGGTGATCGCCCGGCACGGTCATGTGCCGCTGCCGCACTATATAGCCCGTTCGGATGAGCGCTCCGACCTTAACCGCTATCAGACGATCTTCGCCGACCGCGGCAAGACCGGCGCGGTGGCGGCGCCGACGGCCGGGTTCCATTTTACCCCGTCGCTACGGCAGGCGCTGGAGGAGGCGGGCGTGACCGTGGTTGAGTTGACCCTGCATGTCGGCCCCGGCACGTTCAAGCCGATCACAGTGGACAATGTTGAGGAGCACACGGTCGACCCCGAGTGGTCGGAGCTATCCGCCGAGGCGGCTGCGACATTGAATCGGGTACGGGCCGCCGGGGGGAAGGTATTTGCGGTTGGAACGACCTCGGTGCGAACGCTCGAGTCGGCGCCGATCAGCGAGGGCGAGATTCAGCCGTTTTCGGGGATGGTTGATCTGTATATCAAGCCCGGGTTCACATTTCAGGTAGTCGATCACCTGATCACCAACTTCCACCTGCCGAAATCATCGCTGCTGGTGCTCGTGTCGGCTTTTGCCGGGCGTGAGCGGATCCTGCAGGCGTACGTCGAAGCCGTTGCAAGCGAATATCGTTTTTACAGTTATGGCGATGCCATGCTGATCGTATAATTCCGTTGGCGGCAGCACCCGGGCCGGATATATTGGTTTCCACATGAACACCTATGCACTGATTGTCGCTGCCGGGAAGTCGGTCCGGTTCGGGGGGGATGTGCCCAAGCAGTTCCGTCAGGTCTGCGGACGGCCGTTGTTGTCGTGGACAATCAGTCGATTCGAGCAAGCCTCGGAGATTGACAAGATTGTGATTGTGGCTTCGGAGGAGCATGCGCCGTTTGTGGCCGACCGCGTCGTTGATGAGTACGGTTTCATGAAAGTTGAGAAGATCGTAACGGGTGGGGAAACCCGGCAGCTGTCGGTCGCGAAGGGGCTGCAGTCTCTGCCTTCGTCGACGAGCCTGGTAGCTATTCACGATGGCGCCCGGCCACTGGTGCGGCCGGATGATGTCGACCGGGTGGTGGCGGCGGCGCGTTCCGATGGCTGCGCCATGCTGGCGGCGCCGGTGACTGATACGGTCAAGCGCGGCCGGGAGGGTCTTGTTATGGCGACGCTCGACCGCAGCAACCTGCACCTGGCCCAGACCCCGCAGGCATTTCTTTTTGACCTGATCCGCAGGGCTCACGACGAA
>WJMS01000056.1 GCA_014727815.1 candidate division GN15 bacterium
CTTCGCCTCGTCGGCGCTCATGAAGTAGTTCCGATCGGTATCCTTCTCGATCCGTTCCAGCGGCTGCCCGGTGTGGTGCACCAGAAGTTCGTTGAGACGCTGCTTGGTGCGGGTAAACTCCTCGGTCATGATCACGATATCGGAGATCTGCCCCTGCGTCCCGGCCAGCGGCTGGTGAATCATAATCCGGCTGTTCGGCAGCGCCGAACGCTTGCCGTTGGTCCCGCAGGCGAGCAAGAACGCCCCCATCGAGGCCGCCAGGCCCATGCAGATGGTCGCGATATCCGGCTTGATAAACTGGATCGTATCATACATCGCCAGCCCGGCCGATACCGACCCGCCCGGCGAGTTAATATACAGGGAAATGTCCTTGTCCGGATCTTCGGCCGCCAGAAACAGCAACTGGGCGATCACGAGATTCGCCACGTTGTCGTCGATCGGCGTGCCGATAAAGATAATCCGATCCTTGAGCAGGCGAGAGTAGATGTCATACGCCCGCTCACCCCGACCGGTCTGCTCGACCACCATCGGGATCAGGTAACTGCTGGTGTAATTGTCGTCCATAACTCCCTTCTTATATGCTGAAAACAATCCGTTTCTTCAGTGAACCGAAACACCGTCACTTGGTTTCCACCGTCCGGGCCTTGTCACCGAGAAAATCGAGCACCTTCTGCTCCAGAAGCGAATCCCGGATACTCGCCGAACGCCCCGACTGCGACAGCGCCTGCTTGGCCTGCTCTACCGTCACATTGTTCGCTTTCGCAAAGCCTTCAATCCAATTTTCGGTATCGGCGGGCGAAACTTCAATCTTTTCTTGCTCGGCGAGCTTGTGGTACAACAGGTTCCAGCGAATCGAGTTTACCGCGTTCTCCCGGTAGTTCTCGCGGATCTCCTCTTCCGGCGTCCCCGGAAACTGCTTTTTGTAGTCCTGCACCATCGCATTCAGGTACTCCTCGACCAGGCTGTCCGGGATCGGGATCGGGTTCTGTTTGCACACCTGCTCGATCAACTGACCGCGCGTCTTGTTCCGGGCCACATCCTGTTTCTCGTTTTCGAGATCCTGGCGTATCTTGAGCTTCAATTCGAGAGCCGTCTCGGCCTGCCCCGACCGCTTCGCCAGGGCATCATCGAACTCCGGCAGAATCCGCTCCTTGACCGCCTTCACCCGGGCGCTGTAGGTGATACTGGCGCCGGCAAAGCGCTCATCGGGGTAATCCTCGGCGTACTCGACCCTGATTTCCTTCACCTCGCCGGCCGACATCCCCGGCATCTGCTCCTTGAACTCCTTAACCGTCATCCCCTTGGCCAGGTCGATCTCGACATCGACAAACTGGTCCTGCGGCATGATCCCCCGAGGATCGTCAACTTTGGCCAGATCGACAATCACAACATCGTCGTCTTTGGCCGGACGGTTGACCTCGCGCAGGTCCGAGAAGCGCTGGCGGTAGAACCCGACAATCTCCTCGACCTCTTCGTCTTTCAGCTCGACCGTCTCTTTGGTAATCTCGAGATCGTTGTAGGACACCTCGCCCAGCTCCGGGAAAACCTCGACCTCGGCCGAATAGACCAGGTCGCCCGCCTCATTGAAATCGAGCGCGGTCAGGGTCGGCGGCCCGGCGATCCGAAGTTCCTTTTCTTTGACCGCATCGTTGAGCGTCGACTTGATCAGCTCATCAGCCACCATCGCCCGCGCCTCATCGCCGTACAGCGACCGGATCATATTCATCGGCGCCTTGCCTTTGCGAAAGCCTTTGATCGTCGACTGTTTACGGAAGTCGTTCAGTTTCGTATTGATTTCCGACTCGACCGTATCGGCCGGCACTTCGACCTGCAGTTCACGCTTGAGATCGTCTTTTTGATTCAGTTCTACTTTCACAGCCACTCTCTTGCTTCGATATCGCTTTTATCCTCTGTAGGTCCGAACCCCTGCGGTTCGGACATCATCTTCATCGTCGTACCGCTCGTCCGTCCTCGAACCCGCCGACAGACAGTCTGTAGGGCAGAACCCGAGTCCGAAGGACGAAGCGGTTCTGCCATCCGACTGATCCTGTCGAAGCATGACCACTTCGACCGGGCCGCCCCGGGTGGCCCACCATTTATGGCGGGTTTCACTCCTCACGGTCATTGCTCACGGCCGACCCGGGTACCCCACCGCTTGCGGTGGGTTCGTCCCGACACTAACCAATTATCCCCCAACAACGTACATCTCGGGGGACAATCTGTGCGAAAGGGGGGATTCGAACCCCCACTCCTCACGGAACTGGATCCTAAATCCAGCGCGTCTACCAATTCCGCCACTTTCGCGCACCTATCCGGCAATAAGTTACGCGATTTTCAGAATATTGGCAAGCGGCGAGTGGGGGGAGGACACCTTCGCAGAAACGGCCAGCCGAGAAAAAGGTATTGACACTTTCCAGGTTTTCCGATGTATTAGTATTGAACCACTGAAAGTACGAATGTACCGTAGGTGGTGCCTAAAATGTAGAGGCGGCCCCCCGGGCCGCC
>WJMS01000057.1 GCA_014727815.1 candidate division GN15 bacterium
ATGTCCCGAAGCGACGGTTCGCTCCAACCTCCATATCGCGAGAACAAAACTAAAGAAAATCCTGAAGAAGCGACTTACCAAGTAAGGAGTAAGAATGACACACCGCCATATCCGGTCGCTCCTCGGGGATTATGTCGATAGTGAGTTATCCGAAGATGACAAGGCTGCGGTCGAACGCCTGCTGGCGGAGTCGGCCGAGTTGCGCTCCGAGTACGAGCAGACCAGTCGTCTGAAGGAACTCCTGCGCCACAAGCATACTCCCGATCCGGGCGAAGCCTATTTTGATGAGTTGTCCCAACTCATCCTGGCCCGTACGGTCCAGACCCGATCGACCGTCGACCAGACCGCCGACCCGGCCGGTTCCACGGCCGACCAGCGACGGATGTTTGTCCGCTCGCTGCTTTCTGCGGCGGTCTCGCTCATGCTCTTTTTTGCCGCCATCATGATCGGCTCCCAGCAGCCGGCGCCCGCGTCGGGTGTCCGGCAGCCATCGGCGGGCGTGTTCCTCGCAGGAGCCGCTGCCGAGCAGGTTGGTGAGTTGACGCCGGTGATGGCTACCAGAGAAGAACGGACCAGCGTCACGAAAGGGATATTTCTGCTGAGTCCGCCCGGCTCGATCGGTCGACTGTCCGGCCTGCAGGAACTGCTGGGCCGCTAGGGAGTAACCTCAACCTCACGGAGCGTCAGATTGAAAAGAGTAGCTATGCTGCTGACGGTCCTGGCGGTCAGCCTCACGATCGCCTGGGTGTCCGGCTGTTCGCAGCAGAAAAAAAGTGTGCTGTTACGACTCAAATATGAACCGGGCCAGACCCGGGTGTTCGAAATCGATCGCAAGCACCACTGGATGTATCTCGAGAACGATACGGTGACCAGGGAAGGCACCTACGAGATCGACATCACCGCCGAAGAAACGACCCGGCGGATTCTCGAAGAGGGCACGGCCGAAGTTGTTCAGACGACGACCCGCCATATCTACGAACCCAACGAAGAAGACTCCAGCCTGATCGACACCGTCACCACCACGCGCTCGATCACGCTCTACTTGCGTCCCGATGGCCGCCTGGTCGACCTGGAATTCGGCAATATCGAGAGCATGGACACGGCGTATATTCGGCAGTTCTATGAGCAGGCCTCGACTGTCTTTCCCCAGACGCCGGTGGAGCAGGGCAAGACGTGGAGTCATTCCACTCATGTTATGCTCAACGGTGAAAATGTCGAGGCTGTGACGACGTACGAACTCAAGTCGTTCGCGCGTGAGCGCGGCTATGACTGCGCGGTCATCTCCTACGAAGGTGAGCTGCTCCTGCCGATTTCGGCGAAACCGGCCGATACCACCAAACGCGGCGGGCTGGATGAAATCGATGTCAGCGGCATGATGTATTTTGCCTATACCGAGGGCGTAAGCGTCTCTGTCCGTGAACGCTGGTTGATAAACAGCGAGCGCACCATGTTGAAAGACGGCGAATGGACCACCGCCCGGACCAAAATCGAGGTCGATGCCGAGCAGCAACTGGTAGATGCCGTTCAGTAATATTGGCCGGCAAGAACACGAGCCCGCGGCAGTCTTGCATGTCGCGGGCTTTTTTTCTTGGCGGGCGCTGACTCGTAGCCTAGCTTAGGGCCATGTCGATCAATCGCGTTATAGTCATTGTTATCGATGCCTGCGGCGTGGGTGAAATGCCCGATGCCGCTGCGTATGGCGATACCGGGGCATCGACCATTCCCCATGTCGCCGAGGCGGCCGGTGGTTTGCATATGCCGCACAGCGCGAAGCTCGGGCTGGGGAATATCGTTCCGATTAAGGGCGTACCGCCGGCAGATACGCCGATCGGCTGCTATGGCAAGATGGCCGAACGGGCGCCCGGCAAGGACTCCACCACCGGTCACTGGGAACTGGCCGGGGTCAAGCTCGACAAACCGTTCCCGGTTTTCCCTGAGGGCTTCCCGCCCGAGCTGATCGACCCGTTTGTCGAACGTGTCGGTGTGGAGATTCTCGGCAACAAGCCCGCCAGCGGCACCGAGATTATCAAGGAACTCGGCGAGGAACATCTGGCGACCGGCAAACTGATCGTATACACTTCGGCCGATTCGGTTTTCCAGATCGCCGCCCATGAGGAGCTGTATCCACCCGATCGATTGTACGACATCTGCAAAATCGCACGTGAGCTGTGTGTCGGGGAGTTCGCGGTCGGACGGGTGATCGCCCGGCCGTTTATCGGCGAGCCCGGCATGTTCGAACGCACCACTCGGCGCAAGGACTTTTCCCGCCTGCCCGACCGGGACACGATCCTCGACCTGCTCGTGCAATCCGGCCGGGGCGTGCTGTCGATCGGCAAGATCTATGACCTGTACGGTGGCCGCGGCTTTACACACAGCATCAAGACGACCTCGAACAAGGAGGTCATGACCGTCGTGCAACTGGCCGTCCGCGATGACCGCGACCACAGTCTGATCATGGCCAACTGCGTCGACTTCGACATGCTCTGGGGCCACCGCAACGACGAGGCGCAATTCGCGAAGGCTCTCGAGGAGTTTGACACGCAACTCGGCGACGTTCTCGAGGTCCTTCGCGAGGATGATTTGCTTATCATCACCGCCGACCACGGCTGTGATCCCACGCAGAAACTCTCCACCGACCACACCCGCGAGTATGTGCCGCTGCTGGTCTACAGCCGGTCGATTGAAGGCGGCATCGATCTCGGCACCCGTTCGACGTTTGCCGATGTCGCTGAAACCGTGGCCGGGCTCTTTTCGATCGATCACACCTTCGGCGCTACTGCCCTGCCCCTGACACTCCGAAAGACTGACTCGTGATCGACCGATCGCTCTCCCGATATATCGATCACACGACGTTGTCCCAGACCGACAGCGAGGCCGACATAGTCCGACTCTGCGACGAGGCCGAGCAGTACGCCGTCTACGCCGTATGCGTCAATCCGATTTGGGTGAAGCTTGCCGCCGAACACCTGGCCGGCTCCGATATCCTCGTGTGCAGCGTGGCCGGCTTTCCTCTCGGCGCCGGCAAAACGGAAATCAAAGTTGCCGAGGCGACCAGCGCCGTGGATGACGGCGCCGATGAAATCGACCTGGTTGCCAATATCGGCTGGCTGGTTGCCGATCGATTTGTCGAAGCCGAGGCCGAGATCCGCAAGGTCCGGCGCCATCTGCCCAGCGATGTTGTCCTGAAGGTCATCATCGAATGCAATCGCCTGACCGAACAGCAGCAAATCAACGCCACGCTCGCCGTGATCAACGCCGGCGCGGATATTGTCAAGACCGGCACCGGCATGTTTGGGGACGTTACTGTCGAGCAAGTCCGCACACTAAGCAGTGCGGCCGGTGGCCGGGTTGGCGTCAAGGCCGCCGGCGGCATTCGCACGCGCGAGCAGTGTGACGCGTTGATTCGGGCCGGTGCAACCCGGCTCGGCTGCTCGGGAACCACGGAGATATTTACGCGATGAACCTGGCCTATCCGCCACTGTCTCAATCTTGCGCTTTGCCTGCGAGCGCATATATTATCCGCATGACAGAGAAAACCGGTGGAACCGGCCGGCAGCGACCGTTTATCGGCATGCACTTCAAGTGCTGCAATATCTACACCCGGCTGTATCTCAACAAGGCCGGGACGGCTTTTATCGGCTATTGCCCGCGCTGCGGGCGAAAAAAAGCCGAGGTCAAAGTCTCCCCGACCGGCTCCACCTCTCGCTTTTTTGGTGCTGATTGATGGCTGGTTCGGTTATGGCAATGTTGAAGTCAAAAATCGTGGTTGTCCCCATGGGCGATGCCGATTTTATGATGGTCAACAAGCTGGCGTCGGCGATCGGCCCCGTCTTCAACCGCTCGGTCGATATCCTCAAGGGCATGAAAATGCCCGATGAGGGCTACAACGTCATCCGCAACCAGTTCTACGCTCAGGTGCTGCTGTCCAAGGTCGAACGAACCAAAGCCAACAGCCGGGAAAAAGTGATTGCGGTCTGCGAAGAGGACCTCTATTTACCCGAAGAGAACTATGTGATGAGCTGTGTCGACCGGCTCTCCGGCACCGCAATCGTGTCGCTGTATCACATGCGACAGGAGTTCTACGGCCTGCCGGAAGACGACAGCAAGATCTACCCCCGACTGTACAAGGAAGCGGTCCACCGGCTGTCCGCCCTGTTCGGCCTGGCCGAGTGCCGAAATCCAAAATGCGTCAACTACTTCAGCCAGGTCATGCTCGATATCGACTCCAAGGGCGAACGGCTCTGCGATATCTGCCGACGGCAGCTGACCGGACTGGTGTAACGGTCTTCCCTACCCCAACAACGTCATCCGGACTGCCATGAACCTGGAACAGATAATCGACTTCTTGCGCTCAGACCGCTCGGTCGGCGACAACATCGCCCACTGGCAAACCTATCCTGCCCGTGAACCGCGTTTCGCGGACTATCCGCACGAACTCGATCAACGGCTTGTGAAAACCTTTCAAAGCCGCGGTATACGCCGGTTGTACACGCACCAGCAGGAGGCGATCGGCGCCGCGCTCAAAGGCGAGGATGTCGTTGTCGTCACCCCGACCGCCTCGGGCAAGACGCTCTGTTACAACCTGCCGGTCCTGCACGAAGTGATGCAGAACCCGAGTTCGCGGGCGCTCTACCTCTTCCCTACCAAGGCGCTGTCGCAGGACCAGCTCGCTGAGCTGCACGAAACGGTCGAGGAACTCGATGTCGATATCAAGACCTACACGTTTGACGGTGACACACCGCAGACCGCCCGGCGGCTGATCCGCTCGGCGGGACAGATCGTGGTCACCAACCCGGATATGCTGCATGCCGGGATCCTGCCGCACCACACCAAGTGGATCAAACTGTTCGAGAACCTTCGCTATGTTGTGATCGATGAGATCCATCAGTATCGCGGCGTCTTCGGCTCGCACCTGGCTAATGTCGTCAAGCGCCTGATGCGGATTTGTCGCTTTTACGGCTCCGACCCGAAGTTCATCTGCTGTTCGGCGACAATCGCCAATCCCGATGATCTCGCCTCGCGGATTATCGATCGCAAACTGACGCTGGTGAACAACAATGGCGCTCCGGCCGGCGAAAAGCACTTCGTGCTCTACAACCCGCCGGTCGTCAACCGCCAGCTCGGTATCCGGAAATCGTCGATCAACGAGGCGGCCCGGCTGGCCGCGATGTTTCTCCGGGAGAAGATCCAGACGATTGTCTTTGCCCACTTCCGGCTGCAAGTCGAAGTCGTCCTTACATATCTCCAGCGCGAACTGAAAGGATCGTTCGGGCAGGGAATACAGATCGAGGGCTACCGTGGCGGCTACTTGCCGAATGAACGCCGACGGATCGAACGCGGCCTGCGCAGCGGCGGCATCACGGGTGTCGTCTCGACCAATGCGCTCGAGCTGGGTATTGACATCGGCTCGCTTGACGTCTCCATAATCGTCGGCTACCCCGGTTCGATCGCCTCGCTGCTTCAGCAGGCCGGTCGTGCGGGACGACGCTCGGGCGTGTCGCTGACTGTTATGATCGCCAACTCCACCGCCATCAATCAGTTCCTCTGCGCCGAACCGCACTATATCTTCGAGCGCACCCCCGAGGCCGGCATTATCGACCCGCAGAACCTGATTATCCGCACCAACCACCTCAAGTGCGCCTCGTTTGAACTGCCCTACACGCGCGAGGAGTATGGTGATGATCTGTCGACCGCACGTATCCTGGAGTACTTGGCCGACCAGACTGTGCTGCGCCAATCGGGCGAGCGCTTTCACTGGTCCTCGGATATCTACCCGGCCGAACAGGTCTCGCTCCGGTCGGCCTCGCCGGACAACTTCGTCATCTTGAATGAGTCGAAAAACTATGAGGTAATCGGCGAGGTCGACTATTTCTCGGCGCCGATCTTCTTGCACCCGGAGGCGATCTATCTCCACGGCGCCGACCAGTACCAGGTCACCACGCTCGACTGGGACGGCAAGAAAGCCTATGTCAAAGAAGTCGACACTGATTACTACACCGATGCCGAAACCAAGACCGACCTAAAGGTGCTCGGCGTCGATGAAGAGACCGAGCAGATCGATGGCGCCCGGTTGCATCATGGTGAGGTCTCGGTAACCTGTGTCACGGTGCTGTTCAAGAAGATCAAGTTCCACACCCACGAGAATGTCGGCTCGGGTCAATTGAAAATGCCCGAACTGGAGATGCACACCACCGGTTTCTGGTACTCCTTCCCCGGCGATATCGCGATCAAGCTGGGGCTGACCGGCGATGAGTTCGGCGGCGCCCTGCGCGGTTTGGCCAATATTCTCGGCAAGATCGCGCCGTTGTGGGTGATGTGTGATTCGCGCGATTTACGCTCGATCTCGCAGGTGCGGGCGCCCTTCACCGAACGACCGACTGTCTATGTCTACGAAAACATCCCCGGCGGAGTCGGCATGGCGGCCAAGCTGTACGCCGAATCGGACAAGCTGTTTGAGGCCTGCCGGGAGCAGGTCGAGAAGTGCGCCTGTGTCTCGGGCTGTCCGGTGTGTGTCGGCCCGCCGATGGAAGTCGGCGATCGCGGCAAGGAGGGCGTGGTAAGACTGCTGGAGTACATGCTGGCGGTGGCGCGGGTGTGAGCCTTGTAGGTCCGAACCCCTGCGGTTCGGACACGATAGAGATTCGGGTATGACCAACTCGGAACTGCAGGAGTTCCGACCTACGCACCTGAACGACGGGTCATGCTTCGACTCCGCTCAGCATGACGCTCTGACAGGGCTTCCTGGTAGACGAACGGAGCGGTGCTCAGAACGGCAGGACAAGACAAGGCCCTGCCTCTGCAAGACAGGACACCAGTCCTGTCACCCCGGCCCCCGAGCCGGGGTCCAGCCTCGACATGTACGCCCACCGGGTATGATGCACGATCACATACGGCTGAACCGATCTCATCAAAACCGCTCCCGATGGATTGCACAAACACAGGCTATTGCACAGACAGTGTGGTTTGCCCGACGGCGATTCTCTGGATCACCGTTGTGTCGGATGCTAGCGAGTCCGCGAGCGACATCCGACACACCATCCCAGTCCAAAACCATTTTCGCTGGCACTTTGAAGGTCATTACGAAACCGGTCGCATTACCGGCAGAGGGTCGCAAGCGGATAACTACGCCTATGAACGAAGGACTGTGAAATGACTCGAACACGCCAAAAGCACCTAAAAGCACTGTCCGACAACCACTTACTCAACACTTATGAAAAAGCTACTTTAAATATGCGAAACGAACCCATTTCGCCGTAGCCCCATGCAAACCACGCGTGTACCATGGTTTCTTCATTTTCGCGACATTTCGACGATCCCCCTAATCACCTTCTAACCACGCACCATGAAACTCTCACCGCTGCCCGGCACTATACAGTATATCACTCACGCCTTTCGCACCGCACAACCACACAGGAGGTCTTCATGCAGCAGAGAGATTTGGGCCGACAGGGATTGCGTGTCTCCCCGCTCGGACTCGGATGTATGGGCATGTCGGAGTTTTATGGCAGCACCGACGACAGCGAGTCGATCAAGACGATCCACCGCTCCATCGAACTCGGCGTGACCTTTCTCGACACAGCCGATATGTACGGAGTCGGAGACAATGAAAAGCTGGTCGGCAAAGCGATCGGCGATCGGCGCGACAAGGTCGTGCTCGCCACCAAGTTCGGTATTCTACGCGGTGAAGACCGCAGTTTCCTCGGTGTCAACGGCAAGCCGGAGTATGTCAGGCAAGCCTGCGAGGCCAGTCTGAAACGCCTGGGTATCGACACCATCGATCTCTACTATCAGCATCGGGTCGACCCGCAGGTGCCCATCGAAGAGACGGTCGGCGCCATGGCTGAACTGGTCACCGAAGGCAAAGTGCGCTATCTCGGTTTGTCCGAGGCCGCCTCTGAGACGATCCGCCGGGCCCAAAAGGTTCACCCGATCAGCGCTCTGCAGACTGAGTATTCCCTCTGGACCCGCGATGTCGAGAAAGACATCCTTGACACCTGCCGGGAACTGGGGGTCGGCTTTGTCGCCTACAGTCCGCTTGGAAGGGGCTTTTTGACCGGCAAGATCAAGTCGATGGATGACCTGGAAGACAGTGACTATCGCAAGAAAGGCATGCCGCGCTTCGAGGGTGACAATCTCAAAAAGAATCTCGAGATCATCCAGGGGCTGGAGGCGATCGCCGAACAGAAAGGCTGCTCGCTGGCCCAGCTGTCAATCGCCTGGCTGCTGGCCCGCGGCGAGGATATCGTGCCGATCGCCGGCACGAAGCGGATTCACTATCTCGAAGAAAACCTGAAAGCTCTCGAGGTTACCCTGACGGCCGATGACATGGACAAGATCGATGAGGTCGCCCCGATCGGCGCCGCCGAAGGCACCCGTTATCCGGAACAGGCCATGTCGATGGTGAACGGATAAAGGGCAAGTGTGGCCGGACAAGTAGGTCCGAACCCCTGCGGTTCGGACTCCGATGCGAGGGCTTAACTGGTTCTGTCAGATGCTAGTTCGCCCCAGGCGAACGACATCTGACAACCGCCGGGAGCGACGACCTACCAGAACTTCAGCTTGTCTTTCTTAACCGGCAGGCAGACCTTGTCATCGTCTTTGAGCAGCCACCAGGCAATGCCGGCGCCGATCGCCAGTGCCCCAACCGCAACCATCGTGTTGGAAATCAGCGTATGGTGGGTCGGCGGCTTGTAGCCCGGCGGGAGACCGTGATCATCGATTGTCTGCTCGAAATCGACCACCGTCCTCTGCAAGCGGTCAAACAGCTTCTTCTTCCAGTAGACCCGCTGGTCGTCTTCGTCGGGAGTCGGCAATTCGCCCGAGAACTTCGCAGCATCGGCTTCGATCTCATCAATCTCAGCCGTGAAGTCATTCTCCGGACCGTAGACGTGATTGTACAAACCGCGGACGGTGATACACCACTGCATCAGGTCGGCGAAATGGGGGCTTTCGAGGTTAATGCCGTCGAGATTCTTCAGCAATTTACCGGATTCGCACTTGATAAGAAATTTACTAACCATGGTACCTTCTAGAACACTGAGAATTTCAAATATTTCCCGGGATTTCTCTCTATATCGGCAACCAGGTTGTTTGTCCTTTGCAGCAAATTGACCATTTCTACGTACAGCCCGGTATCGCGCACCATCAGCCCGAGCGTCCCCTCGGCGCCCTGGATATGGGTCATGATCGTGTCGAGCCGGGCCGATGTGGCGGCGAGGTTGTCGTACAAGTGCGGGTCGCTCATGATCTTCCCGAGCGTACCGGAATTGTCGGTGGCCTGCTGGCTGACTCGCTCGAGGGCGTCGCCGGTCTTTTCAATCGATGAAACGATCCGCTCCTGATTCTGCTGCAGGTCGGCCGTCAGACCCGTGAGTTCGGTCAGCAGGGCCGTCATATTGCGATACAGCTCATCGTTGGTGGCTACCTGGCCGAGCGTGCCCTTGCCCTCGTTCATGCGGGTCAGGAAGGTGTCGAGACTGCCGACGAGCTGGTCGGCGGTCTCGAAGGCGTCCTCGCCCGACTCAAACAACGCCGACGCATCGGCCACCGGCATGGTCTCGACCGTATCCTTGTCCGCGATCACCGGAAACTCCTGCGATCCGGGGACCACGGCAACAAACTTATCACCGAGAAAGCCGATCGTCCCGAGATGCACGCTGGCGTCCTCGGTGATCATATGCCAGACACTCTCCTCCACCTCGCAGACAACCCGCACCCGACGGTCCGGATCGAGATTGACGAAACTGACACTGGTCACCCGTCCCACCTCAACGCCCGACATCCATACCGGCGCTCCGGCCAGCAGGCCGTTTACGTTTCGAAAGAAGCAGACGAAGCTGTTTTTCGGTTCGAAGATTGAGGTGCCACCACCGCTGAAGGATGCCCAGAACAGGATGATGGTTGCGATTATCAGCAGGATGCCTACCTTGACACTGCCCCAGGTGACATTGACTGATCGTTTCATTGTTTAACGGGTCCCATCTATAGTCAGGTTGTTTGTTGTCGTTGTTTTCGACTGCCTACACGAACTGCCGTTGGTTGACCTTGCCGATCGACTCACGAAACGGCTGGAGAAAATCGCGCACGCGGGGTTCATCGCAGACACGCAGGGCATCGAGGTCGCCGTCGAAGACCATCTCACCGCCATGAATGACAATGAACCGGTTGGCCAGCGCGATAGCATCGGGTATCTGATGTGTTACAACAACCGTAGAGATGTTTCGTTCAACGGTCGCTTTGTTGATTAACTCGAGTACCATCTCGGTCGCCTCGGGGTCGAGCCCGGTGGTCGGTTCATCGTAGAGCATGACTCTGGGATTGGTCGACAGCAGTGCCCGGCCGATGGCCACCCGCCGCCGCATGCCGCCGGAGAGCTGGTCCGGGAGAACATCGATAATCTCATCCGCGCGCAAACCGACAAAGCCGAGCATCTGCCGTACGTTCTGCTCAATCTCCGACCGTGACATCCTCGTATGCTCGATCTGATAGAATCCGACATTTTCACCGACGGTCAGCGAATCGAAGAGGGCGCCTTCCTGGAAAACCATGGCGATCCGCTTGCGGACTTCCTGCTTCTGGCGCTCGTTCATAACGCATATGTTGGCGTCATCGACCAGTATCTTACCCTCCTGGGGGCATTCCAATCCCATGATCAGGCGCAGAATAGTCGACTTACCGGAACCCGACGGTCCCATGATGACGACTGATTCGGTTTCATCGATCGAAAACGACACGTTCTTCAGAATCGGTCGTTCGTCGTATGCGAAAGTGACGTTTTCCAGTTGTATCACAGGTACCCCCGGATAGCGCTATGGACGAGCTTGGTGATGAAGAAGTTTACAATGAGGATGGTAATTGAAGATATCACCACCGATTCGGTAGTCGCTTTGCCGACCCCCTTGGTCCCGCCGCGGGCCGAAAACCCCTTATAACAGGCTATAAACGCGATGAAGAAGGAAAAGACAAACGGCTTGAGCAGCCCGATAAACAGGTTGCCGAAAATCAGCCGCTCCTTCATCGATGACCAGTAGATCGCCGTGCTCATATTCGCGATCAGGGTTGCAACAATCCAGCCACCGGTGATCGCAATAGCATCGCAGGCGATCGTCAGGGCCGGTACCATCAGCACCAGCGCGATCAACCGGGGCACGGCCAGCTTCTGAATAGGATCGATCCCGAACGAGACCATAGCATCGAGCTGGTTCGATGACTTCATGGCGCCGATCTCGGCCGTAATTCCTGATGAGACGCGCGCGGCGACCATCAGGCCCGTCAAGGTTGGCCCCAATTCGCGCACGACCGCGATCGACATGATACGACCCAGGTAGTTTTTGGCGCCGAAGTCGGCCAGTTCGTTGGAAAACGCAATAGCAAAACCCTGGCCGGCAAAGGCGCCCGCAAGGAGCACCAGATAGAGCGAACCGACCCCGATCAGATACATCTGCTCAAGCGTCTCGGAAATGTAGAACTTCCGCGAAACCATCCCTCGAATAACTCGCAGGGAAAAGAGGAAGAGCTGCTGGAAGTCCCAGGCGAACGTCTTCAACCAACTGTTGACAGCCGCAAAGATAGCGTATTTCCTTTCATGCTTGAGGCCAATGGTAGCCGCCTTCGACAGGCAAGTCAAGGCAATTCAGGGAGTTGAATATGAGCGGTCGGTTGCTTATTATACCGCCAAACAGGCTGTCCGGGCCAGCGTATAAAACCTAGACAGAGCCGTTAACCCGAAGCTAACATAACCCAACTATGACGACATCAACGCCCCATAAGCGAAAGAAAGCGCATGCCATCGCCCTCTTCTCGGGCGGCCTTGATTCGGCCCTGGCAATCCTGCTTATGCTTAAGCAGGACATTGAAGTTACCGCGCTGACGTTTATGACCCACTTCGGCTGTGACCTGAAGGATCGTTCTTCGTGCGGCTCCAATCCCTATCCGATGGCCGAACAGTTCGGCTTCAACGTGAAGCTGATGCACCTCGGGCAGAAGTTCGTTGATATCGTCGAGAAACCGAAATACGGTCGCGGTAGCCAGATGAATGTATGTGTCGACTGCCGAATCCTGATGCTCACGGAAGCTAAGAACTACATGGAGATGGTTGGGGCCGATTTTGTAGTTACCGGCGAGGTGATGGGCCAGCGGCCGTTTTCACAGGTGCGCGACCGAATGAACCTGGTTATTCGCGAGGCCGGCCTGCGAGACAGGCTGCTCCGCCCGCTCTCGGCCAAACTGCTGCCGCCGACCGAGCCGGAACTGGCTGGGCTGGTCGATCGGGACATGCTCGAACGCATCTACGGACGCAGCCGCAAGCGGCAGATGGAACTGGCCGAGGAGTTCGGTCTGTCGGACTATCCCACCCCGGCCGCGGGTTGCCTGCTTACCGATGCCGGTTATTCCAACCGCCTGCGCGACCTATTGGCGCACACCGAGCGGATTTCGTTCGATGATCTCAACCTGCTCCGGGTTGGCCGCCATTTCCGGCTGGATCGTCACACCAAGGTTGTGGTCGGACGTAACGAGTCGGACAACGACCAGCTCCGCCGGCTCAAGCAGCCGCATCATTATCATCTGGAGGCGGTCGGTGTCGGCTCGCCGGTGACTCTGTTGATTGGCCCGTACACGCGGGAGAATGTGGAGAAGGCGGCCATGATTACGGCCCGCTATACCAAGGCTCGCCATGAGCCTCAGGTTCGCGTAGCGGTGCAAAATGGCGATGATCCGATGGAGGTTTCGGTGACGCCGGCTGCCGAGGAAGACATCAGCTACGTTATCGTGCGATAGCCCTGCAAGTAGAAGGTCCCGATCACATCCTGCAACCGGGACCACCTCACCTCACAAAGACAAACGACAGGCCGGGTGATACAACCGCCAGTGTCGCCCGGTGTTCCGTTTGTCCACAACACCTACGTATGCAACGTTTGTGCCCGGCCGGTGCGACTTTCACACCTTGTTGATTGACAATGGGTTTGCGATGAGCAACGAGGTATCCGGCGCAGTGGCTGCGCGGCCTCGGTCGTCTCGAGAAGCAGATTGTGCGATTGGCTCGGATAAAGAAACAGGTCCTGTCATGACCAATGACAGGACCTGTCAACCTTTGCAGAACGCGCTAACTTAACTACCTCGGGGGCAGCAAGCGAGATCGTTTACTTCAGCATCATCATCTTCTTCGTGTCAACGAAGTTGTCGGTGGCG
>WJMS01000058.1 GCA_014727815.1 candidate division GN15 bacterium
ACCGTATTCGCGGGCGCCTGTCAACTCATCGGCATCATGACCGACAAAGACAGCTTCGGACTTGCTGCAGCCAGCCAACTGAAGGGCGTGAGCGAATACGGCCGGATGCGGCTTACGCACGCCCGCATCGAATGAGGTCACTACCTGGGCAATACGGGGATTCAAGTCGTACCGATCCAACACGGTCGCGCGGAGTTGTTCTCCGCTCATCTCGTTGTCGGAGACAACGACGTTGGTGACGCCGTTTTGCTGCAGCCGATCGAGCGTTTCCATCACGCCGTCATACAGAGTCCTTGTTTTCTCCAGATGGACCTTGCGTGCGAATGCAGTTTCAACGAAGGTGTCGGGATCGGGAAGACCGAGCGAATTGACGAAGCCTCGGAGAGCTTCCTCATACGGACGACGGCCCTCGTAGACCGGCTGCAGGACACGCTCGTATGTCCAGTAGAATTCGGCAAAGCTGCCGCGAATGCACTGCCGGTCGCACAGTGCCTGATGCATCCATTGCCGCCAGTGATGAGCTTCGAAGAAGACATCACCCAGGTCATACAGGACCGCGCGAATCATGGCGCTTACTCAAACATGTCGGCAGTGAGCAATGACTGTTCGGGAACCCGGCGTCGGGCCTTTCTGCCGATCAATGTCGACCGATCACGCCAGGCCATGCCCGTGCCGGGAGAGAGCATGGTCAGATGCTCTTCGGTGAGGACATCACCGACTTCCAGACCTCGCTTGAGTGCGACCGAACGGCGAAGTTTGGTCATGGCACCGTGGACAGCTTCGTGTACGCGTATCTCGCTGCTGCCAAGCGCCTGTTCGGCATTGCGAATATCACGCACCATGCGCCACACACCGTCCATCTCGAGCGAACCGGCGTGGTCAGATCCTTTCATGGCCCGGCTCAGCGTGACGTGTTTCTCAACTATCGTGGCACCCAGACCGACGGCCAGTACCGGTACCATGATGCCGATGGAGTGGTCCGAATAGCCGATTTCGCAGCGATCGCCGTAGCGCCGACGAAGGGTTTCGAGCGTGCGAAGATCGACATTGCGATACTGGGCCGGATATTCTGAAATGCAGTGGAGAACGGCTATGTTCGAATGGTGGCGCGCGATTACATCCAGCGCCTCGTCGATCTCATCCGTGCCGGACATGCCGGTGGAGAGTATTACCGGGATGCGGGTCTCCGCGATGCGCTCGAGCAGCGGGATGTTGGTCAGGTCGCGAGAAGCGACTTTGATACGATCGAGCGTGACGTAGTCGAGCAGCCGTAATGTCTCGGGCGAACACAGCGTGACGACGAATTCAAGCCCTTTCTCGCGCGTATACCGTTCGAGCTCGGGGTACTGGTCGTAGTCGAATTCGAGGTGGGCGCGATGTTCACCGTAGGTGCGGCCGAAGGAGTGGGGGCTGTCGTAGAGACGCTCAGCCTCTTCGCGGCTCAATTCCTCGCTCAGATCTCGTTTGGTGAATTTGACCGCGTTGATGCCGGGAAGCATCGACTGAGAAAAGGAGTCGTAGATCGGCATTGCGATCATATCAATCAGTTTCTTGGCAAGCTCGATACTGCCGTTGTGGTTTTGTCCGATTTCGCCGATGATATAGGTCTCGTGCTGCATGGTTAAGCCTCCTTGGTGTTCTGAGCGATGCCGTGCACCATTGCGCCAATCAGTGCATTGTCGGTTGCGGCTCGCTCGCACACATCACGGTAGGTGAAGTCTCTGGCCTTCAGTGATCTCAGGATCGACGATGCTGTTGAGAGATCCTGCGGTGTATCGATAGTGAAGCGGTACTCCCGCTCGGGCAGATCCGTCGGCATCGGCAGAAGACATGCGTGAAACCGGGGATTACTGTAAAAGACCGGTGTTACATGCTCACGCTGAGCGGCGGTCGAGAGGTACCCGGCTGCATCGAGAAACGCCTGGGTGCGAACAAACTCGACAAAGAAACCCCAGTGCGTGAGAATCGCCGGTTGACCGGCCTCGTTTCCGTAAGAGAGGTAATCCGGAAGCTCGGCCCGATCGCACCCCGACAGGTAGCCCGCAAGGTGGTCAATGAATGAGGGCTCGATAAAGGGATTGTCGGAACAGACACGAACGACGTAGTCCGCCATTTGTGACTGTCGCATCAAGAAACTGTGGAAACGATTATAGACATCATTTTCGTCGCCCCGGGCGACACCGATATTGCGGGCCTGCAAAAATCTCACCAGCCGGTCATCAGTCGGGTTCGTTGTGGTCAGCACGGTCAGTGCGGAGGTGCGTCCGACTGCGGACAGCCGAATCCGTTCTATTACCTGCTCGATAAGCGTCGTATGGCCGTCGAGCGGCTCCAGCACCTTCGCGGGGAACCGGGACGAGCCGAGCCGGGCCTGTGTGAGGAAATGGAAGGTCATTACGATACAACCCTCGTGCCCGACCGAACCAGCTTTCTGACTCTGTTGATTGCCATCGAAGAGCGCGGGAAGGCCTCCCGGACCGCATCGCGCAGTCTGCCGAACTCGGTCTGACGGGATCGGCGTGATCCATGGGTGAAGGCAATTACGCCGATAGTCGCGAGCAGAGTGGACAGCATGGTAACCGCCACCAGGCTGACGAGCCGACGAGGCCCCGACTTTTCGGTGGGAAACGACGGACGGTCGAGAAGACGGACAATTGGAACGTCCTTGTGTGCCTCGAACTGGGCCAGCTGGTAGTTTTCCTGGAGCAGTCTGAAAGCCGCCGTGTGAACGTTAATCTCACGCTGCAGCCGGGAGAGTTCGTAGAGAATGTCGGGATTGGTCGACGAGGCCCAGTCGCGGTTGGCGCTGCGAAAGGTGCGCAGGGCATCCTCGGCGGCTTGCAGCTCCTGCTGTGTCTGGACCAGTTGACTGGCGAGGTGTTCGGCATTCTCTTGAGCCGTGGAACGTCGCTTCTCCCGGTTGTACACCTCGAGCTGGCGAACATACTCCGCAACAATTTGCTGAGACAGACTGGGGTAGAGGGTCTCCACACTCACTTTAATCTGCCCGGTCTTGGAATCAGTTGAAACTTCCGTGACCGCCGCCAGTTTCCGTCGCAGTCGATCGGGATTGGATTCTCCGAAATACTCCGACAGACGTACCTCGGGCTTCTCTTCATGCTCCGGCACATTGTAGGGCGCGGCCAGGACCTCGTCACGAACGAGCTGGGAGTTCAGTACATTGGGAAACAGAAAGGACGAGTTTTCGCCGGTCGGCATGATCCCGCCGCCCAGTCCTACGAGCGACCGCAAGGACGCAATTCCCTGGGTTTCACCCGAGGGCAGTATGGTCGCGTAGGAGGTATAGCGATTGGGTGTGGTGAAGAGCAGGAGAGAGGCGACCAACACGGCCGCACCGACGAGGACCATGATGGTACGACGATATCGAATAATATCGTGCAGGAGGACCATCAGGTCCAGGTCGCGGACATTCGTAGCCTGGTCGTTCGGCAATCCGCCGACTGTTCTGTGCATATGCAGTTTACCGTCCATGGATCTCCTTCAGCATGTCTCGCTATCATGAATAATAGCAACCTCAATGCCAATACACTCGCGCCCGGGTTTCGAGACGGACCGGTTGTCCGGCACGAAGATAGGCCCCGAGCCCTGGTGCCTCGGAGTACATGCAGAGAAAAATCTTCTCATGAGGTGGGAAACTCCGGCTCGTTTTCGGTTTTCCGAGTATCATCGATGCGCCGCCACAATGCCATCGCCACTCCGGCTGTCATCAGCAGGCCGGCCGATTCTACGACATTGGTCGTTGCGCCACACACGAGCCCGATCAGCACCACAACCAGCAGGTAGGCACTGCCGGGATGGGCCGCGCGAAGTCGCAACCCCTTCCACAACAGGAAACCGATCGCGGCGGCGGCGATGACGACTCCAAAGGTGACAACCAGGTAGACAAACAGATTGTCTGCGGCATTGTATTGAGCGGTTTCGAAATAGCGTTGGGCAGTGCCAATGCCGCCCACGCCGCGGCCGGTCAGTAGATTGTGGTCCAGTGTCAGCAATCCGGCTGCCTCGGGCCACATGCGTTCCATGCGAGCCACATACGAGGAGGCCAGTATATTGATGATGATGTTGTTGGTTCGAAGCAGTCCGGTGACCGTAGCGGGTGATGCCACTGCGAGGACCGGAGGGACGACGACGAGAAAGGCGAAGACAGTCAGGCAGCATTGCGAAATGCCGCGCCAGATCAAGGTGAGGTTGCCGCGCGCGTGCCGCTGCAAAGTCAGCAGAACCATCAGGAGACCAAGCGCCAGAAGTGCGAGTAAGGCCGTCTTGGCCGTGGTGACCACGATGCCGGAGAAGCAGAGGGCCAGCAGCAGTGCGTCGAAAAACCTGACCGCCCGCCGATCGCGATCGGCTCGTGTTACCCGGTCGGCAAGATACAGTGCCGCCAGGCAGAGCAACATGTTCGCCGTGCTGAATGATGCGCGCCCGAAACCCGCTAATCTCGGCAAACCGGACATCCCCCAGAGGCGGGAGCCCTCGACCGTTTGACCAAACGCCTCATAGGCGAAGCCGGCCCACGGTACGGTCGTCAGCATCTCGAGCACAAGTCCCAGTGCCACCAGCGGAACAAATATGCGGAACGCGCGGCGGAGAGCTGTGCCGTCAATGCTGGGTGACATCGCAACGGTATATCCGGCAACGAACGTGAGAAAAATCTTGAGACCAAACCCGACCTGGGCCGGTGAGAAACCGTGCCATACAGCCAGCAAAACGCCGTATACGAGTACTGCGCCGGACAGGCTCAGCGTCGTATCGATCCGCCATCGGGTTGCCACATACAGACCGTACCACGCGATGATAGCAAGGAGAATGGCATCCTTTGCATAGATGAGAAAAGGCAGGCCCGACGATACAAACAAGTACCTCAGCATGCCTTCGGTCGCAACCAGTGCGATCCATATGGCCAGGAGCCAGCCTGCGGCACGATTCATCGCACGACCTCCCCGTACAGCTCTTCGTATTGCCGCGTGATGCTATCCGTCGAGAAGTCTTGGGCGCGCCGCCGGGCCCGATCGGGCATCGTACGCCGCCACCGGTCATCGGTGAGCAATTGCTTCAGTCGCTCGGTCAGGCTCTCGGGGCGGTCGGCGTCAAAGATGAAGCCGTTATCGCAGTCACGGACGATTTCCGGTAGGCCACCCCGGTTGGAGGTGATCACCGGTACCCCCTGTGCATTGGCTTCCGGTACGATTCGCCCGAAAGCTTCGTCGCACAACGACGGGACGACCAGCATATCCAGCGAACCGTAAATCTCCTCCGGCGGCCGAACGCCGTGAAAGATGACTCGCGATGACGTGTACCGGTCCTTGAGAAGCCGTTCATACTCGTGCGACTGACCTTCGCCGTACAGGTGAATTCGGAATCGAGGCGAATCGATTCGCCGTACGCTCGACAGGAGAAGTTCCACCCCTTTGTGCGGTGCAAGGCGGCCGACGAACCCGATATTGATTTGGTCGGTCGCATCACGTTTTGTGCCCCTGTTTTCAACCGGTAGAATGGGATTGTGAATAGTCCGGGATATCGCCGTGTTCGTGAAGAACCCGTACCGAAGATGTTTCTCGAGAATATAGGTGCTGATTCCCACCGCAGCAGTGACCCGGGATGCCTGCTGTTTTTTGCCGAGCGAGAATATCCGGCAATCCGTGCACTGACTGGTGCAGCGGCATCCACGGCGAAACATGGTCGAGCGCGCACAGAGCAGATAGTGATCCCGGATGGTGTGAACGACAGGTATGTCTGTCCGGTCGGCCGCTCTCCAAACCGCGACGGACAGGCCGGCCAGGTTGTTGGTGTGGACGATATCCGGCCGGAGCCGTTCAATCAATCGTCGATAGTGCGGCTCGGCGAGGCGATTGTCGGTGTCAATAGCGTGCCAGATCGGCTTGACCAACACGGGCTGGCGGGCGGAATCACGCATCCAGTAGAGATTCGGGGTCTTGAGGTAGTAGACATCAACTCCGTTGATACGATCCTGGCCGTACGAGGGACCCGTAGAGGCCACCGAAACGCGGTGGCCGCGACTGACCAGTGTCTCGGCCAATAGTTGTACCGACCGTTCGGCCCCGCCGACCAGGTGGGGGGTGTACAGAGAATTGAAGATCAGAACCTTCATGTCGACCAATATCCTATTTGTCTCGAGCCCGAAGGCATGCATCGTCCTGTTCATTGGTATCGACAATCCCGGCGAGTCTCTTAACGCCGGCGTGTGAGAATCGTGTGAGGTCCTGTGCGAACCGGTCGCCGGTGTGACCACCGTTCGACAACAACGGTGTAAAGTCGAGCGAGAGTCCTGTCGATAGAACTATCGAGGGCCGCCGCACAGGGTCGGCCGAACAGGACACAGACGTGCGATAGGATAGCTGTCATGATTGTCAACGCCAGATTTCTGACACAGCCGACGACGGGCGTGCAGCGCTACGGTCAAC
>WJMS01000059.1 GCA_014727815.1 candidate division GN15 bacterium
CCGGGGCATGAAGCCGGGTGGCCGCTCGGTCTCGATTGCGATCGAGCCGGAGAACCTCGGTCCGGCCCGTCTGCACCTGGCCATGCGTGACAATGCGCTGACCGCCCGGGTGACGGTTGAGACCTCGCATGCGAAGGCGATGGTTGAGCAGTCGCTCGACCAGTTGTCGCAGCAGTTGTCGCGGGCGGGGATCAAGGTCGATTTGATAGAAGTCAATGTGTCCGGCGAGCAGGCCCGGCAGCAGTTTACCGACCGGTCGTTTGCCACCCGCCGACGCATTCGTTTACAGGATTCCGAACATGAGACGCTTCACGCCGCGGAGGCGGCCGGCCCGGCCGGTTTGCAGCAGCGTCCGAGTATGCTCGGGCCGAGCGGCGTGAACCTCTTCGCATAGGAGCTACGACGATGTCATTTATCTCACCGATAGCGACCGACAGCCAGGGACAGGCCAAGGCCAGCGGCGCGCAGCAGTCGCTGGGCAAGGATGATTTCCTGCAGCTTTTGGTCAACAAGCTGAAATACCAGGATCCGCTGGAGCCGATGGCAGACGAGGACTTTATCGCCCAGCTCGCGCAGTTTTCCTCGCTCGAGCAGATGAACAATATTGCCGAGGGCATCTCGCAGGCGAATGAGTGGGACTACATGCAGATGCAGTCGCTCAATAACACGCTGGCGACCAACCTGCTCGGCAAGGAAGTCGAGACGAGTCTCGACGGCGTCTATTTCGATGGTGAGAACGACGCGACGATCAACTACGTCAATGACCGCTATGCGACCGAGATCGAGTTTGTGATACGCAATGCCAACGGTGATGTGATCCGTCGCCTGACCACCGAAGATGTGGCTGAGGGGCCGCAGAAACTCGCGTGGGACGGCACCGACAACCAGGGAAATCGCGTCGACGCCGGTTACTACACGGTCGAGGCGCAGGGTATCGATCCGGACGGCACGACTTACACGCCACCGGTCAAGATGGTTGCCCGGGTGACGAGTATTTCGTACCGCGACGGGGCGGCCTACCTGCACGCAGGTGGCATGGAGATATCGCTCGGGGATATCGCGTCGGTGGGTGAGCCCGGCGCGCTCGACGATGATGACTGATTGCTAACAGGGTGAGCAAGAGAGAGGGAAGAGTCATGGCGAGTGGAATGCGGATAGCGAACTACCAGCGGCCGGTCGAGCTGCTGGATATCGCCCGTCGCGGCAAGCTGCCGCAGGCGGAGAAGAAAGACCAGGCCGAGGGAACGTTCAAGGAGATGTTCTCCGAGCAGCTGGCCGGTTCGCGCGGGGTCAGTTTCTCGAAGCATGCCAGCGAGCGGTTGTACTCGCGCGGTATCGAGATCGATGACGCCCTGCTGGGCCGGATCGCCGGGGCCCTGGACAAAGCCGAAGGAAAAGGATCGAAAGAAACGCTGATTTTGACCGACGAGGCGGCGCTGGTGGTGTCAGTGCCCAATCGCACCGTGATTACCGCGTTCGATCGTGACCATTTGCGCGAGGGCGTGGTTACCTCGATCGACTCCGCGGTCATTCTGTAATCGGGAGACTAAACGATGGCAATAGAGCGAAACATTCATACCTGGCCGGACCCCATGAGAGATGGGGAAGCCTCGTGTGAGAGCAAGAAGGAATCTGGATTATGATGGCATCATTGTACTCCGGTGTCTCGGGCCTGAAGAATCATCAGGTCAAGATGAACGTGATCGGTAACAACATCGCCAATATCAACACCATTGGCTTCAAAGCCGGTCGCGTCAATTTCCAGGAAGCCCTGGTGCAGACGTACAAGGGCGCCGGGCGACCCTCGGCCGTCTCGGGCGGCACCAACCCGGTGCAGCTCGGATTGGGCATGCAGGTCGCCTCGGTGGACAACCTGTTCCAGCAGGGCGGTCTTGAAACGACCGGTCAGATCTCCGATCTGGCTATCCAGGGCAGTGGCTTTTTCATCCTGGGCGACAACAACGGCAACCGTTTTTACACTCGCGCCGGCGCATTCGGGTTTGACTCCAATTCGACGCTGGTCGACCCGGCCACGGGTCTGTATGTCCTGGGCAAGATGGCTGATGATACCGGCCAGATACCGTCGCTGGCGACAACGGGTGCGATTCAGCTGCCGTTCGGTCAGCAGGATCCGGCCCAGGCAACCGAAACGATTACCCTGGCGAACAACCTCGACGCCTCGGCGACCGACGCCTGGACGACGCTGGAGAGCGCCGGCGGGTCGAATATCGTGTCGGTATCGGGTAAGGCGCTCGATGGTGTTGGCGGCACGCACTCGATTGCTATCACCGGTAACCAGGCGACCAGTTCGGTTGCCACCGGGGCAAACGTGGCGACCGATGACGCCGGCGTTGCGATTGGCGGCCTGTCGTTGACCGACACGCTCGGTTCGCTGCACGTCACCGATTTCAATCTCGGTTTCAGTATCGATGGTGGTAGTGTGCAGTCGGTGAGCGGGCTGAGTGCGGCGTCAACCGTGCAGGATGTGATCAACGCAATCAACGAGATTGAAGGTCTGGACGCCGAACTGGTCGGCGGGGAACTTCAGGTAACGCGGGAGAAGCGCGGCCTGTACTCGTTTGATTCGATTGCCGGCACGACCTCAACCGATCCGGTGACCGGCGTGGTCAGTGGCAATATAGTCGGCGTCTTGTTCGGCGCCAGCGGCACGACGTTCGGCGCCAGCAACGGCACCGCGCATACGTTCACGGCGACCGACACCTTCACGCCCGATCGCGGCACCGGTGCGGCGGTGGGACCGTTCACCACCACTCTCGGCTTCGTGATCGACGAGAACTCCGGCCTGGTCACCGGGTTGACCGGTCTGGGCGGTGATGACAGCGTCGAGGTGAAGTCCGGCACGACGGGAATCAGTGCCACCGGCGGTAACCCGCTGGTGATTACGACCGATCCAACGGTGCACTCGACCTCGATCAATGTGTACGACTCACAGGGTACGAAACACACCCTGACGATCGAATTCGCCAAGTCGAACATCCAGAGTCGCTGGGAATGGACCGCGTCGACGCTCGGCAACGAGACGATAACGGTCGGTTCGCGCGGTTACGCCCAGTTCAACGAGGACGGTTCGCTCAATGCGTTTGAGTACGCCGCCGGTGCGAACGGCATGACGATCGAACCGAACAACGGCGCCGAGACGATGCGGGTGCAGTTTGATGCCGGGACGGTGTTCGGCTTTGACGGCCTGACCCAGTTCGGCTCGCCGCACACGGCGTCGATTATCGGGCAGGATGGTTACGGGCTGGGCATTCTCGAGAAGATCTCGATCGACAAGGCCGGAAACATCTCCGGTATCTTCTCAAACGGTGTCACTCGCGTGCTGGCCCAGATCATGCTGGCCGATTTCAACAACCAGGCCGGTCTGCGCAAGGCCGGGCGGTCGCTCTACCAGGAGTCGGCCAACTCCGGTCAGGCGGTGGAGGGTGTTGCCGGCGCCACCGTGTCCGGGCAGATCAACTCCGGCGCCCTGGAATCCTCCGCGGTCGATATCTCGCAGGAATTCACCAGTATGATTACGACCCAGCGCGGTTTCCAGGCCAACTCGCGGATTATCACCACCTCCGACAGTATGCTCGACGAGCTGGTGAACCTGAGGAGATAGTAAGTAAATGATCCCGCATGTCACCGCATACACGATAAACCGCCGGTCGGCGGGCCATGCCTCGACATCGGGAATGAAGCGATCGTCGCTCGGGCGGGAGACAACCCCGCCCGTCGACGCAACCATAGCAGGAGTATGACATGCCGCCAGATGAAGAGAAAACGACGGTGGAAGTGTCGGAAGAGACTCCCGAAGCGGAGAAGAAGAAACCGAACTTCATTCTGTTCGGCGGAGTGGGACTGGTTGTCGTGGCGATTGCCGTGGTCGCAACCGTCTTCTTTATGAAAGGCAGCAGCGGCGGCGACTCGGCCGATACCGGCGGAGATGCCCACGCGACAACCGAGCAGGCCGATGATCACGGCGAGAAGCCGAAGAAGTCGGGTTCGCACAAGGCAGGCGACGCGATCATGTATGCCATCAATGATATCGTGGTCAATCCGTCGGGCACCGGCGGCTCGCGGTTTCTCTCGGTGTCGTTTGGATTCGAGCTTGGTTCTTCGCAGCTCGGCAAGGAGTTCGAGGAGCGCGAACCGCTCGTCCGCGACGCCCTGATCACGATTTTGTCGTCAAAATCGGTCGCACAGCTGACCGACCCGAAAGAAAAGGAAATCATGCGCTACCAGGTGAAGAAGCGCCTGGAGCAGTTGTTGAAGACCGATCAACTGGTCGGTGTCTACTACACCGACTTCGTCTTGCAATAAGGAACGCGAATCGTGGCGAAGATTCTTTCTCAGGATGAGATTGATGCCCTGTTGACGACCGTAACGACGGGCGAATCGGAATCGAATGTTGATGCGTTCGAAGACGAGAAACTTCGTTCGGTGGTCGCGTATGACTTCAAGCACCCGAATCGGGTCTCCAAGGACCAGATTCGGACGCTGGAGAACATGCACGACAACTTCGCCGGCCACTTCGGCTCGTCGCTGTCGACCGTCCTGCGGTCGATTGTCGATGTCGACCTGGTGTCGGTGGACCAGATCACCTACTCGGAGTTCATCATGTCGCTGGTCTCGCCGTCGTGCACCTACACCTTTTCGGCCAAGCCGCTGGAGGCGGTCTGCCTGGTCGATTTCAACCCGACCCTGACGTTTTCGCTGATCGACCGCATGTTCGGCGGGCACGGCAAGATTCTCGAATCGGAGCGCGAGCTCACGGGGATCGAACGGTCGGTGATGGGGCGGCTGGTGCAGCGGCTCTACAAGGAGCTGACCAGATCGTGGGAGCACCTGGTGCAGATCGATATCGAACAGATCAGTTTCGAAACCAACCCGCAGTTCATCCAGATCGTGCCGCCGGGGGAAACGGTGGTGGTGATCTCGCTGCAGGTCAAGCTGTTCCAGTCGACCGGGCTCTTGACGATCTGTTACCCGTATGTCTCGCTCGAACCGGTTATCACGAAACTCTCGGCCCAGAACTGGATCGACGCCACCAAGAAAAAGAACCTGGCCGCGGACCGCGACGCCAATTCCCGCAATCTGCTGAGTGTGGATGCCGAGGTGGCGGCGGTGCTGCTGAACTCGAAAATCAAGATGCGTGACTTCCTGCACCTGAAAGTCGGTGATGTGATCCCGTCGGAGAAAAAGATCTCCGAACCGATCGAGGTGTGGGTCAACCGGGAGAAGAAGTTTGTGGCCAACCCCGGTCTGGCCGGCAAGAAGCGCGCCTTCCAGGTGACTGAAATCTACGACGAATATGCGGAGGAGAAAAAAGAGCATGCCGGACGAGAAGGATCTTGATCTGTCAACCGGCGCCGAGTCGGCCGAGAACGCCGACCAGCAG
The DNA here is from genome assembly GCA_014727815.1 of candidate division GN15 bacterium. GTDB lineage: Bacteria > Zixibacteria > MSB-5A5 > GN15 > FEB-12 > WJMS01. The sequence goes on from WJMS01000059.1 coordinate 5,402, forward strand.
CCGGAGGCGGAATCGTCAGCGGAAGAGAACGCCGGTACGCCGGAATCGTCCCCCGCGACGATAGACGACATGGAGCAGCCCAGCCCCGATGACATTGCCGATGCGCTCGGTGAGATCGACGGGAGTATTGACGACGTCGACGACGGTGGTCAGGGAGACCGCGACAAGGTCGTCAACGACGATGATGTTCCCGAAGACGAAGCCGAGGCGGCGATGCTGGCGATGCTCGAGGACTTGCCCGAGGATGAACAGAAAGCCTCGCCGGATGATATCGATTTCGGCTCGGCCGATGTCTCGCGGGCGGAGTTCCAGCAGTTGCAGGAGCCGGCGGGCGCAAAGGATCCGCAGAATATCGATCTGCTGATGGATGTTGACCTGCCGGTGTCGATCGAACTCGGTCGGACCAAGCTGTCGATTTCCGATATCCTCGCGCTCGGTCCCGGATCGGTGGTGGAGCTGAACAAACTGGCCGGTGAGCCGGTCGACCTGATGGTCAACAACAAGCTGGTGGCCAAAGGTGAGGTGGTGGTGGTCGACGAGAACTTCGGCCTGCGTATCACCCAGCTGATGACCGCCGAAGAAAGGTTGAAGAGTCTTGGCCGCGACTAATCAGCACAACCGTCGCATGATTTTCACCGTCGCGATCATCCTGGTCGTGGCGCTGTGTGGACTGGTCATGATCGGCAGCAGCGGTGTCGAGGCTGAGGGGACGACCAACTCGCTGGCCGAAGTGAAGGCGAATGCCGGCAACGGCGGCGCCAATGTCGCAAGCGGTTCACCGTTCGGTGCGCTGTTCAAGATGATAGCGGCGCTGGTGATCGTGATCGCCTGCATTTACGGCGGGTTGTATCTGCTCAACCGGCAGATGAAACGGCGGCAGTTCGGCAAGGCGGGGGGCACCCTCGACGTTATCGAGACGGCGTTTGTCGGGCCGAAGAAAACCGTGTCGCTGGTGCGCATCGCCGATCGGGCGGTGCTGGTCGGGGTAACCGACAACCAGATCACCGTCCTGACCGAACTGAGCGAGCCGGAGACGGCGCGCATTCTCGCCGAGCAGCAGCAGCCGAGCCAGGAGGCGTTCGGGACGGTGCTGCACACGGCGTTTGACCGGATGAAGAAGCTTCGCGAACGAGGTCGCGAGGCGCTGGCGCGGGCCTGAGACCCGCAAGGCAGGACCGCCGGCAGGAGCTGGTGGTTGACGACCGCGGCATGGATCGCTGCGGCAGAGGAAACGTATAGGATATGAAAAAGCTGCTTCGCACGCTCATTGCAGCCGGGCTCTGTCTCGGCATCCAGGCCGGATCGGCGCTGGCCCAGTCGATACCGAAAGTCTCGGTAGAGGTGGGGGAGGCGACCGACCCGAGCGACCTCTCCACGACTCTCCAGATAGTCATCCTGATCACGGTGCTCGCCCTGGCGCCATCGATCCTGATCATGATAACATCGTTTGTGCGTATCGCGGTGGTGCTGTCGTTCCTGCGGCATGCGATCGGGACACAGCAGATGCCGCCGAACCAGCTGCTGGTCGGACTGGCCCTGATCATCACCTTCTTCGTGATGTCCCCGATCATCAACCAGTCATACAACGAGGGGATCAAACCATACCTGGAAGAACAGATGGAGGGGGAGGAGGCGTTTGATAAAGCCATCACACCCTTCCGCCAGTTCATGCTGGCGCAGACACGGGAGCAGGATCTGGCGTTGTTTGTCGATATCGCCCAGCTGGAAGAGCCGAACAATGCCGATGATATTCCGCTGCACGTGCTGATTCCCGGCTTCGTGATCTCGGAGCTGCGGACGGCGTTTCAGATTGCGTTCGTGATTTTCGTGCCATTCCTCGTGATCGACATGGTGGTCGCGTCGGTGTTGATGTCGATGGGTATGATGATGCTGCCGCCGATTATCGTGTCACTGCCGTTCAAGCTGTTGCTGTTTGTGCTGGTGGATGGCTGGTACTTGCTGGTGAAATCGCTGGTTGAATCGTTCAGGATGTAGGGAGCAGAGAAGATGACCCCACAGATGGTTGTGACGATAGGTCGTGAGGCGCTGACGGCGGTGCTGCTGGTGGCGTCGCCGATGCTCGCGTTTGCGCTGGTGGTCGGGTTGACGATTGCGATTTTTCAGGCGGTCACCCAGATCAATGAAATGACCCTGACCTTTGTCCCCAAGATCCTGGCGGTGGCGGTGGCGCTGTTGATTTTTCTGCCCTGGATGATCAATCAGTTGACCGATTTCGCCCGCCACATGTTCGAGCTTATCCCCGGATTAGTCGGCTGATCACCGGGCGGGTCTTTAGCGCCCGCCTGAACTAATTTCCCACACCGCTGGTAATAATTTCCACAGCGATCTTCCGCAATTGGTTCGGCCTCGAACTCCCGATTTGTAACCCCCTGTCCCACAGTATAGTACAAGCCCCTCGCCGACCGTTTCATTTCGGCACACCGTTTGAAAGAGGGTTTAGACGACTAACCCGAGGTGTAAGGAAATCGCGACTTGTTTGACTTCGTCCAATACGGCACGGCCCGGCTCGAGTTGTTCCTGCTCGTGCTCGTGAGAGCCTCCGGCATTTTCATTCTCTCGCCGATTTTCTCGCATCGGTCGATTACCCGGCCGGTCAAGGCCGGACTGGTGCTGCTGCTGACGATCATCACGATGATGACGATCCCGGCAGTCAGCGCACCGGTGACCGACTCGTTGATCGGCCTGGCCGGACTGCTCTTTCTGGAGATGCTGGTCGGGGTCCTGATCGGGTTCATGTTCCTGTTGATCCTGCTGGCGACGCAGGGCGCCGGTTCGATGGTCGGCTACCAGATCGGTTTTGCGCTGGCCAACGTGCTCGACCCGTCGACCAACCAGCAGTCATCGATCATCGGCACTTTCTGGATGATGCTGGCCACGGTGATTTTCCTCACGCTCAACGGCCATCACATGGTCATCCAGGCTTTCCATGACAGCTATACCGTAATGCCGCCCGGCGAGGTGGCGCTTCACGGTGGTATCGGCGAAGCGATTATTCGTCACAGCGCCTATGTCTTCGTGATCGCCCTGAAGATCGCCGCGCCGGTGATGGTGACGCTGTTCCTGGTCGACGTGTCGCTCGGCACGGTGGCGAAGATGATGCCGCAGATGAATGTGTTTTTTGTCGGCTTCCCGATCAAGGTGGCCGCCGGCCTGGCCGTGGTCGCCTTGTCGCTGCCGATTTTCGCCTACGTCATAGAGAAATCACTGAACCACTTGAATACCGAACTGGGTCGCCTTCTGCTCGCGATGGGGAGGGCGTAAGACGTCATGGCTGAAGAGCAAAGCTTCCAGGAAAAGACAGAGAAGGCAACACCCCGGCGACGGCAGAAAGCGCGCGAAGAGGGCAAGGTTGCCAAGTCGATGGAGCTGAACTCCGCGCTGATCATCGTGCTCGGGGTGACGTCGATCTTCCTGCTCGGTCCGACCCTGTCGACGCAGTTGCGGACGATGATGACGTTTACGATGGCCAATGCGCCGTCGATCGCCGGCCAGGACGCCACTTTCACGAAGTCGTTCACCGACGCCATGCTGAACTACTTTACCGTGGTCGGGCCGATCTTCGCGATCATGGTCGTGCTCGGGCTCACCACCAATATCGCCCAGGTCGGTTTTCGCATCTCGACCAAAGCGCTCGAGCCGAAATTCGACAAGCTGAATATCGTCAACGGTCTCAAGCGGCTGGTGTCGCTGCGCTCGCTGGTCACGCTGGTGCGCGACACGACCAAACTGCTGATCGTCGGTGTGATCGGTTTCTACGCGATCAAGGCCGAGTTTGAGTCGTTCTTCCTGCTGCCGGACATGACGGTTACGCAGATCGCGGTCACGATGGGCAAGATGGCGCTGGTGATCGCCCTCAAGATCGGCGCCGCCATGCTCGTGCTGGCCGCCCTCGACTACGCCTACCAGCGCTACGAATTCGAAAAGTCAATCAAGATGTCCAAGCAGGATATCAAGGATGAGATGAAGCATACGGAGGGTTCGCCCGAGGTCAAATCGCGGGTGCGCCAGATCCAGCGCGACATGGCCCGTAACCGCATGATGGGCGATGTGCCGGACGCCGACGTGGTGATTACCAACCCGACCCACCTGGCGGTCGCGCTCAAGTATGATCCCGAGGTCAGCGGCGCACCGATGGTCCTGGCCAAGGGCGAGCGCCTGATCGCCCAGAAGATCAAAGAGATCGCCTACGCGCACGACATCCCGGTAATCGAAGACAAGCCGCTGGCGCGGGCCCTGTTCAAGGTCTGCGAGGTCGGCCAGGCGATCCCGGCCAACATGTATCGTGCGGTAGCCGAGGTGCTGGCCTATGTCTATCGTCTCAAGGGAAAGGCGGTGAACTAAGCTATGCCGCCGGTCGCTCAGGATACCATGCTGGCGCGCCTGATGTCGCGCTCCGATATCGTGCTCGCGATCGCCGTGGTCGGGATTATCACTGTCCTGATCATACCGATCCCGGCCGCAATGCTCGACTTCGCGCTGGCCTTCAACATCACCTTCTCCCTGGTGGTGCTGCTGACGACGCTGTATATCAGCAAACCGCTCGATCTGTCGGTCTTCCCGGGCATGCTGTTGATCGTCACTTTGATGCGTCTGTCGCTCAACGTCGCCTCGACCCGACTCATTCTCGGGCAGGCTTACGCCGGCGAGGTGATCAACTCGTTCGGTAACTTCGTCGTGCAGGGCAACTACGTGGTCGGCTTCATCGTGTTCGTCATCCTGGTCATTATCCAGTTTGTGGTGATCACGAAGGGCGCCGGTCGCATTTCGGAAGTGGCCGCACGGTTTACGCTCGATGCCATGCCGGGTAAACAGATGGCGATCGATGCCGATCTCAACGCCGGTATCATCAACGACCAGGAAGCCAAGAATCGCCGCGAGGAGATCGCCCACGAGGCGGATTTCTACGGCGCCATGGACGGTGCTTCGAAGTTTGTCCGCGGTGACGCGATCGCCGGTATCCTGATCACGCTGATCAACGTCATCGGCGGCTTCATAATCGGTATCGCGATCAACGACATGTCGCTGACCGACGCGCTTCGGACGTACTCGCTGCTGTCGATCGGTGACGGTCTCGTCACGCAGATTCCGGCCCTGCTCGTCTCCACCGCGTCGGGTATCATTGTCACCCGGGCGGCGTCGGACTCGAGTATGGGCACCGATCTCGGCCGGCAATTGTCCCGCCAGCCCCGGGCGATCCTGATCGCTGCGGCGGTGCTGATGATCTTCGGCATCGTCCCCGGCATGCCGACTACCACGTTCATGGTGCTCGGCCTGGCCGTCGGCGGTATCGGCCTGCTCACCCGCAACGTGGCCCGCCGTCAGGCCGAAGAGCAGGAGCAGCTGGCCCAGCAGGAACAGCAGCAGCAGGAGACGACGCCGGCCGAGCGGACCGAGGATCTGATCAAGGTTGATACGATCGGTCTCGAAATCGGCTACGGGCTGATCCCGACGGTCGACACCAACCAGGGCGGCGACCTGCTCGACCGCATCGGCACCATCCGCCGCCAGCTCGCCTCCGAGCTGGGCATCGTCGTCCCGCCGGTGCGTATCCGCGACAACGTCCAGCTGAAACCGAATCAATATCGCATCAAGATTAAGGGTATCGAGGTCGCCTCGTTCGAACTGATGGTCGACCACGTCATGGCGATCAATCCCGGCTATGTCGAGGAGAAGCTCGACGGCTTCGATACGAAGGATCCCGCGTACGGCCTGAACGCCACCTGGATAATCCCCACCCTGCAGGATGTGGCCGAGGCGCAGGGCTACACCGTGGTCGAACCGTCGGCCGTAGTCGCCACCCACCTGACCGAGATCATCCGGGCCTCGGCGCACGAAATCCTGACCCGTCAGGACGTCCAGCACCTGGTCGACACGCTCAAGGAAGATTACCCGGCGCTGGTCGACTCGGTCATACCGGAAACGGTGTCACTCGGCATGCTGCAGAAAGTACTGACCGCCCTGCTGGCCGAACGGATACCGGTACGCGACCTGTCGACGATACTCGAAACGATGTCCGACTATGCGCCGATCACCAAGGAAGCTGATGTCCTGGCCGAGTATGTGCGGATGTCGCTGAAGCGGCAGATAAGTGAACTTTACAAAGATACCACGGGTCGGATCAACGTCTTCACGATCGATCCGGCGATCGAGCAGCAGCTTTCCGAGTCGGTCCAGAACACCAAGCAGGGATTGATGCTGGTCATGGATCCGTCGCTGACCGAGGTGCTGCTGACCAAAATCGGCGAGGAGGCCGAGAAGATGCTCGCAGCCGGGCTGACCCCGGTCTGTATCTGCTCGCCGAACATCCGTCTCGCCCTGCGCCGGCTGCTGGAAGCCGGCCTGCCGGCCCTGGCGGTGATCTCTTACAACGAAGTAGTGCCCAATGTGGAAATAGTCTCCACCGGAGTGGTGAGGTTAACCGATGATAATTAAGTCCTTTACGGCCGAATCGGCGGCGGCGGCGCTCAAGGATGTCCGGGCCCAGATGGGCGGCGAGGCGGTGGTGCTCAAGACCCGCCAGGTGACCGACGAACACGGTCGTCCGGCGATTGAAGTGACCGCCTGCCTCGATCGACCCTCGGTCGCGCAAACATCGCAAATCCTCTCGCGTCGTCGATCCAACCGGGTCGCCCAGGCGGTGGCTTCGAGTCGTCTCGATGAAAGTGATGTTGCGACCGCGACGGCCGCCAAACAGCCGGCCGCGGAAAATGAGGCGAGCGCGCCGACGGAAGAGTCACAGCAATCGCTGCGTGAACTCGAGGTGCGGCTGCGCGAACAGATTGAAGCCTCCAACAAGTCGACGCTCGAGCAGATCGCCAATATGCTCACCGGGCTGAGTGCGGCCACCACGGAACGGGCCACCGGATCGTCGGACGAGACAATGACCCGGCTGCTCATGCAGTTGCAGGACGCCGATGTGCCGGAAACGTTCACGACGGCGCTGCTGTCGACTCTGCACCTGTCCGACGGCACGGAGCAGTCACTGATCGATGCGGCGCGCACGTCGCTGACCGAATCGCTGGCCGACATGATGCAGCCGCACCTCGACCTGCAGCCCGGCGACACGGTGGTGGTGACCGGACCATCGGGTGTCGGCAAGACGTCCCTGATCGGCAAGCTCGCCGCGCAACTGGTTGCGGTGGAGAAGAAGAAGGTGCGGCTGGTTTCGCTCGATGATGTCAAGGTCGGCGCCCATGATGAGATCGCCAGTTACGCGGCGATTCTCGGGGTCGAACTGACCGAACCGACCGGGACGAATGAGAAGCTCGCCGCTTACAACGACTGCATCACGTTGATCGATACCCACGGCCTGCCCACCGACGCGGCCAAACTTGCGGCGTTTTCCGAGCGGGTCGGCAAGACCAACGCCACGCATCGGATCGCGGTGATTTCGGCGCTGATGCGTTCGGCTGATGTGGCTGATGTCGCTGACGCGATGCGTGCGCTCGAGCCGACGCAGGTGGCGGTGACGATGCTCGACTGCACGCACCGGCACGGTTCAATTGTCGCCGCGTGTGACAGTTTGAACGTCAAACTCGTCTGGCTGGCGCAGTCACCGGCAGGAGTCGGGACGCTGCACGTGCCCGATCCGGCCCGGCTGGCGACGACCCTGATTCCGGAGGAGGTTTCCCATGAATAGACTGACACTGACCCGGAATGCTCGGCCGTCGGGCGAGACCTCGGTGGTCTCGGTCCTCTCCGGCAAGGGCGGGGTCGGCAAATCGCTGATCGCGTTCAACCTGGCCGAGCGTCTGGCCGTCCACGGCAACCGGGTGCTGCTGATCGATGCCGACTTCTCGTCGGGCAACCAGCACATCCTGGCCAATGTCCGCTGTGAGGTCGGGGTGCGGCAGTTTGCGGCCGGTGAATTATCGCTGGCCGAGGCGGTGACCAAGGTGAGCGACTTCGTGGACCTGCTCGGTGCCTCGTGGAGCGGCTCGGTAATCGATGACTTTGACGTAATGGGTACGGCGCATCTGGTGCGGATGATCCGCGAGCAGAGCGGCGGCTACGACCTGGTCATTATCGATCATGGCTCGGGCATTTCCAAGCCGGCGACAGTCATGGCGCACGCTTCGGACGTCTCGCTGCTGGTGGTGCTGCCGGAGCTGACCTCGATAGCCGATGCCTACGGGTTGTTCAAGTTTCTCGTGCAGACCAACAAGTCGATCGACTGCCGGTTGCTGCTCAACCGGTGTCAGTCGGACGACGAGGCTGACTATATCCAGCGCAAGTTTGCAGCCCTGGCGGAACGGTTTCTCGGCCAGGCGCCGGCGGTAATCGGGTCGCTTCCGGAGACGGAGCAGATGCGTACGGCGCTGGCGCGGCAGTTGCCGCTGGCGGCGGTAGATGAGCAATCGCTTGTTTGTCAGACACTTACCCGGATCGCCCGGCAGCTGGCCGGGGCCGAGCCGGTTCGTTCGATAGCGCAGTTTTTTCCCGCTGAAATCGATGGTAATGAAAACCCGGCCACGGCCGATATAAAGGGATAGCATTCATATGGTTAGCACGGCAAAGGCAACGACCAGGGGACGGGGTAAGAAAACCGAAACCGTCAAGGCGAAGCAGCCGACCACCACCCGGCGTCGCGCAAAGAAGTGGGAAGTCTCGGCTCGAGACTGGGCGCGATATCAGAAGAGTCCTTCCGATGAAACGCGTCAGCGCCTGCTCAACACATACTTGCCGCTGGTGCGCAATGTTGCTGCTCGCATGGCGATGGGGTTTCCCCGCTCGGTGGAATTATCCGACCTGATCAACACGGGTGTCATCGGTCTGATCGAGGCGTTCGGGCATTTCGACCCGGCGCGCGGCGTGAAGTTCGAGACGTATGCGGTACCGCGAATTCGCGGGGCCATCCTCGACGAACTCCGTGCGCTCGACTGGGTGCCGCGTTCGACCCGGGCCAAGTCGCGTGAGATCGACCGGGCTATGACGTCGCTCGAAAACGAACTGGGCCGGCCGCCGGAGAAGAACGAACTGGCCGCCCATCTGAAAATAACCGTGGAGGAACTGCACGTGGCTCTGGACGATGTTTCAAGCACGAACATGCTGTCGCTCGACGAGATCATCTACCCGGATGATGACAACCGACAGGTCCCGCGAATTGAAACGGTAACCGACCACACCGGCAACTCCATCTTAGGCGAGATTGAAAAGGGCGAACTTCGTTCATTCCTCGTGGTCGCCATGGACCGCCTGACCGAACAGGAGAAGCTCGTGATCGCGCTGTACTATTACGAAGAGCTGACCCTGAAGGAAATCGGCGAGGTCATGTCGATCTCGGAATCGCGCGTCTCGCAGATCCACACCCGCGCCGTCAAGAAGCTGCGCGGCATGGTGCGCGAGAAGTTCGCCATGACCGGGTAGTCGCAACGGCGAGACTGCCGCGAGGTTGGCTATGGACGATGCATTTGATTCCATCGATCGGATCGAGCCGTACGCTCACAGCGATCGGGTCAAGCCGAGCCAGCAATCGGCTCCGGACCGGGAACGCAAGTTCGCCCAGGAGCTGAAGGACAAGATGGAAGAAGAGGCGAGGCGAAAGAAAAAGCGCAAGGACCAGGTCATTCTCGCAAACGCCAAAGACGATGAGTCGGAAGACTCGGACGAGGAACACGCGCCGGAGCGGCCGGATAGCGAGACAGCGGATAGTCCGCCGGCCGAACCGGATGACGACAAGACCGATGATTCGGATGAGACGACGGATGGCGCCGGGCGGCACATCGACCTGACCGCCTGAGCCCCGACGGACATAGGAGGTACCGACATGGATGTACAGATAACGCAGCAGCAGGCGATCGATATCGGCTTGAATGTAGCCGGCTACCTGGCCGGCGGCGGCCTGTGGTTTCTCCTGTCAACGCTGTTCCAGCGTCGACGGAGCGAAGCGACCGAGGGGACGACGGCTGCAGCCACCGGTGGCGCCGTGCACGCGCCGGCTCCGGCGGCGATAGCCGCAGGCGCCCGGGCCGAGTTTCTGGACCTGCGGTCGGGGACGCAACCGGCCGACACAAAGAAGAAACGGGACGCGGCGGATGGGGAGCCGGGGACGCGTCGCAACCACAGTGAAGTGTTCGCGCTGGCTCGCACGATGCTGGAGAAGGGCGCGACGCACGATACGATTAAGGCGACGGTGCCGATCAGCGACGGCGAACTGGCCCTGTTGACCGGCAAGTAAACAAAAGATCGGAGTGACACATGCCCACGCAGAGCCCCTTTCTTTCATACAAGATCGAGTGCCCCATCTGCAAGACGGTCAATGAGTTCGAGACCGTCCGGGTTGGCGCGTACACCGAGCGGGGTCGCGATACCGACTTCTGTCCGCTCGATATCAAGTGGCGCTTTCCCCGGTACGACGGCTACAACCCGCTGTTGTTTTTCACCGCGACCTGCAGCAACTGCTTCTATACGCGGGAGATGAACAACGAATTCCGGGACTGGAAAAACGACAATCACTTCAAGACCTATCGACTCCGTTCCATCAAGGAACAGCATCTCGAACAGCTCTCGATCGCCGATTCGGCGGTCAAACGCCTGGGCGAAGCGGTCGACACGACCCGTCACCCCAACGAGTCGGCGGTCCTGAAGCTGTTGCTGGCCATCTATGATGAGAGCCTGTCGGAGCGTCCGCACGCCCTCGATCTCGGCCGTTTCTACCTGCGGATTGCCTGGATTTTCCGGGATATGGCGCGCGGCGAGGATTCCGGAACGCAGCTGTTGAAGGGGATGATGCACGAGATAGACAGTTGTTACAGCCGGATGAAGATGACGCTCGAGGAGTTCGGGGTTGATGTCGCCGCGTTTACCACCACGGTCGACTCGCATTTCGAGTCCGAACAGCTCTCGGCGCATGTCCAGTCGCAGCTGCTGTCGCACCGGGAGCTGTATGCCGCCGAGATCAGCGGCCTGAAAGAAGATATCGAAAACTGCGAACAGCGGCTCAATGCCATTCGCCAGCTGCTCAATGAACACCGCACCGCGCTCGTCGGCAGTGCCGAGGGCGAGGGCCCGCGGTTTGGGCAGTATTCCTCGTTTGAAAACTTCCTGGCGGAACTGAAGTCGATCTGGTCGGGCGCAGTCACCAATGAGCGCGAGGCGATCGAGCAGGCGATCGGCCACTATAAAGAAGCGTTTGCCAATGGCCGCGATATCTCGCCCGGCAACCAGCAGATCCAGGCCTCGTACCTGATCGCCGAGTTGTCGCGGCGGATCGGTGACTATGAGACGGCCAAGGAGTACTTCTCGAGTACGATCAAGGCGGGGCAGGAGTTCATCTACCAGAACCGGCACGATCAGTCGCGCACGATTCTGGCACGCAAGATTCTGGAACTGGCTATCGAACAGGGCCGGACAAACCTCGCGGCGTTGAAGCCGGCATAAACAAGCAAGGGCAGGGTGTCGTGCAGACCATACAGTTACCGCATAACCAGGAGTTGAAGATCTGGGAGAAGATCACCCTGAAGGTGGGTGACGGCAAGGAGGCCGGGACGTACGCCGCGCGGATCGAAGATTTTCTCAACGGCGGCATCGTCATCACCAATCCCGAGTACGTGCAGGGACGCACGCTGATGCGGGACGGCATCACCGTAACGGTTCAGATTACCCGCGAGGACGCGGCGTACGAGTTCAATTCGAAGATTACCCAGCGCCACAACAACGGCACCGCCTATGCCATTCTTACACCGCCCAAGCAAGTGCGGCGGGTCCAGCGGCGTCTGTTCTGTCGCATCGACCTGAGCAGCCCTGCCGAGTATGTCGTGCTCGAAGGCGGCAAGCTGCCGACCAAGGGCGAGGACGACAAGATCGACTGGAAGAACTCGCACACCTTTGATGTGAGTGCCGGCGGCGCCCTGATTCAATCGCACGACGATATTCGGGTGAAAGATCTCCTCTTGTTACGGCTCGGGCTGTTCGACGAAGTCCAGCTGGCATCGCCGATCCTGGCCGTTTGCCGACGACTCGTCAAACTGGAAACAGGTCCTGCCGCCGGTGTCGAGTTCGTAGTCGCCTATGATCTTCCCGACCTGCTCGACGACAGCAAGGTCAAGGCCTTACCGCCATCGGTCAGACGCTTCTCCGATATGGCTCAGGAGCGGCTCTCGCGGCATCTCTTTGACCGCCAGATAGAACTTCGCAACAAGGGGCTTCTGTAGATGCCACACCCTGTCCTCGATGCGGTCACGTCGGGCAAGGAGATCGACGCTCTTCGGCTCGACCTCTCGTGCCTGGTCGGGCACACTGTCTCGATTTACTCCGAGCAGTTTCCCGGTACGGAACTGCAGACGCGGGTGATGGCGTACGCGGGACGGGACGTACATATCAGCAACGCCGGCTCCGGCGGCAAGATTGACAATCTGGTGCACCGTCAGACGGTCGTGGTCAAGTTCGCCTACAAAGGTCAGCAGATTGCGGTCCGGGCGAAGCTGAAACGATCCCAGGGCGGTCGGTGTTTTCTCGCCCTCGACGAGCGCGTTGTGCCACTGGCGCAACGACGTTTCGTGCGGATGCCGATGGTGCGCCCGGTCAACCTGGCGCCCTATCCGAACAGCTCGTTCGGGCCGGTCGATATCGCCCGGCTGCGCTGGATACAGACTGAGTCAATAAACATCTCAAGCGGCGGTGCGCTGGTGCAGCTGTCAAACTATCTCCAGCCGGACATCTACCTGCTCATGCATTTCGATTTACCGAAGAAGCTGCTGCCGGATCTCGTCCTGGCCAAGGTCCGACACTGCTACCAGATCGATTTTTCCGGCTACAAGGTCGGGGTGGAGTTCGTGGTGCGCGAGGCGACCCGCAAGGCGTTTCCGCGCAACCGTCTCGAAAACCTGCCGCCGGCCGTCTTCAGCTACACCGCCAGTGATAGAGAAAAGCGAAACTACGAGATACAGGCATGGATGCACTCGGGGAAAGCCCGGTAGCTCCAGGGGACACAACCATGGCAAAGAAAGCAAACGTGAAATTCATCCAGGAAGTGCCGACCGAGGGTCGGGTCGTGGCGGCGCGCCGCCCCTTCCGCGTGGAACAGGACAACCGCCGGCGTTTCGTGCGTATCGAGATCGCTTCGCCGGTGACGATCAACAAGATTCGCGATGCGGCCGGACAGTTCTGGCCCGAGGGCGATTGGCATCTCATCAACGGCACGATCCTCAATATCTCCGCCGGCGGTCTGCTGGTCGAGGTTGACCAGCAGGTCTACGAGGGTGACATCGTGTCGCTGCATTTCATCATGCAGGATGTCGAGGCGCTCAACGATGTGCTTGGTCTGGTGAAACGGGTCGATTCCGACCAGGACGGCCTGCTTGCCGGCATCGAGTTCATCACTCGCGAGCAGCTTACCGACCTGTTGTCGCAGGGCGAAGTCGATATGCTGCCCTCGACCCTGGACGATTTCGACCACACCGTCCATCGCGTACTCAGCCGGTACGTGTTCGAAGAACAACCGACGGCAATGGACTAGACACCGCAATGTTACGTACCTCGCTCATCTTCGCGCTATTGACCCTGCTGGTCGCCGGTTCGACGCTTGCGCTGGAACGCGACCTGGTGGTCCGGGTCGAGACCGCGCCCAATCCGTGGGCCGAGAATGGCCTGGAAGGGGCGATCGTCAGTCAGTTCACCCGCGATCACAATCTGCGGGTCAGCACCGTGGCTGAAGATGATCCGCGCTATCCACAGTTTCCGTCCACGCCGTTCGATCTCGACAGCCTCACTAATTGGGGCATGGAGATCGGTGGTCGCTTTCTGCTGACGTTTGTCACTGAAAGCCAGCGGATCGACCGGCGCAAGTCGTTCCACCTGCCGCTCGTGTTTCACAAGTGGGAGACGGTCGGTGTGCTGGCCGGTGAAGTGCGCCTGATCGACCTTCGCCGCGGCCGCCTGCTGGCGGCAGAGTCGTTTGTCGCGGAACTACCGGCCAAGCGGGTCTTCCAGGGAACGATGGATGACAACAAGTACGATCCCGATATTCACCTGACACCATCGGAGAAGACCTTGCTCTTTCGCTCGCTCTATGAGCTTGCGGCAGAGCGACTGTACGAGATGGTCAAGCCCTTCCTGGGAGGACGATAAGTGACGTCGAAGTCGCCTGACAGCACTGCTGCCGACCCCAGTCGTTTCTGGCAGAAGATCAGCCTGATCGCGGACATCGCAGCGGCGTGTCGGGGCAAATCGCCCACGCCGACGACATTTGCCGATATCCTCAAGCTGATTCAGAAGATCCTGCCGTTCGACGGGGCCACGCTGTACCTGAAGAATGACTCGGCCGAGCGATTCGACGAGGTCGTTTCACTGGGTGAGCGAGTCGAGCCGATCAGTTTTCTCAAAATCGGGCAGGGTAAAGGCATCACCGGCTGGGCCGCGGCCAGCAAAAAGCCGGTGTTGCTCGCCGACCGACCTGAAACGAATGCTTTCGAGGGCGAAGTTGTCTTTCGCTCGTTCATGTCACTGCCCCTTCTCATTGACAATGATGTCCTTGGCGTACTGAACATTGGCTGCCACCGCGCCAAAGCCTACGAGCACAAGGACGTTCGTCTCATGACGGTGGTGGCCGACCAGCTTGCCATTTCGATCGAGCGGCAGTTACATCAACAGGAACTGGAGAAGAAGACACGTGCCCTGGCCGAGGCGCACGAGCAGGTGCTGGCCGCGCAAAGCCAGCGCATGTCGGCTGAGAAGCTTCGGGTTGTGCTGAAGATGGCCGCGATCATCAATCACCAGATCAACAACCCCCTGGCGGTGATCGTGGGCAATATCCAGTGCCTGTTCGCCGAGGGAGAGATACCGAATCAGCAGTTCCAGTCGCGGCTGCGACGAATTGAAGCCGCCGCCCTGCAGGTTGGCGAGGTCAATCGCAAGCTGCTGGAGATCGATCATCTGACCGCCGAAGACTTCCTCGACACCGGTGGCGCCGACTGGTACCACCATCCGGGGGGCGAGGTGGAGTGGTTGACGCCGGTCTATCCGGGAATGGACGAGACATGATCAAGCCGAGCAAAACGGACCGCCCGAAAACCGATCGGGATCTGGTCGCCGAGGTTGATGCGCTCAATGAAGAAGTGAAGTCGCTGGCGCTGAACCTGGCGATTTACCTGGCCAAAGTCCGCGCCAAGACGCCTTCGGCCGAGCTTGACCGGCTCGAACCGGAATTTATCCGGCTGGTGAACGGCACGGTCAAAGTGGTGCAGGAGATGACGGTGCTGCTCAACGCCGCCCGAAACCAGGAGACGATGGCGTACGAGGTACCATCCGGCCGGCAATTCGAGGATCACCTGTCGGTCCGCCTGCAGGCAATCGCCCGACAGTGCGCCAAGATCGTCCAGGACCTGGGCGGTCTGGAGTAGGCGCGGGCAATCGAACACGGAACCGTACTGGAGAAATCGGCAAATACTGTCGATACTTGTACATAACGAGTGGCTCGAACCGACGACACGAAAGTAAACACCAAAGCCCAGGACAAGGGATGACTCTATGACGTCCGGGAATCTACAAAAACTGACACAACGGGCACAGGAGCGCGGCAATCCGTTCAAGATCCTGATTGTCGACGACGAGAAATGGGTTCGTGAGGTCTTTCGTGACTTCTGTACCCTGACCAACGCCTTCGAGATCGATATCGCCACGAGTGGCGTGGAGGCGGTACAGAAGGTCACCGACAATTCGTACGACCTGATCACGATGGACCTGATCATGCCGGAGATGTCGGGTCTCGATGCGCTCATGGATATCAAGAAGAAGTCGCCGCGTGTTCCGGTCATGGTGATCACCGGCAATGCGACCGACAAGCTGGTCCGTGAGGCCGGCGTGCTCGGCGCCTGTCGTGTCATGTATAAGCCGGTGCAGCTCGATGACTTCATCGGTGAGTTAACCCGGGCACTGGTTCGCTGATTCACTGCCGGACGGGTATGCCCGGCCGAGTTCCGAACATTGCATGTAGCATGGGGGCATGAGGTACGATGGACCAGACAGGTATGAAGAACACGATAACCATACTGGTGGTGGACGACGAGCAGATGATGCGTGACCTGCTGACCAAGATTCTCTCGCGCGATGGATACCGGATCCTGACTGCGGAGGATGGTCAGGCGGCGCTCGAGATGCTCGACCAGCACCAGATTGATCTGATAATCTCGGACATGAAGATGCCCCGGTTGAACGGCTTCGAATTGCTGAAGATCGTCAAAAAGGACTATCCCACGATCGGGATGATCATGATGACGGCCTACGGGGATACGTACACGGTAAAGGACGCGCTGTTGCTCGGCGCCGACGAGTACCTGACCAAGCCGTTCAAGAGCTTCGAGGTCTCCCTGATTGTCGAACGGGCCTACTGGCGCATTTTGTCCGCTTCCGGGCGGTCGATCGACGCCGAATTGCAGGAGTGAGTTCTATGACGCCGTCCTCTCCGGTGTCGACACGCAAGCGAGTTCGAATCACCATCTCGGGAGATTCGATGACGGCCACGATGGTGCTGTACAAGCCGGAAGGCGATGACCGCCCGATCACGGCTGACGAGGTCAAGGAGGCGCTGGCCAAAGAGGGCGTTGTGTTCGGGATTGACGAGGCGGAGATACAACGCGGGGTCGATGAGCAGATCTATGTCACCCCGATCCGCGTGGCCGCCGGCCTGATGCCCACGCCGGGCGTTCCCGCAAAATTCGAATACCATTTCGAGACCGACGGCCAGCGTACGCCGAAAGAGGACGCTGACGGTCGCATCGACTACAAAGATATCAACTTCATCCAGAACACGCACGAAGGTGATGTGCTTGTTACCAAGTCACCGCCGACGCGTGGCACTCCCGGCAAAAATGTCTTCGGCAAGGAGATTCAGGGACCGCTTGGCCGGGATCACCAGTTCAAGCGCGGCCTCAATACGGCGATTTCGGATGACGGGATGACGCTGACCGCTACCGCGTCGGGCGCCATTGTCTTCAGCAAGGGCAAGGTGTCGGTCAACGATGTCACGGTGATTCGCGGCGATGTTGATTTCAATGTCGGCAATATCGATTGTGCCGGCTCGGTCAAGGTCACCGGCAATGTCAAGACCGGCTTTACGATCAAGGTCGACGGCAATCTCGAAGTCGAAGGGAATGTCGAGGACTCCAATATCGAGGTCCAGGGCAATATCTTTGTCAAAGGCGGTTTCTTCGGCGAGGGGAAAGGTTTCATGCGCGCCCAGAATGATATCGTCCTTAAGTTTGTCGAGGGTCAGCGGCTCGACGCCGGCAACGACATTATGGTTGGCGGTGAGATCATCAACTGCACGGTTGCGGCCGGCGGTTCGGTCGAGGTCAAGGGCAGCCGGGGAAAAATCGTCGGCGGCACGATCAAGGCCGGCAAGTCGGTCCGGGCGGGTGTGTTTGGTTCCGATGCGGGCACGAAGACGGTCATCTATGCCGGGTACAATCCCGAGTTGTATCGGGAATACAAGGATGTGGCAGGCGAGATTGACCGGTTGAAGAAGGATGGCGACCGGATCAAGGAAGCTCTGTATTCACTGTATCGGCTGCAAATGGACAACAAGTTGCCGAAAGACAAACAGGCCGCCATGGCCAAACTCGAAACCGTCCAGAAGCAGATTCCGGTAAATCTGCAGGAACTCGGCAAACGGCGCGAGGAACTCGAAGTCGAGATGCAGAAGTTCGACAACGCCACCGTCACGGCCGAGAACATCATCTATCCCGGTGTGAAGGTCCACTTCGGGGTTGTCTACCGCGAGTTTGTCGAAGAGGCCAAGCGATGCAAGTGTTCGTTTGACGCCGGCAAGGTACGCGTCTCCGCAATTATCGACTGATCCCACTTGTACAATGAAGCGGCCGACCCCTTCCGAGCCGACCGCCTCGCGATGCTTCCACTCTTTTCCACGTTCAGTCCGGCGCTTACTGGCACTGCGACAGACACGGCGCCGGTGGATTCCCGCCCAGGAAGAGCGCGTTTACGAGTGCGATGACATCGGGCAGGTCAACATTACATTGCTGATCACCGTCGATATTCGCTGCAGCCGGACACTCCGGCTGATCGCCCCCGAGAAAGAGCGCGTTTACCAGAAAGATGACATCGGGCAGGTCCACCTGGCCGCCCGGGTCGTTGTTCACGTTGCCGGTCTGACCGGAGCAGCAGGCCGACAGCGCCAGCGTAAACGGCGACAGGCACGGCGCCGGTCCGGTTACCTGGCTGTTGCCGGGAAAGACGCCTGTGGTGATGTCATTCCAGGAGCCGGTAGCGGTGTCGTAGTGTAGAATGCTCAGGCTCGATGCATCTCCTACAAGTTCGGACGGATCGTACGTGAAGGTGAGCTGGATATCACCATCGTAGTCGGCGGAACTGCTGATATCGAAGAAGCGGGTCTCCTCCCCGAGTGCATAGGTATAGCCGGCCGGCAGCGGGGGGCCGATATCGGCGGTATCGACGGTCGTATGGCCAAGGGTGTTGACGGTGGTGAACTGGAGATTGATCCAGCCGAGTGAGAGGGCCACCATACCGCCGGGCGATGTGTTCGAGCAGACATCACCGACGCCGTCGCCGTTGCTGTCGATCTGCATGTCGTTGAAGAGGCTCGGGCAGTTGTCGGCGGCCGCGCAGAAACCATCGCCGTCGAAGTCCGGGCTGAGCACCGTGAAACCGGGCGCCAGCACCGTCCCGCTCTCTGATAGCCGGAAACGCCCCCCGATATACAGCTCATTGTTCCATTCATAGAGAGCGTATACCCGGTCATTGAGCTCACCAAGCCCGCTCCAGGCGGAGCCGTCATACGTCGCCAGGTAGTCGACCGGCATCGCCTGTGCGTCATCGAAGATTCCACCGGCGACCAGTTCACCATCGACTTCGAGCAGCGCCGATGAAGTCGAGTCGAGGTCGGTGCCGGCCAGGGGCCAGAAGCTTGAACCGTCCCACCGGGCGATGTTATCGACTATCGTCCCGCCGGCGTTGCCGAACCAGCCAGCGACAATCAGGTCGCCGTTGAAAGTAGTCATCGCGGTGACCCATCCGGATGGAATCCCGCCACTGACATTATCCCAGGAGCCGCCGCCGGTCGGGTCCCATCGGGCGATACGGTCATAGTTGAGGTCGAATCGTCCCCCGGCATACAGTTCACCGTCAAACGCATGGAGGGCCAGGACGGGCTCATTGAAGCCCGGCCCGAACGGCGCCCAGGAGCTGCCGGTCCAGCGACAGGTATTGTTGGCGGCGTTCCCCCCGGCCTGAGAGAATGAGCCCCCGACCATGAGATTGCCGTCAAACACCGTGAGGTCGTTGACCCGCGCGTTGGAGCCGGGATCCTCGAGACCGTCATCCAGCACTGACCAGGACGTCCCGTTCCAACGGGCGATATTATTGGCGTCAGTTTCACCCACCTCGTCGAAGTCGCCGGCGGCATACAGATCGCCATTAAAGACTTCAAGGGCGTATATCCTGTAGTCGACACCGTTGCCGAGACGACTCCAGGAGGTGCCGTTCCACGACAGAATTCCGTGCCCGGTGGTGCCGTCCGCGAATGACTTGGAGAGCCCGGCCACGATCAGTTCGCCGTCGTACTCGACGAAGTCACGGGCGGAGCCGGCCAGACCGAGTGAGACCGGACGGTAGTCGCTGCCGTCCCAGCGCACCATGCCGTAGGCGGGGAACTCGTTCTCAAAACGGTCTTCGTCGAAATCATATCCCACTTGAAGCATCTCACCCACCATGATCAGTTCGTCATAGTACTGTGCGAAGTTGTAGACATTGACCGGGCGGATAAGGAAATCATCGGCATCGACCGGTTCCCAATAAACGTCACCCGGATCGCGCGCCGCGACGAAACGGATGATAGCGCCGCCGGCCAGATCGAATTCGCCGCCGGCGAAGAGCCGATCGTTGTAGGTCCCGACTCCGAACACGGTGTTGTCCATGCCGCCCGAGAGAGAGTAGAAATCGCCGGTGGCTGGTTCATAGGCCATGATGTATCCCGCGGTCAGGCCGGTTGGTCTGAATATCTCCGTGAATTCTCCACAGGCAACTACACGGTCGTCCCAGGTGGTCATGTCGTAGACATCGTTGTTGACACCCGTCCCGGGATCGTCGTTGAGCGGACGCCATTCGGCTGACGATTCATGCCAATAGGCCACACGATTCATGGCGGTGCCGTCGTCCGATTCGGTAAACAGGCCGCCGGCATAGAGGGTATTGTCGTGGATCGTCATGGCCAGCGTGGCATCATCGAAACCGGCATTGAAATCACTCCAGCTGCTGCCATCCCAGGCCGCGATGCCGTTGGCGGTGACGCCGCCGATACTCGTGAAATAGCCCGCCGCCAGCAGTTCGCCGTTGTGCACCTCGAGTTCCCACACGATCGAGTTGGCGCCGCCGCCAACCGGATGCCAGTTGCTGCCGTCCCAGCGCGCGATACCATTGACCGTCGCGCTTCCGGCAATATCGAACAACCCGCAGGCGTAGAGGTCACCATTGTAGACGGCAACATCGGAAACGGGTGCGTTGCAGCCGACATTGAGATCGGACCAACTCGAGCCGTCCCAGGCGACAATATTGTATGTCTGGATGTTGTGGGCCCACTGGAACTCCCCGGCCATAATCAACTGATCGTTGTATTGGACTGCGGCCATGACGATCCAGCCGGACTCGCCGTAGACGCCGGCGATCGGGAAATTGCCGGCCCAGCAGGTGGGCAGATGGGGATCTCTGGTGAGGGCTGCGGTGTAACCGTTGTCGCCGGTCATGCGTCGTATGTCCTCAAACGCGACATTGCGTTTGTTCTCGAGATCCATGAACTCTGCAATGATGCCCGAATCGGCCGGTGAAGATGACTGAGGTGGGGGATCGGGAACATCTGCAATGGTCGTTTGGGCGTTGGGAGAAACAAACGCGGTGAGAGCCAGGAGCAGGGCGAGCGCGCCCGGCGCCAGGCGGGAGACGATCTTTCGAGACATGAGTACCTCCACGTGGTCGGATTGGTGCTGGGATTTGTTCGCGATTGCTTTTTTCACACGAGCGATGCCGGCAGCAGGGTGAGTGAACCCGCGCAAGGGAGAAACAGGGAACCCTGTGTTGCTACCATACAATATGGGTCCATGTTTGTCAAGTGCGTTCGCGGTGCGGCGCGGCGCTCTCTCGCTTGTGTCGGCCGATGTCACAGCCTTTTCTGCGGCAGGTCGCTGCAGACTGGGCGCGGGGCCGGAAAAATCGGTTGCCGGAGCGGGGGTTGGGGCCTATATTTCGCGCTCGAATCGAGATCGGAGAGGTGGCCGAGTGGCTGAAGGCGGCGGATTGCTAATCCGTTATAGGGTTATTAGCCCTATCCAGGGTTCGAATCCCTGCCTCTCCGCTTTATCTCCAGCAACTCCCAAAGAATAATCACCCGAATCATCGCCAGATGCCCAGTTCTTTCATCTTGCGCCACAGGGTCGACCGGTGCATGCCAAGTTCGGTCGCTGCCTGCGAGCGATTGCCTTTGTAGCGCTCCAGCGCCTGCAGGATCACGTCCTTTTCCGAGAGAGACTTTCCGTTGGCCGACATGGTCCCCCGCGGGCCCGCCACGATTTGCGGCGGCAGGTGGTCGACCGTAATCTCCGGGCCATGGCACATCACGAAGGCGTGTTCGATCGCGTTCTCCAGCTCCCGGACATTGCCGGGCAATGGATGGTTGCGAAGAGTAGCCAGTGCTTCCGGTGTCACTCGCTCGATCGGCTTGCCGCTCTTGCGGCGAAAAACCTCCAGGAAATGACCGACCAGCAGCGGGATATCTTCGGATCGTTCATGCAGCGGGGGAATGGCGATATTGACGACATTGATTCGGTAGTACAAGTCCTGGCGGAACGCACCGGATTCAATCACGTCGAGCATGTTGGCGTTGGTGGCGGCAATAATCCGGGCGTCGGTATGCAGCGTCTTGGTCGACCCGAGCGGCCGGTACTCGCCGTTGTTGAGCACGCGGAGCAGCTTCACCTGCAGTGACACATCCATCTCGCTGATCTCATCGAGCAGGAGTGTGCCGCCATTGGCGAGGCTGAACTGGCCCGGCTTGTCACGCTTAGCGTCGGTGAACGCGCCCTTTTCATAACCGAACAGTTCGGATTCGAGCAGGTTGGCCGGCAGGGCGGCGCAGTTGATCTTGATATACGGACCGTACCGTCGCGAACTAAGAGCATGGATCACCTGGGCGAACAGTTCCTTGCCCGAACCGCTGGGCCCTTCGATCAGCACATTGCACTCGGAGTTGGCGATATCCGGCAGCAGGCGTATGAGGTCATGCATCCGGGGATTCACACTCACGATATCCTCGAGCGTCTGTTTCTGCTCCAGGCTCTGCCGGAGATGTTCGATCTCGGAAACATCGCGAAAGAACTCGACCGCGCCGATGATATGATCCTCATCATCGCGCAGCAGGGTCGTCGTGACCTGAATCGGCAGCTCCTGACCATCGCGAGTTATGATCGTAACGCGGGTGTTCTCAACCGGGTCGTGTGTCTTGAGCGTATCCTTGAGGGCACACCGGCGATGGCAGACCTCGGTGCGGAAGATATCGAAGCAGTGTTTGCCGACCGCTTCGCCGGCGGTGAAGCCGGTTATTCGTTCGGCGGACCGGTTGAAAGATGTAATGACGCAGTTGCCATCGACAGTAAACACACCATCGCTGATACTGTCGAAGATCAGTCGGCTGAGTTTTTCGTCCACGCGTGTTACCTCGCGTTTCCGGCCCGTAATCCCAATATGGTGATTATGACCATCAACACAAGCGCAAATCGTGTTGCCGGCCCCCACTATCGGTCCGGCCGGCGGCCTCATTGCTCCGCAGAGCCCGCAGCCGTAGCCGCCCAGCCGGCGCCCTCGAGATCGAGGCTGGCCGCGATCAACTGCGCCTGGCTGTTGAGATGGAACTGCCGGGGATCATCAGGGCCAACCAGCACAACCGGGCAGACGAACGAGTCGGCGAATCGGGTGATTGGCCGACCACCGAAGTAAGCATCGGGACCGACATATCCCAGTACCAGCAGCTGAAACTCCCGCACGACCAGGCACCGATGCAGTTCAACCCATTCGGGGTTGTCACAGAGCCGAAAGCCGACCTCGAGATAGTCTCCCGCGCGCTGGTCGTAATACAGGCGCAGCTCCTTCTCCCGTTCGATTGCCAGCCGGGCACGGGCTTCGGGCGACAGTTGCTCGACCCGGTCGCTGTCATCGACGGCATACGGATCGGTCAGGAAATGAAAGACATTGAGTTTCAACTGGTGGTTGCGCGACAGCCGCAGGGCATAGTCAAAAGCCCAGTCACCCTGCCGTGAATAGTGAGCGCAAAAACCAACCGCATTTAATGTGGGAATAGCCATGTGGCCCTCCAAGTATGTATGCATGAGACATTGTCGATACTGATCTCTCTTATAGTGTTCACGGGCACCTCATCGTTTTGCCCCGGCGCGGACCGCCTCGTTGAGATAGTAGTCAGAGTAGACCGCACCGATCGGATTGTTGGCCAGCGATCGGTCCTTTACGAACAGCGTGCTGACCGGCGCATGACTGGCGCGGGCGAAGATGCAGTCGGCGCCCATGCACAGCCCGACCAGGACATTGATCTCGGTGCCCGCCCGGTTGAGTGCGGCGGCCTGACCGGTCGGGTTGCAGGCTATGGCGTGCCGTCGGCCCCGCACCGCTGGTCCGGTGTCAACCGACGATAGCGGATCATCAATGGCCAAACCGCCGATCTTACAGGAGACGGGGGAGACCACAAAAAAACGTCGGAGAACATGAGTAAGTATCTCAGCCGGCTCCTGCAGTTCGATACAATAGGCCAGCCCCAGGTGCTGGTAGCGCATCTCGAGACAGAAATAGATCAACTCCGAGAGCCGACACAGCGTGCGCTCGTCCTCGAGCGAGATATCCAAAGCCGCTTCGAGCATGTCATTGACCTCTCGTTCCAGCGGTTTCTGGTGCCGCTCGTGATCATCGAGATGGCAGGGCTTGCCACGCAGACAGAGGTGGTCCTGACAGGCCAGGCAGTCAGCGGTTGCCGGCGTTGATAGTCCGGCTCGATCGAGATCGAGGTTGTCTGCCGATACGATTTCGGGATCCGCGCTCTGACCTGAAAGTCCGAGACCGGGCTGCAGCGCCCCCGAGCCGATTGCGGCCACGACCTCGGCCACCGATCCGGCGACATTGTCGACGACTGCAATCTGACGGCCCCGGGTAAACTCCTTGTCCGACCGACTGATACCGCCGCAGACGAGGGTGTCGACCCGGTTCGATGCGAGGACATCGAGCAACCCAACCAGGCTGCGGTGATTCAGGTTTACCGAGTTTCGCTGCTGCACGCCACCCTTGCGGGATTCCACCAGCAGCACGGCATCGGCACAGGTGCAGCGAGGGGCGACCCGATCGCCGAGGATTGAGATTCCGTAGCGCACGTCATAAACCTCCAGAAATCGAAATGGCAACTGGTGTGCCGGGTGGCCCCTCATCTGTGCGATTCTCGCACGGAGCAGCGAATCTACTGTACTGAGTTGCTATGAAAGAGCTGCTGTACCTCGCGATAGTAGCAGTATCTGGAGCATTTGGAAGGAGGTTACCGAGGGGGAGGCAGTTCAATTGCGGGGTGAGTCGGCGGATGTGTACAGATGGTGACATGGCAAGTTGGGCGTCGCATGCATGTCGCAACATGTCGCAGGACGCGACGGATGTTGCAACGCCTGCGACAGCTATTCCCGTAATGCGACGAATGTCGTAGCCTTGTTCTTCAACGAAACGCAAGCCATCAGGCTCCCGGAAGAGACCTTACCAGCCGGCTAAAGAACTGCTGTGACAGCACTATTCGGCGCGTGCGGGTCGGATGTGTATCCGCATGCGATTGGAAAGGTCGCAGGCCGCGAGCAGTTCGGTACGGGCTTTGCAGACGGCGACGCTGAAACCTGATACAGTGGAAAAAAACCGGTATGGACAAACAGACAATGCCCGCGACTTCGCTTCGGGAGCCGGCGACCAACGAAAAGAAGTACCCGTACTATATCGAGCGACCGGTCACACAGAACCGGGTCGAGCGATTTCTCGAGGCGTTCGCGGCAGTACTGAAGTACAGCGACTACAAGCCGCTACTGGACTCGTATTGTACCTCCAGCGCCAAGTGCAACCGGTGTGCGGTAGCCTGCCCGGTCTTTCTGGCCACCGGCGACCCGCGCGACATCCCCTGCTACCGCACCAATCTGTTGCTGGAAACCTATAAGCGCTACTTCACGATCGGCGGCTGGATGAAGGCGCGACTGACCGATGGGTTCGAGCTGACCGAAGAGATCATCGATGATATGCTCGATTGCTTCTACCGTTGCACCGCCTGTCGCCGTTGCACCCGCGAGTGCCCGATGGGGGTCGATCACGGCCTGATTACCCGGCTGGGTCGCTATGTACTCAGCCTGATCGGTATCGTTCCCAAAGCGCTCCAGGTCAGCGTTCGCGAGCAGCTGGAGGGAGAGACGCACAATACCTCGAAGGTACCGAAAGAAGCGCTGCTCAATACGCTGGAGTTCCTTTCAGAGGAGCTGGACGATACTCTCGGGATCAAGCCGGAGTTTCCGGTCGACCAGCCTGATCGCGACTATGTCTTCTTCTGTGCCGTGAGTGACTACCTCATGGAGCCGGAAACGCTCATGGGAAATGCCGCCGTCCTGTATGCGGCCGGCGACTGGGACCGCTGGACGGTCGGTACCTGCAATTACGACGGCATCAACTACGGTCTCTTCTACAGCGACTGGCATCTCGAACGAATCATCAAGCAGCTTGTCGCCGAGGTGACCCGTCTTCGGGGGAAATCGATCCTGATCGGCGAGTGTGGTCATGCCTCGCGGTCGGCCCACGATTTCGTACCGGTCTTCGCCGGCCCTGAGACCTATCCGGTCACCAATTTCATGGAGTATACGCTGTCCTGTATTCGCTCGGGGCGAATAACGCTCGACCCGACTATCATCACCGAGCGCGTGACCTATCACGATCCGTGCAATATCGCCCGTTCGGGGTGGATCGTCGAGCAGCCGCGTGAGATACTCCGGTCGTTCGTCAAGGACTACGTCGACATGACGCCTTCGGGCCAGGACAACTACTGCTGCGGCGGCGGTGGCGGGCTGGTGTCGATCGACGAGATCCATGACTTCCGCATGAGTATCGGCGGCAAGGTCAAAGCCGAGCAGTTGCGCCAGACCGGCGCGGAGATATGTATCGCC
>WJMS01000060.1 GCA_014727815.1 candidate division GN15 bacterium
CGCCATACGAGAAGCCGTACTTCTGGCTCCACGGCGCCGTCTTACGCTGTGGCGCCATGACCGGATTGAAGGAGTTGGACGTACGGTCAATGTACTCTACGAGCGCCAGCGTATCCGCGGTCGCCGAACCGTTTATGAAGACCTGGTCGGTCGGTACGTCGACGCCGATCTGGTAGTTGTCCTCGACGTACTGCGGAATATCGCGCCGGCCGTCGTCGTAGCCCAGCCAGTCCTTGGAGCCTTCGTCGGCCATCAGGATCGACTTGCCGGTCGTCTCGCTGTTGTAGGAGACCGATGTCGAGAAGCTGAGCTGACGGTATTCGGGAAAATCGCGGGTGGTCAGGTCAACCGAACCACCGGTGAAGTTGCCCGGTTTGTCAGGCGTGAACGTCTTCTGCACGACAATGTTGTCGAGCAGCCCGGTCGGGAACATGTCGAGCGGGACCGCCTGGCGGTCGGGGTCCGGCGACGGGATCGGGCTGCCGTTGATATTCGTGTTGGAATAGCGATCACCCAGGCCGCGGACATAGACGAACTTGCCGTCGGTGATCGACGCGCCGGTCACCCGGCTCATCGCATCGGCGGCATCGCCCGCGCCCGACTTGGAGATTTCTTCCGAGCTGATCGCATCGGACACCGAAGCGGCCGCCTGCCGCTGCTTCAGCAGCGCGGCGCCGGTGTTCTGCACCGCCTTGGCGGTAACTTCGATCTTCTCCCCAAGCTCGATCGTCTCGCTGCTCAGGGTCGGGTTGATCTTGGTCACTTCACCGGCGGTAACCTGCACATCGGTAATCGTCACGGCGGTGTAACCGATCGCGCGGACGACCAAATTGACGGCGCCGGACGGCACCTGGCGAATCGAAAAGCGCCCGTCGAGATCGGTCCGGGCCCCGAGCTGGGTCCCTTCGACCATGACCGTCGCGCCGATCATCACATCGCCGGTCTTGGCGTCGACCACCTTACCGCTGATCGTACCGGTTTCTTTAGCACTTGATTGGGTGTAACCGTTGGGGCTAACCGCCAGTATGACGGTCAGCATGATTGTGAAAACTAACACCAGGTGTTTCATCACCTGATGCGTCTCCCTCGTTAGAGACGTCGGATTGTTCATGGAGTTCCTCCCTAGAAAACCCATTTGAACGTTAAAACTCTACCTCGTTTCCTGCGACGCCAAGAGTAGGGAGTGGACGTTAGCTTGACGTTAGCGCGAAACTAGATTTGTGCGAATATGAGGGTACCGCAGAGTACCCATAAGTCACGTGTTGTCAACGTACTGGGGACGTTTGAGAAGCGTGTGTTAGCTCGGTGAGAATACGGTAAAATTCTGGAGCATAAGAAAACCCCCTCGGCTGAGGGGGTTGTGGATAAGCTGTAGGTAAGCCCGGAAGGGGCCGTATGAGAGTCGCTTAGGCGCCGTGTCTGGCCAGGTAGGTGGCCACGCCCTCGGCATCCGGCTTCATCGCTTCCTCGCCCTCGTGCCAGTCGGCCGGGCAGACCTCGCCGTGCTCCTCGGTGTATTGCAGGGCGTTGAGCACTCGCAGCGCCTCGTCGACACTGCGGCCGAGCGGCAGGTCATTGACCACGGCATGCCGGACAATGCCATCCCGGTCGAGCAGGAACAGGCCACGCAGGGCGACCTCATCATTAATGAGCACGCCGTAATCGCGGGAGATGTTCTTGGTCAGGTCGGCAACCAGCGGGTACTGGACATTGCCGATGCCACCCTCTTTGCGCGGGGTGTTCTTCCAGGCCCAGTGGGTGTAGTGGGAATCAACCGAGGCGCCGATCACTTCACAGTTCTTGTCGCGGAACTCATCGAGTCGTTTGTCAAACGCGATAATTTCCGATGGGCACACGAACGTGAAATCGAGCGGATAGAAAAACAGGACGACATACTTGCCTTTGTAATCCGACAGGGTAACTTCTTGAAAGCTGTTGTCTGGCATCACCGCCTGAGCGGTGAAGTCCGGCGCGGGTTTGGTAACAAGTACCGACATAGAATCTCCTCTGGGACTAGTCGTTCTCTCGCGAGTCAGTGTTTCTGCGGTCTGCAGGGACGCGCGCGTTTTCCACCGCTTGCAGTTGTATTGCAGCAGTCGCGCCGCAGTCCACTCTTCGGCATACAACCGCGTGAGAAAAACGATAGTTCCCCAACAGGTGGGGTCGGGCCCGGATCAGTTCTCGGTAAGAATGACGTCGTCGTACTCGACCTCGAAGCGAAGCTTGTGCTTGGCTTCTTCATGCGCCAGCGAGAGCAGCACTTCCTGCACTTCGGCATTGTCGGTGGCCGACGCGAGATCGTGATAGAGCTTGTAGGCGGCCTTCTCGGCTTTCATGGCCAGAATCAGCGCTTCCTGGTAACCGATTTCAGCATTGAGTTCGACTTCAACCAGGTGATCACCGATTTTCAGATCGGCTACTTTCTTTTCGGCGGAGAGCAACAGCCGGCCTTCCTTGACGGCCTGCAGCTTGGCCTTGTGGCCCATCTCTTCGCGGGCGAATCCGGCAAAGACATCTTTCATAGCCTGGCGGTCCATCTTTGCGGCGAGGCTGTTGTAGAAATCAGCAGCGTCCTGTTCCTTTTCTATCGCATAGTCCAGGATTTCTTCAACCGAATTGAGCTTCATCATATCCTCCTGACCAAACCTGTGCGGCGTGCCCGAATGTCGGATCGACCATCCGCGGGCCGTTGTCGTGATAGTAGCAGCCCCATATATACACGATAGGGGAGCGTTTGTCTACAGCTTTGTCCGCGTTGGGCGCGCTTTTGGACCGTTTCGGCGCCGCCGGGAGACCGGTAGCAGCACCAGCAGATAGACCGCGCCGGCGAGAAGGATGATCGTTGCACCGGCCGGCCAGTTGGGGGCATAACTGATGGCCAGGCCCAGCGTGGTAAATACCGCGCTGACTACCGTCGCCACCAGCATCGTCTGCCACATGGTGCGGGTGAACTTCCCGGCTACCGCCACCGGAATGGTCAGCAGAGCAATGACCAGGATGATGCCGACCACCGATACCAGCAGAACCACCGTCAGAGCCGTCAAACAAAGCAGCAACAGGAAATAAAACTCGACCGCCAGACCGCGAACCCGGGCGAATTCCTCATCGAAACAGACTGCCGCAATCTGCCGGTGAAACAAGAGTCCAATCACCAGCACCACCGCATCGAGCGCTGCCAGCAGCCAGAGGTCCCCACCGGAAACCATCAGGATATTCCCGATCAGGTAGTTCATCAGGTTCTCCTGATAGCCGGGTGTGGCGGTGATGAAGAGAATGCCGACCGCCATACCGACCGCCCAGATAGCGCCGATCACAGTGTCCTCGCGCTGGCGCGCACGCAGGCTTACCAGGCCGATCACCACCGCCGCAAGTAACCCCGAGACCACCGCCCCGTGCAGCGGCTGCAGCCAGGCCCAGTCATGCACGACATTGAGATAGTGCGCGACGCCCATCCCGCCCAAGACCGAATGGGCAATCCCGGCTGCGATATAGCTGATCCGTCGCGCCACCACATAGGTCCCTACGACACCGCAGGCGACCGACGCCAACAGACCGGAAACCAGCGCGTACTGGAGGAAGTTGTGACGAGCCAGGGCGTCAAAGAACTCAAGCATCGCCGCCCTCCCGATCGAAATGGCGGTCATGCCTGATTATGCGGATCGGCCGCCCGTAGAGTTCGGACATGATGTCCTTGTCGATTTCGGCGGTGGGATGCGTGTGCACCGTCCGATTGACACACACCACCGACTTGACAAACGGCGAGACAAACGCCGGATCGTGGGAGACCATCACCACCGTCAGTCGTTCATTGAGCCGCTGCAACAGCTCGAACAGCTCCTGTTCCACCCCGATATCGAGGTTAGCCGTCGGTTCGTCCAGCAACAACAGCTTCGGCTGTCCGGCCAGCGCCCGCGCTACCAGCAGCCGGCGCTGCTGACCACCGGACAGACTGGCAAACTGCGTCCGGGCCTTGTCAGCCAGGCCGACTTCGGCCAGGGCCTCCATCGCCAGCTCACGATCGGCCTTCGGGATCGGGCCCAGCGGGTGACGGTTGCCCAGTCGCCCCATGAGCACTATGTCAAAGGCCGTTATCGGAAAACGGGGGTCGAGCGCGGCATGCTGCGGCATGTAGCCGACCATCGTCCGGGCCGCCTGCGGGCTTTTCCCGAACAGGCTCACCCGACCGCGGTCCGGCGCCAACAGCCCGATGATCAGCTTGACCAACGTCGTCTTGCCACCGGCATTGGGGCCGACTATCCAGGCGAAGTCGTGCTCAATGATCGACAGGTTGACATTCTCGAGCACCGGGTCGCCATCGTAAGAAAATGACACACCATCAAGTTGGACAATCGGACCGGGATCAGTCATCCTGGCCTCCCATCAAACAGCAAAATCCGTCAGAATACGACAGAAGCGCCATGGATTCGGTCATATCATTAATAGGAGCCGAGACACTTACAATCCCGAAGAAACTCACCGCACCGCCTCCCGAATGGTCCCGGCGACCTCTCGAAGGTTGTCCATGTAGTCATAGGCGAGAGGATCGATAAAAATGATCTCGGCACCGATCTCATCGGCTATCGTCTGGGGAGCCTGCGAGGCGTACTGTTCCTGGACGAAGATCGCCCGGATGCGCTTACTCTCGGCCTGCTCCAGGATTTCGGCCAGTTGCCGGGCTCCGGGTTCTTTTCCGGCGATCTGGATAGGCACCTGCGTCAACCCGTAAGCATCGGTAAAATACCCCCAGGCCGGATGGAACACAAAGATCTCACGCCCCTTGACCGGGGCCAGCGTATCGGCCAGTTCCCGATTGAGCGCGGTCAACTCGGCCTTGAGAATAGCGTAGTTTCTTCGATACACCGCCACATTGGCGGAGTCCCGGGCCGTAAGGGCATCCCGGATATGGTCGGCATGCACAATCATGTTGAGCGGATCGAGCCAGGTGTGCGGGTCACGATTGTGGGCATGGCCGTGATGGTCGCCGCCGGCTTCGAGCGGCCGCAGCGGGATCCCCTGATGAGTATCGCGTACTTCCAGCGAGGTGTGCTGTTTGCGCAGACGCGGAACCAGCCCCTCCTCATATGGTATCCCGGCCGTGAACAGCAGATCGATCTCAGCCAGCTCGGCCATCTGCTTCGGCGTCAGTTCGTAGGTGTGGGGCGATGCCCCGGGTGGAATCAGCACCATCACGTCAGCCAGCTCACCGGCAATTCGATCGACCAGGTACTGCTGCGGCGGGATACTTACGGCCACCGACCGGGTACCTGATTCGGCGGCCGGCGATGAAGCCTCTTCCCCGCATGCCAATAGCACGGCAAGCAGGCCAAGAATGGTCAGACAGACTGTCGACTTACTCCTCATGGGCACAGACCAGGTGGATTTCATGGCAGTCATCGCACTCCTTCAAGGCATGATCGTGCAGGAATTCCTCCCAATGGCGCTTCTGCGACGGACTCAACACCCCGCGTCCCTGACATACCGGGCAGGTATTCTCCAGCGCGGCCAGCAGGGCGGAACGAATGAACTCCGACCGATTGGGAATCTGCTGCAGGGCCTCAACCAGGGAATCATCGGCCTTAAACGTTATGACATCACTCTTTTGCTTTCTCATCCTGTTTTCTCCTGATGGTAGCGCCTTGGATACGTGAGTATTACTTTATACTACCTGACCGTCAAGACATTTTCTCAGTCGAGCTACTGCTTTTTCATCAGGAAAAAAGCCCCCATTGCGGGGGCTCGTGAATGTTGGGAGGGTAAATTCGGGAACGGCGCGCGATCATGAATGATCGAGCGCTGACAATGTGATTTGACTAGCTTTTCTGGGCGGCGCGGCGACGGCGGGCAATGCCTACTCCGGCCAGGCCGGCGCCGAAGAGAATGAAGCTGATCGGTTCGGGGACCGGCTCAGCCGCCAGCGACAATTCGGCATCGGAACCGAAGTTCGTGATCCACTGATCCGGCAGGTAGCCGGCATGGTTGCCGAAATCGACATTGGCGGCCATGGCCAGGGTACCGAAGCCGCTCGAGGGGCTGGTGAAGCTGTAGTCGAGGAAATAACAGCCCTCGGTCGGGAAGTGATTGTTGAACGATGACCAGACGTGCTCGGCGCCACCGGCCAACTGGTTGTAGCTCGCCGTACCGGTCACACTGACATCGGGCAGGGCCATCCCATACCACGGATCGTGCAGATTGGACAGGCCAATCGTCCAGCGATACGGGGTATTCGGGGTCGCCATGATGTCGTGGATCGAGGGCGAGCTGGGATCGTAGGTGAAACTGAAATTGACCGCCGCAGCGGTGTTGAAGCCCATTCCGGCAAACGACGGATCGAGACCGAACGTCTCAACTACCTGGCCCGATGATTCGTATGCCAGGACGCCATCGAAATCGGTTGCGGTCAGGACAAACGCCTGCGAAGTCGTGGGCAGGGTCAGTGCGGTCAGCACCAGCGCCATGAGCGCCAGGCCGGCAAGCCATTTCTTCATGAAGCCTCCTTATGTTGACAAATTGCCGGGATGTCTGGTACCCAAGGCTCCTGTGCAAGCCGCAGGCCAACGCGGGCAGAAAATGTCCTGTTGGGAGACAAGAAGTTAGATGCCGATATGGGCGATTCCCCGTGCAGAAGGCTGCACGCGTGACGGCTACTGGTTACCGGTTGTTCGCGAGGGGCTCAGAATCGGACGCGGAAGTCCAGTTGCAGGCGCTGATAAGTCGGCCCCCCGTTTACGGCCGTCTGGTTGTGAAAGAACGTCGCCGCCGCGCTCAGACCGTTACCGATCACGAGCATGCCGCCGAGTTCATGTCCGCGGCCATCGGTGCCACCACCGGCGAAATCCGAGTCGGTAAACGTCCCAAACACGGCATCCGACTCGACGCGCCGGTAATTGTACCAGAACTCGAGATTTCCGACTTCCTCTGCGTCGCCGAAGCGTCCGCCGATCAGCCAGCCAATACGGGCCGAGGAGACCGCGGTGTTGGCGACAGCATCAACCGCGAGCAGTAAGGGAACATCGGCTACGAACAGCATGGCCTCGAGACCGGCTTGAACCAGTCGATAGTCGCGGAGAAACACTCCCGATGAATCGAGCCGGTTGCCGAAACCGCTGTCATCGTAGATTG
Source organism: candidate division GN15 bacterium (assembly GCA_014727815.1). GTDB lineage: Bacteria > Zixibacteria > MSB-5A5 > GN15 > FEB-12 > WJMS01. The sequence continues at coordinate 7,120 of WJMS01000060.1, forward strand.
GGGCGAACCCGCGAATATTGCCGTAGTGATAGTAGGCCGCGCCGAGTGAGAGGTATCGGTTGGCATGGCTGGACTCGATATGTACCGCCATCTGCCCGGCCGTAAGGTACGTATTGTCGTGTTCGGCGCGCTCCTCCACCAGATAACCACCGGCGGTGAGCTCGGCCCGGATGTTCGTCCCTTCGAGACGGTAGCGGCCGGTCATCCCTTCGGGATTCAGATCACTGTCCCAGACCAGCTCGGACTTGCCGGGTTTCCAGAACGGCAGGTCCGTCTTACCGATCTTCAGCGATGATCGATTCAAACCTGAAGGGGTAAGTTCCGCATAGGCCAGGTCGATCCGCATATTCTTGGTCGTGAAGGCCTCGCCTATAGTCTGATTGCAGGATATGGGATCATCCCCGCCGGTGGAGAGTTTGAAACGTACTTTTGTCACCGGGGACACGCCCACTTCGACACCAAAATGCGCGCACACCCGTTGGCGGCTGCGGCTCGGCGAGTTCTCCGTGTCAATCACCTCGTGGCGAAATCGGAAGTCGCCAAAAAAGCGGGTCGTCACGCCGCCATCCTCGGCGCCCGCAGATGCGCACGAGAGAACCAGACACACCACGACTGTGACGCCTATGCGGACCAATTGATGATACTCCTCACTACCGACCGGGCCTCCTGAGCCATTGCTCTCGACCGAAGGCAGGGAAATGCCTCCGGGTAACCGTGAGAACTCTGGCTGCCGGGTGAAACCCGAGTGTTAGAACATTGTTAGGAATGTATTAGGGAGTCGTTAGTATGGCAAGCGCTGTTTCCGATGCCTCGCGACAAAAAGGTCAGACTTCCAGCGGTGGCACTTCCTCGGGAGTCAGCGGCAGGTGCATGTCAAACCGGGTGCCTTTGTTCGGCTGGCTCTCCACCGTGATGCGGCCGTTGTGGGCCCGGATGATGTGTTTTACGATCGCCAGGCCGAGTCCGGTGCCGCCCATCTGGCGGCTTCGCGCCTTGTCGACCCGGTAGAATCGTTCGAACAGCCGCGGCAGGTGCTCCGGCTCGATGCCGCGACCATTGTCGATCACTGATATCACCACATCCCACTCGGCCAGTGACGCCCGCACCTGGACTGTCTGCCCTTCGTCACTATATTTAATGGCGTTATCGACCAGGTTGATTACGGCTTGTTCGAGCAGGGCGGCATTGACCGGCGCCGACAGGCTGGCATTGCAGGTCAGGGTGACATCGATATCTTTCGCCCCGGCCGCAACCTCGCAGGCCTGAATGGCGTGGGTGAGAATATCGCGAAGCGGCTGGTGCTCACGGACAATCTTGCGCGACTCGACATCCTGCTCGATCCGCGAGAGATTGAGCAGATCCTCAATGATGGCGTTGAGGCGATCGGCCTGGCGGGCGATGATTTCGAGGAAACGGCGACGGTCGGGGTCGCCGCCGGGACCATCGAGCAGCGTCTCGACGAATCCTTTAATCGATGTCACCGGCGTTTTCAATTCGTGTGAGACGTTGGCGACAAACTCCTGCCGGACCCGTTCCAGGCGGCGCAACCGGGTGACATCGTTGAGCACCACCAGGGCGCCGATCTGGCCGCGCTGGGGATCGCGCAGGATCGATCCGTTGGCCATCAGGTAACGCTCTTCACCGTCATCCTGCACGACAATCTCGCCTTCGACCGGCTGCTGCTGGTCGAAGATATTGGTGATCAAATCGTGCAGGTCCTTGTTGGGAATAGCACTGGTCAGGTGCTGGCCGACCGACACCGCCGGATCGAACAGCATCAGGGTGGCGGCGGCCTGGTTAAAATTGATCAGGCGTTCCTCGGTATCGACCGCCACGACACCCTCGACCATACTGGCCAGCACCGCTTCCTGTTCGTTTCGCTGTCGGAGGACCGTGCGGATACGATCGTCGAGTTCGGCGGCCATGCGGTTCATCGCTTCGGCCAGGGCGCCGATCTCTTCGGAGTTCGGGATCGGCAGTTTCCGCTTGAATTCACCGCGGGCAAACCGCTCGGCGCCGCGCTTGAGTTCGACCAGCGGCTGGGAAATGCGATTGGCCACCCAGAGACCGACAATACCCGCAATCAGCGCGACAATGCCACCGGCGATGACGATCTGGTTCTGGATTTCGCTAAGGATCTGGTTGATCGCGTTGGTCGGCACCGCCGCCCGGACCGCGCCGACCTGCTCACCCTGCCAGAAGAGCGGCACGGCGACATACATCAATTCGGTGAGCAGCGTCTTGCTGGAACGGATCGAGGAACCGATACCGCCTTCGAGAGCCGGGATGAACTCCGGCCGGGTGGCATGGTTGTCCATCCGCTCCGGTTCTTCATCGGAATCTCCCAGCACCAGACCGGTGTTGTCGATGACCGTAATCCGCGTATCGGTTCGTTCACCGAGCACTTTGCAGAGGGAGTCGGTGACGGCGGGTCGTTCGAGCACTGAGGGGGTGGCGAACTGGCGTTGCAGGAGGATGGCACGGGCCTGCAGGTCGCGTTCGGTTTCCTGCAGGTAGAAGCTTCGCAGAGCGCGAGAGGAATACCAGGTGACGGCAAGCAGCGAGAGAACCGTAATGAGCAGGTACGATGGAAACAGTTGCCACAGCAGGCGCTTGCGCGGCATTTCTACTCCTTAAACCGGTAGCCGATCCCCCGCACCGTTTCGATCATCTTGCCCAGTGAACCGAGTTTCTTGCGCAGACCGACTACCTGAACATCAACCGACCGATCGGTCACGAGATAGTTTTCGCCATGGACCGCCTCGATAATCTGATAGCGGGTGAAGACCCAGCCGGGCCGCGAGGCGAGCAGGTGCAGCATGCGAAACTCGGTCAGGGTCAACTCGACCGGCTTGCCGTCGATGGCAACCTCGTGTCGTCCCGGATGGATGACCATATTGTGAATCTCGAGCGTCTCGCCTTCGTCGACCGGCGGCGATTCCTTGCGGCGCATGACCGCCCGCACGCGGGCCAGCAGGACCCGGGGGCTGAACGGCTTGATCACGTAATCATCGGCGCCCAGCTCCAGCCCGGTAACCACATCGGCCTCTTCACCCTTGGCCGTGACAATCACGACCGAGACATCGGATGTGCCCGAGTCCTTTTTGATCTTCCGGCAAACCTCCAGACCGTCCACCCCCGGCAGCATCAGATCGAGCAGCACCAGATCCGGAGTTTTGTTCTTGACCGCTTTCAGGGCTTCTTCACCCGACTCGACCGCGACCACTTCGTAGCCTTCGCGAGTGAGATTGTAGCTGATCAGTTCTCGAATGTCTTCTTCGTCTTCAACAACCAGAATCGACTGCCTCTGCATCGCCTGTTCCTCCGGATTCGCTACGGCGTTTTTGCTCCGCAGGGGAAATCTGACCTGCCGATCCGCAAAAAGCAACCCCTATGTGGACTCTGGAATGTTGGAAGTTTGTTAGGCGCCGACCGTCACGGGCACGAACAGGCGTTTAAACGAACGTCTTAACGATCTCCTTGTGCAGTCCTTCGAGTTCGCCGTAGGCCCGGTTGATTTCATCGATCTTCTGCTGCAGCTTCTTCATCAGCCGCTGCTTTTCCAGTCCGTTGCGCAGGATGATCAGCAAATCATCGTTATTCCAGGGCTTTTCGATATACTGAAACAGCCCGACATCGTTGATCGCCTTGATGGCGTTTTCCTTGTCGGCATAGCCGGTCAGAATAATCCGGGGGACTTCCGGCCGCAGCTTTTTCACCTCCGCCAGGAATGATATCCCGTCCATCTCAGGCATCAGGTAATCGGACATGACCAGATCGACGTCGTTGGCTTGAATAAACTCAAGCGCTTCCCGAGCCGACAGGAAGGTCTGTACCTCGTATTCGGTTTCGAGTGACAGGAACGACTTGAGGCTGGTCAGGACCATCTCCTCGTCATCGACTATTACGATTATCCCCTTTTCACCAGGGCTGGAATCCGGCGCAGCGGTCATAGGGTGCTCCCGTGGGGTGAATGGTTCACTCGCTACCGATCGTACGTGCTTCAGACTGTGTATCCTACGTCAGAACAGCCCGGCCGCGCCGGAGTTCTCCCGGTCTTGTCTCCCTGCGCGGCACCGGCAATATGACACCGTCCGGGGGTTCTGTCAATGACTACCACCGAGCCGGTTATCCGCGCGGTGTCGTGTCGGCGCCAACCCGGCCGACCAGCCCCCGCAGCCGGTCAACCATCGTCTTGAGCACCCCCTGGGTGATCTGGACGTGATCGGCCAGCAGGTCGACAAACTCGTCCCGGTCGATCCGCAGAAGCCGGGTGTCCTCGGTGGCAGTGGCGGTTGCCACCCGCGGCTGCTCGTCGAACAGCGCCCACGTGCCAAATGCTTCTTTGTCTTCGGCGACCGTGATTTCACGCCCCTCGCGGTCGAGCCGCACCCGGCCGTGCAGGACCAGGTAGAGGGCGTCCGACGGCTCGTCTTCGCGATAAATCGTATCCCCCTCGCGGCACTCGACCTCTTCGGCGATTGCCGCCAGATAGGCCAGGTGCTCGGTCGGCACCTGCGCGAACACGTCGACATTCTGCAGGAAGATCACTTTTTCGATTACCGTAAGCATGCCGTTCTCATTCTATGCTTGTGTGTTATCATTACCGGAGTTACCGTCGCCCGCCGACTTGCGCAGCACCAATTGGGCGGTTTCCCGCACGACCGGGTCGGCGTCATCGGTTGCCGCTTCGATCGCATCGAGCAACTGTGGCGCCGGTGGCCGCTCGCAGGCGTAAATCGCACAGGCGCGCAACCAGGGATCGGGACAGCTGATCAGATACGCCAGCGCCTCGACCCGTCCCCGGAACGACACCCCGAACAGGTCTCTGCCCCGGCGAAGGATCGACTCCATCGACTCCTCATCGACAATCGGTAACAGGTACTTCTTCAAATCACCCTTGAGCACATTGTCCAGGAATTCGACCGCGCTGGCGCGAAGTGTTCGTTTGCGGCTGACGATACCGAGATAGGCGCTATAGATATCTTCGGGCGGGTACGCCAGACCCAGGATGCGGAAGATGCGTTCCAGGTTGGCGTCGAGCCGCTCCTGCAGCGCTCGTTTCAACAGGCGGTTCCCGGCATCGTCCGGCGCGCCGTTGTGGAAGTAGAGCGCCTGCAGAATCTCATAGTACGACCGGGTTTCTTCCAGCAGCGCCTGATCGACCAGTTCGACATCGAAACGAAGGTTGGCGTTTTTGACCCGAAGGTTGTTCAGGCCCTTGACGACATAGTACTTCAGTCGCGCGCCCACCTTGTCGAGGGTCGAGGCCAGAATATCAACCGACTCCTGCACCGGTATGCCGGCCAGCACTCGCGGAATCTGCCGCCGCACGGCCTCTTCGACGGTCGGGTCGATCAGGTAGTCGTGCAGGGTGCCGAGGATTGTCTCGCCGTAATTGGTCAGTGCCCGGCGAGCGGCCGCACGAAAACGCTGATCCGCCAGCTGTCGAATCAAAAACGACACCAGCTCTCGATCCCGCAGTCGCCCGACCGCGGCGATCGCTTCGCGCTTGACCGCGACCGACTCATCCTCCAGCAGCCGCTCGATAAATCCGCGGAATTTCACCCGGCCCAGCGCGCCCAGGGCACGGGCCACCTGCAGGTGGATATCCACCGCATCCTTCTCCTGTTCGAGCAGGCCGCCGACCAGGTCGGTGTCGATCAGCCGTCGTTCCTCATCGGTGCCGTACTCCGCGACACAGGTCAGGGCCGTACACTTCAGGTGTGGATCATCCTGTTCGAGATAATCTCGAATCAGCCCCTCGCGGTTCTCGTCGAAGAGATACAGGAAATAGAACGCCTCGCGACGGACAAACGGGTCGGGGTCAACGAGGGCCGGCTTGACCGTTTCGACCAGTTCGGTGCTGCCGTTGACCTGAAGCAGCTTGAGCGCCTTGAAGCGTACGTCGGGGTCGTCATGCTGCAAGAGCGGCACGACATGCTCCACCAGTTTCTTGTCCTCCACCGCCGTCAGCATATCCAGGGCGTAGGAGATCTCGCGGGGGTTGTGCGATGACAGCGAGCCGATCAGGGCGCGCATGGTGGATGACTCGGCGATATTGATGCGTATTTCGCTCGGGTCGATCGTGCGGCGTTCCAGCGCCTTGCGGAAGGTGTTGACGTATTCGCGACGCATGAAAAAGGCGAGCGTGATCCAGATGGCGAGCAGGGCGATTACCACCGCACTGAATTTCGGCATTGCCGCCAACGGGTTGTCACCGTCAAACCCGAACACCCAGATGAAAAACAGGAGCATACCGCCGGCCACGCCACGGAACCAGCGGTCGACCAGAACATCGATAAACACCTTGGTCTTTTTCTTCACCTCGAGCGGCACCGGCAAAAAGAGCAGTTCTCGTCCGGTCTTGTCGAGGGAGTACTTGATCGATCCGTCGGCGCCGCGCAGCAGCACAGCTGCGGTCAGGCCGGCCGACAACACCATCACCAGCGAACCGAGCAGCAGCCCGACCGGGAGAAACAGGATAATCCCGCCCACCCCGAGCTTGCGCAGGATATTGTAACTGAAGAACATCTGCAGAACCAGCGACACCAGCGACAGGCGGCCGTAGAATTGTCCGAAGAAGGCGCCAAGTTCCTGCGGGGTGTCGAAGGCATTCTTGGCTACTGCCTTGAACTGGAAATCCACAAAGCTGGCGACGATCATGGTCAGGGAGATGATCCCTACCACCAGCAGCAGGTGCCGTGACTTGGAGACGCTCCGGTAGAGTTCGAGCACACTCTCTCGCCGCTCCGGCTCTCGCGTCTTTGGCGCCTGTTCTTCGATCTCCTCTTTCCGGCGCTGATGTACGACGTTGGTGAGGGTGATACTGACAATCAAAAAGCCGACACAGAACACCAGCAGGTTTTCGAGCCCCAGCCCGAGCGCCTCAAACTGGTGCAGCAGGATGCCGGTTACTTCGCCGCCGGCCCAGGCGCCGAGAATGGCGCCGAGTCCAAGCAACGGGAAGATCCGCTTGGCCTGCGAAGCCGTGTACACCCCGTTGGCCAGCAGCCAGAATTGTGAGGTGGTCAGCGCTCCGTAAATCGACACCCACACATAGAAGGCGTACGGCACCCATGGAAACGGCAGCTTGATGAAGAAGTAGAAGAACACCAGGAAGCCGACGATGAGCAGCGAGGTGGTATTGATCAGCTGGTGCAGTTTCAGGCGACGGCCGAACCGGGAGTACATCGTCACGATCGGGGCGCTGACAATCGCCGTGATGATGAACACCCACGGCAACTTGTCGGCATCAAACTTGGTCAAAAACAGGGAATCGCGCGCCGGCTTGAGAAAGTAGTACGTCACCAGCAGGATCATGATATTCGCCAGCATGAGCAGGGTGATACCCCACTCGCCCTTGCGAACATCAGCAAATGATTTGAAGAAATCCCTCATAGTTCTTCCGCGACGCACTCGCGATCAATCTGCGTAACCAACACGGCGCTCATTCATTTTCAAGTCTTTTGTCGAGGTCATCGGGCAGCCGGATCGTAAACGTGGTGCCTTCCCCAACCGTGCTGTCGACCGAAATATCACCCCGGTGCTGCCGGATAATCTGGTAACAGATTGACAGCCCCAGCCCGGTTCCCACCCCGACACCCTTGGTGGTAAAACCGGGGTCGAAGATGCGTTTGACGTGCTCCGGTGCAATGCCGGAGCCGGTGTCGCTTATCTTGATAATCACCCAACCGTCGCTGTGGCTGGTTTGTATCGTTATCGTCCCTTCACCGGTGATCGCCTGCCGTGCGTTGTTGAGCAGGTTCAAGAAGACCTGGTTGAGCTGTCCGGGATAGCAGGCAATCTCCGGCAGCGTTCCGTACCGGCGATCGATCGTTATATGATGTTTGATCTCATGGTGGATGAGCGTCAGTGTGTCCTCAATCCCCTCGTGAATGTCAACCGTCTTCAGTTCGGCTTCATCCAGTCGGGCAAAGCTGCGCAGCCGGCGTACGATTGTGGTCACGCGGTCGGCGCCGGATGTAATCACCCGGTTAGCATCGTCGATGGCGGCAAAGTTCCGTTTCAGCACCGGGTCTTCTTCGATCCGTCCCGGCTGTTCGCGTTCGAGCAGCTCGCGGATGTTGGCAATCGCGCGCATCAGGGTTTGATGGATACTGTGGACGGCGCCGATCGGCGTATTCAACTCATGCGCAATCCCGGCCACGAGACTGCCCAGCGAGGCCATTTTCTCCGACTGCACCAGCTGCGACTGCGTCTCGCGAAGGGTGCGGTTGGTTTCGGAGAGTTCTCGATGTGCCTGTTCGAGCGCCCGGGCTTTCTCCAGTTCGCGCGCCTGGTGTTCCAGGTTGGCCTGGAGAAGTTTGCGCTCCGTCTTTGCTTCCTGGACCTGCCGTTCCTGCTCTACCGCCCGCTGGGACAACTCCTGGACCTCGGTCAGTTTTTCGGCCAGGCGACGGTTGATCATGGCGAAGTTGCGGGCGAGATAGACCGACATCGCGATGAGCAGGGCCAGCACTCCCCACATGTACCAGGGGTAGAAGTCGACATCGATGTGTCTGACCGACGCGGCCAGTTCGGGCAGCATCTGGTAGCCGGCGGCGACCATGAAACAGAGGAAACCGAGACCGATCACCCACGCGAATTGTCGGCGGCGAACCATCGCCAGGATAACCACCCGCAGCGACTCGGCCAGACTCGCAAAGGCAATGATGTAGATTGCCGCCAGCGGCAGCCACCAGCATGCGATCAGTATCACGCCGCCGGCGATCGCCAGCCATTTGGCGTGGCGTGGCTGCGACGGATAGAAGACGGAATAGAGCATGAGCGGTCCGAACACGGAGCAGGTGATCAGGCTGACCTTGAAGAAGGTCATGTAGATCACAAACTCATTGTATTCGGCAGCCATCATCATCTGGTTCGGCAGGAAACACATCCCCGCGAAACTCATCGACAATACGGCAAAGAACAGGTTTCCTCGCGACCCCGGAGAGAAGACAAACAACAACAGGTGCAGCAACGCGACAGAGAGCGCAAACGCGGTGAAGAAAGCCTGGTGTCGGCCTCCGCTGAGTATATCATCGACATAGTGCTCGTTCTGTTCATCCAGACCGCCCAGGGAAGCATCAAACCCGGCGTGGCCACCCCAGGAGAGGTGTTCCGCCCAGCGATGGTTGGAGTAGCGGATAGCCAGCAGGTGGTCACCGGCGCGGTCGAAGGTAATCGGCAGCGGCGGCGGCCAGCCGTGCAGCTGACTTCGCTCTTCCGGCAGGGTCACCCCCACCTGACCTATTGTGTACAGGCGGCGACCGTCGACATAGATCTCCGAGGCGCCAAACTGCTGCAGCGACAGGCCGAGCGGCCGGCCGACCAACGATGAATCGACCGTCACGTGCAATCGAAACCAGCCGATGCCGTGCCAGAGGGTATCGCCGATATCACTCAAAGGCAGCGCCGCCCGCACCAGGCTCCAGCCGGTATCCGGCAGGTCCGGATCGGCCCAGGCAGGATCATCGCCGGGATGATACCGCCACTCGCCGGCAAGACGCACAGTGCCTGAGGCTGCGTCGATCCGCGCCTGCGACAACTCGAGTCGTCCGTCAAATACCTGCCCTTCGACCGCGATGCCGGCGTGAAGTGATGTGCACGGCAGCAGGACGCAGAGAAGCGCGAGTAAACCGGGCAGGTACTGGTGCCGACGATTACGCATTGGACCGCTCATTGCCGAGGTTCATGGGCAGGCGGATCGTGAAGACCGTCCCCTCACCCGGTTTACTGGCGACATCGATCGTCCCCTTGTGGTCGCGGACAATCTGGTAGCAGATCGACAGCCCCAGCCCTGTCCCTATCCCCACCCCCTTGGTGGTAAACCCCGGGTCAAACACGCGGGGGAGGTGTTCCGGTTCGATACCACTGCCCGTGTCGGCGATTTGAATCACGGCGAAGGCGCCCTCCACCCGGGTCGTAATCGTGATCGTCCCCGATCCACCAATCGCCTGACGTGCATTGTTGAACAGGTTGAGAAAGACCTGGTTCATGCGCCCGGGATAGTGGTTGAAGGGCGGTAAATCACCGTAGTTGCGCTCGATCGTGATATGGTGCTTTATCTCGTGGTGGATCAGGGTCAACGTATCCTCGATACCTTCGTGAATATCGACATGCTTCAACTCGGCCTCGTCCAGACGGGCGAAACTGCGCAGCCGCTTGACGATCGTCGTGACCCGTGCGGCGCCGTTGGCGATCACCTTGTTGGCGTCATCGATGACGGCCAGTGAATTGGCAATCGACGTGTGCGATGGCAGATCGTGTACCGTTTCCTGCAGACCGTTCTTCAACTTCTCGAACGCCCGCACCAGCGTATTGTGCATGCTCGACAGGGCGCCGATTGGGGTATTGATCTCATGCGCTATCCCGGCCACCAGCATACCCAGCGAAGCCATCTTCTCCGACTGCACGAGCTGCGTCTGCGTGTCGCGGATTTCCCGGTTGGCCCGCTCCAGATCCTGCAGCAGGCGGCGCAGGTCGGTCACATCGTGCGCGACACCGATGACATCAACAACTTCACCATCAGTGTCCTTCAGCGGCTTGCTGTGGGCCGAGAGCCAGCGCAGGGAACCATCACGATGGCGCACGCGCAGGTCAACCTCGCCCGGGGCCACCCCCAGCCGGTACGGCTTGGTCGATTCCTCGATGAAGCGCTGGTGATCGTCGGCGTAAATCAGCTCGCGCAGGTCGGTGCCGACAAACTCGTCAACCGCATAACCGGTGATCGTCGTAAAGTTTGGTGAGAGGTACGTCAGTTTCCCGTCGGCGGAAATCGAGAAGATCACATCGGCGGCATTCTCGACCAGGCGGCGGAAGCGTTCTTCGCTCACCCGGAGCGCATCGGCGACACGCTTGCGTTCGAGATAGATGCCGATCATCTCGGCGCCGGTAGTCAACGACCGGACATCCTCCTGGCTCCACTGTCGCTCCTCGAACAGGTCATCAAAACCGATAAAGCCGTGCCAGCGATTGTCGACCGTGATCGGCAGCACCAGGATCGATTCGATCCCGTCAGACCGGAGCAACTCCGCCTCGCTTTCGGGCAGACTCGAGACCGGGCCGACGATCGGCTGTCCCCCGCCGAGCACCTCGACCCAGCGGCTCATACCGTGATCGTACGGATACCGGTTGGGGCCGTCTTCGGGGCGCCACGGACGAACGTCCGGACCGCATACATCGCGCACCAACTGCATCCACAGTCGCCCATCATCGTCGACATCGTTTTCGAAGACATACACGCGTCCGACTCCCGCCGCTTCCAGCAGGTAGTGCATCGCCTCGTGCAGCGCGTTGCCGGAATCGGACTCGCTGAGCAGGGCCTGGGAACAGGCCGCCAGGCCTTCCTCGTAGCGCAGCCGGGCGCCGAGTTCTTCCTGGGCCTGCCGCCGTTCGCGCACTTCGTCGGAGAGCGCCTGGTTCAGTCGGGCCAGCTGGGCGGTACGCTGCTGCACCCGCTCTTCGAGTTCGCTGTGCGCCCGGCGCAGCGCCTCCTCGGCCTGTTTGCGTTCGGTGATATCGCGGACGATCGCCAGCACTTCATCATCGCCGCAGACAACCAGTCGCGCCTCGAAGAAGTGCTCTTCGCCCTCGTGCGGCATCGAATACTCTATCTGCTGCATCGCTCCGGTCTCCAGCGCGACCCGGATCGCCTCAAACGTCCGGTCCGCCAGCTCGGGCGAAAGCACGTCACGCACATGGCGACCCACGACCCGCTCGCGCGGCAGCGCCAACCGGCTGCCCTTGGGCGCCTGGTAGTCGCGATACTCGCCATCACGGGAGAGACGGAACATCAAATCGGGAATCGCCGCCAGCAGCGCCCGGTTCTGTGATTCACTCTCGCGCAGGTCACGGTTGACCCGGGCCAGTTCGGCGGTGCGTTCCTCGACCCGCTGCTCGAGTTCATCATGCGCCCGACGCAGCGCCTCTTCGGCTTTGCGTCGAGCGGTAATATCTCGGCCGATACCGACATAGTGCAGAATCTGGCCGTCTTCGTCGTCGATCGTAAAGACCGAGAGGTCGACCGGGAACGGTTCCCGCCCCGGCAGTTCCAGATCGATCTCGCCGCGGAAGGCGCCGTGCCGTTCGATTGCCGTGCCGATCCGATCGACATTGGCCGCCCCGATCACGTCGACCAGGTGCATACCCACCGCATCTTCATCGGGGATGTTCGAGGCAAACTGGTGGGCGGGATTGCGCTCGACCAGGGTGAGATTGCTGTCGAAGATCGTGATCGAGTCGTTGGCGCGGTCGAAAATCTCGCGGTACAACTGCAGTTTCTTTTGCGCCTCTTTTTGTTCGGTGATGTCGATTCCGGTCGCGACAATGAAATCGACCTCACCGCTCTCGGTACGAATGGCGGTGTTCCACCAGGTGATGCGTCGGCGATCGCCTGACTTGGTGATCCAGTCGTTTTCACCGCGGACCGCGTCGGTGGAGGTGATAATGGCGTGGTAGATATCCCGGACCAGTTCCTGGTCCTCCGGCGCAATCACGACGTCGGTTACGAGTTTGCCCCTGATCTCATCGAAGGCGTACCCGCTGATCTCTTCGGCGGCACGATTGAACCGGACAATGTGGCCCTCGGGATCGAGCACGACCACCAGGGCGCCGGCGGTATCGATGACGGCCGAGACGAAATTGCGCTCCGCCTGCAGTGCCTGCTCGGCTCTCTTGCGTTCGGAGATGTCGTACACACCGCCGATGATGACCTCGTCATCGTTCAGCCGGGTAGTGCTCAACGAAAAGAGAGCCCAGAAGGTGCTGCCATCGGGGCGGCGAAGTTCGACCTCGTGGTTTTCTATTCGACCATCCCGCGCCAGCATCGCCAGGAC
>WJMS01000061.1 GCA_014727815.1 candidate division GN15 bacterium
CTTATCCGCGTAGGAGACGGCCGTCAATCCAAACGCCAACATGAACGTGAGAAGAATTGTTGCCATCTTCTTACAATTTGTCATAATGGCACCTCATTAAGAGTAGCAGTTATGATTCTGTTCTGACTAATCAGATATCTTGTTCTTTTCTGCGAATTACCGTGTGTGAAGAAGAGCGTAAGACGTGTTAGCCCTGCGCCGCGCGAGATGTCGTGCCCAATGAGTAATTCTATGCTCGACAAGCCGTTAATGCTTCGGTCTCACACACGCGAGAAGTCACCCCAGGAGATGGCCGTAGAAGGCCGCAGGCAAATGACCGAAACATTTGCGAAAAGTGTATGATCTTGAGTTGAAGAAGACTGGTTAATCGCTAAGTGCCCCTTAATATCGCCCTGTCGGTCAATGCTGTCAAGAAAAAAAGACCCAACATTCTATCATAGACGACAGAACCAGTCACACATCACGGGCCGAGACAACTGCTGTCGTAAATACTCAAGAGATTAGAAGTGACAAAAATTGACCCACGAGTCCAGTTCATCACGCCCCCCGCAGCCGTCGTCCAGTCCCGAAACGATAGTACATGGCCGTGACAGTTCTTGCCTCGCGCTACTCGGTCCCGGCTTCCGGCCTCGTGCAGCGGCGCGGTCCGATCTCACCCGGGCGAGCCGATTGATACCATAAGTAGTACCAATCCGGCATATGACCAGGCACATGCAGAAGGGAGTATCGATAACATGCTCCTCGATGCTCCCGGGCCGGGCTATCTCGCCCGCTCAACCTCTTTCGCCCAGAACCGGACCTCATCCCCCTCCGGATAGATCACCACCCAGGTGGAGCCGGAGATGTTCGCCCAGTAGACGCCTGGTTCGAGCAGGTACGGTTTGACGGTCGCATCGAGGGAATAGAGCGAGTAGTCATGGAAGGCGATCAGGTTGCGGTCGCTGCCGATGTCACTCTCGCGAACGGCCCCGAGCACCCGAACCCGTCTCCAGCCCTCTTTCTCGAGATAGCGGACGGCCGACTCGCCGGTATAGGAAAACACCGACCCGCCGGCCGCGATCGATTCCAGCAGGAGGTTCTGCTCGGTGCGGTCGAGCTTGTTCAATCCGCAGGCTTCGTAATCTTCACCAAACAACTGCTGCAGCGGCATCACCTCGGTCTGGTCGGCCAGCAGGCCACCGCCGGCGATGAGGGCCAGCGCCACGACGCCCGCGACAAGCGGGGAGAGAATTGCGTGTTTCATGGGAGCTCCCGTGGTTTTGCGTTTCTATTGATTATACATCGTTCAACCGCCAACGGCCACTCCCGGTTGGGCTTGCCCCGGCCCGAAATACCTGTTATACTCTCTCTTCGCGGCGACGTGCGCCGTACGGAAAACAACAAATCGTTAGCTATAGACGCAGTAACTCTGCGGAGGTTGTCATGGGTATCTTTCGTGTCCCAACTCCGAAAAACGAGCCGAATCTGGGCTACGGCCCCGGTTCGCCGGAACGCAAGCGGCTCGAGGCGGAACTGAAACGCCTCAAGAGCCAGAAATTCGAGATTCCGCTGGTCATCAACGGCGAAGACGTCACCGCCAAAGACCAGATCGAAATCCGCTCCCCCCACAAGCTCGACCAGGTGCTCGGCAGCTACCATCAGGGCGGCGCCGAAGAGGTCAAAAAGGCGGTTGATGCCGCTCTCGAGGCCCAGAAAACCTGGCAGCATGTGCCGTGGGAGCATCGCGCCGCGATCTTCCTGAAAATCGCCGATCTGATCGCCGGCCCGTACCGCGAGACGATGAATGCGGCCTGTATGCTGGCCCATTCCAAGACGATCCACCAGGCCGAGATCGATGCCGTCTGTGAGCTGGTCGACTTCCTGCGCTTCAATGTCTACTACATGACCGAGATCTACCGGATGCAGCCGATTTCCAGCGACACCGTCTGGAACCGGGTCGACTACCGCCCGCTCGAAGGCTTCGTCTTTGCCGTCACCCCGTTCAACTTTGTCGCCATCAACGGCAACCTGCCGACCTCGCCGGCGATGATGGGCAACGTGGTGATCTGGAAGCCGGCCTCGACTGCCGTCTACACGTCGCACATCCTGATGAAGATCTTCCGCGAAGCCGGCTTGCCGCCGGGCGTGATCAACCTCGTTTTCGCCCGTGGGTCCGCGATCGGCGACACCGTCATGAAGAACCCGAACCTGGCCGGTATCCACTTCACCGGTTCGACCCCGGTCTTCCAGAACATGTGGAAGACGGTCGGTGAGAATATCGCCAGCTACAAGAGCTACCCGCGCATTGTCGGCGAGACCGGCGGCAAAGACTTCATCATGGCCCACCACACGGCGGTCCCGGAAGAAATCGCTACGGCCATCACCCGCGGCGCTTTCGAGTTCCAGGGGCAGAAGTGTTCGGCCGCCTCGCGCTGTTACCTGCCCAAGTCACTCTGGCCGAAGATCAAGGAGACCCTGCTCGGGCAGCTCAAAGAAGTCAAGATGGGTGACCCCGAGGACTTCGAGAACTTCGTCTGCGCCGTGATCGATGAGTCCGCGTTTGATTCGATCACCGCCTATATCGACTACGCCAGGGAGCGCGATGATCATGAATTCATCGCCGGCGGCAACTATGACAAGAAGAAGGGCTACTTCATCGAGCCGACCGTCATCGTGACCACCGATCCGCACTCCAAGCTGATGGAAGAGGAGATATTCGGTCCGGTCGTAACGTTGTACATCTACGACGATGACAAGTATGCCGAGACGCTGCACATTCTCGATGAGACCTCGCCATACGCCCTGACCGGCGCGATCTTCGCCACCGACCGCAACGCCGTCATGCTCGCCGAGCGGACGCTGCGCGGCGCGGCCGGCAACTTCTACATCAACGACAAACCGACCGGCTCGATTGTCGGCCAGCAGCCGTTTGGCGGCGCCCGCGCCTCGGGCACCAACGACAAGGCCGGCGCCATTCAGAACATGATCCGCTGGGCCTCGCCGCGCGCCATCAAGGAAGCGCTGGTGACCCCGCGCGACTGGAAATATCCGTTCCTGGGCAAGTAGTCGCCGAGACCGGATACCGACCGATACAAGAAGAGGTCGTCGAC
>WJMS01000062.1 GCA_014727815.1 candidate division GN15 bacterium
ATTCTGTCACGTCCCCCGATGTTTGTCATTCCCGGCTTGACCGGGAATCCATCCGGACATACTCAATCAGGTCGCATACCTGTAATGCTGTCAGGCGGGCAAGCCGCCTGACCTACTCACCAGTTTTCTATACAGTACCGAGTTTTGTCATACCAGCGAACGCGAGTATCCATCCGAGGTTCCGGCGTGGAGGGACCGGGCGGCGATCCCACTGCCTTCCAATAGAATATAGAAGACCTCGCTCGACCGTACATTCCCCGCTCCCCATTTTTCCTGAATCATTTTGCCCGAATCTCAATCTAATCCATGAAAACATAAAAAGACGAATAACGATCGCTGTAACTGCAGGAATTACACATACATGGGTAAGATTGGGACATTCATTATCGGGCTGCTGATCGGCGGAGTAATCGCCGCCGGAACATTCTGGCTGGCCATGCCCGGCATGATGCTGCACGTGTCGGAAAGCCGGCTGTCGTTTGATGAGACCGTGACGGCTATCGAATCAAAAGCGACCGCCAACGGCTGGCAGGTGCCCAAAGTCTATGACATTCAGGCCAGTCTGATCAAAGCAGGCAAGAGCGATATGACCCGGCTGACCGTCATCTCGCTCTGCCAGCCCGATCACGCGTACGATATCCTTTCGGAGGAGCCCAACCGGTCGGTGTCGGCGATGATGCCCTGTCGGATCGGGGTCTTTGAGGGTGACGACGGCACCGTGTATGTGTCGCAGTTGAATATGGGGATGATGGCGAAGATGTTCGGGGGGACTATACAAGATGTTATGGGACAAGTCTCTATCGAGGAGAAGGAAATGCTGGAGGACATAATCGCGCATTGACGGACTCCTGATGTGTTCTCCGGTGTGGATGGGCGGACAGCTTCCGGGCTGCCCGCCTTTTCTTTTCGCGTGCGCCAGGCACGGAACGTGATCGATGGTGCGACGAAGCCACCTGCCGGTCGCTTTCGGCGGCCTCTATGTGGAGCCCGAGCTCGGCATGTCGAGCCGAGAAAGATCGAGGGCTGCGGCGGCCCGGCTAGTATATTGCGGGTGCCCCCTAACTGTCTCGGGCTTGACTCGTATACGCCAGCCGTATACTCGAGACAGTGCTACACGCGGCCGGTACCTCCCCCTTGTACCGGCCGCCCTCTTTTTCAGGACGGTGGCTGTGGGATGGGCGTGGCGTACGTCCTCGTGCGCCAACCGACCCGGGGAGACGCCTGGTGCACGGGGACATGCACCAGGCACGGATTGAAGCTACCTGCCGGCTATGGGTGGGGCACAATCTTCATAGGATCTTTCGATAGGGCACAGATGTCAGGTAGCTTGCCGGTCGGCGGAATCGGCAGATTAATGCAACTCCGGCCCGCCCCGATTCGTCTTGAAAAGCACAGCCAATCAATTGTCGGGAGAGTACCAGTATGAGACGAATAGCTGTTGTCGCGATAGCGCTTCTGTTTGTGGTCGGGTCGCTCGGGGCCGCCGATGAGCGCACGTACAACTACCATATCGACAAGTGCGACTACGATGATTTCGGCAGCCACCACTGGTCGGTCGATGAAAACGTCACGATGGATTTCGATGACGGTACGATCGTTTTTGAGAGTCGTGACTATCCTCGCGATGTGGTCGAAATCACTGAGCGGTACGAGCTTCTCATCAACGGCGAGCCGGTCGAGTTGACCGCCGACCAGCAGCGGCACGTGCGGGAGTTCCACCAGGCGACCACCGACCTGATTGCCGATGCTATCGCGGTTGGAATCGAGGGAGCCGATATCGGGATGGAAGGCGCCGCGATTGGTGTCAAGGCGGCCGGTCAGGCGCTCAAGGCACTGTTTACCGGGCATACGTTTGAAGATATGGAGCGCGAGATCGAGCGCGAAGCCCGCAAGATTGAAGTCAAGGCGGAGAAGCTCGAGGAAAAGGCCGACCAGATCGACCGTCGCGCCGATCACATCGAAGACATGTACTTCGACATGTTCGAAGAGATCCCCGCCCTGCGGGACCTCGGCTGGCACTGATCAGCCACACCGGAAGCACGTGCGTATATGAAAAGAGCCGGCCAGGATGGCCGGCTCTTTTCGTTCACTATCAGTACCCTCGAGGGAGGTTGTCCTGTGAGCGGAGGCGCCGGAGCCAGGCGCCGGTGCCGACCGACTCGGCATAGGCCATGACCCGACGGAAACCCTCGCCGTATATCGGATCATCGTCTTTCAATAGTGTCTCGATCACGTACTCCGTCTCATCGCCGGGATAGTTGAGCAGCACCAGGAAGGCGGCGTAGTTGCAGCTGCCCTCGCTGAACAGCGGGTCGGTGGCCAGCCGGCCGTTCAAATACTGCCAGACATGGGTCATTTCGTGGGCGAGGGTGGTGACAGTGTGCCGGCGGGGCATACCCGTGACCAGGTAGAGGTCGATCGTCCGTTCCTTGACCACCCCGAGCATCGACGTCTTCTCGTGATAGTCGACGAAGCCGCGCAGATTGTGCGACTGCTTGCCGAACCGGGAGACCATCTCGCCCAGATCGATCAGGTGCAGGTCGATCACGTCCGGGTCGACCTCGATACCGATCTCGGCCAGGTGACCGGCCACCTCGCGCATGATCATTCCGGCTTCGTCTTCGTCATGAACCGCCGTTTCGAGGCACGAGCCGCAGACCGTGCGGCCATCGCGATAGGTCGTCCCGCCGTTGGTGAGATGGTCCGAGATGAAGCGGCTGCAGTACTTGCACTGGCGGGCGTCGCGCTGGTGCTGGGCATGGTAGGGGTTGCCCCAGTAATCGACGAGATACTCGCCCCGGATAATCAGACCGCAGTGCGCGCAATGGACGGCGATATGGCGTTCGTAGCATGAGTTGTGGTAGTTTTTACCGTCGACCACCATGTAATCCGACGTTATCGGGCGGTTGCAGAAATCGCAGGTGAAGTGGTCGGGATGGTAATAGCGGCCATCGACTTGCAACCGAGGGCCATCGATCGTCCGGCCGCAGGCAGCGCAGGTCGGTTGGAGCGAGTCGGCCAGAATGCCGGCCGCCAGGAGCGAGACCAGGAGCAGCAGCCAGAAACAACGGCGATATGTGATTGGTATGGTCATGGCGGTCCTGCCTTGTTGGGAGCTTATACTCTCGCTATCGGCGGGCAACCCGACGGGATTGAGCGGTGCCGGTGACGATGTCTACCGGCCGGACCGGCGGACCATGCTGAGGGTGATCAGGTCGCTCTGGTACGGTTCGCGGAGAGACAGCTCGGCGAGCCAGGGGCGAAGGTTGTCCAGCGGGGCGCCGTCCTGAAGACCATAGTGCACATGCTTGCCGTTACGGGCGTCGGCGACCACTCCGCCGGCTTTCAGGATGGCGAGCTGGCGGGAGACGGTTGACTGGGGCAGGGCGAGGATTCTGGTGATATCACCGACGCAGAAATCACCGCGCAGGAGCAGGTGGACAATTCGGAGGCGGGTTGGGTCGGCCAGCGCTTTGAAGAAGGCATGATCGGTACTGTCGGATAAATCCATATATCCGAATATATAGATGAGTATTCGGGAAGCCACATTTATTTTTGATTTGGGTTGGCAGAGAGTTCTCGACAAATACCTCATATCAGCTTATATTGGTCGATATTCACGGGGTTGGACGGTACCGGCCGACGAAATCGCACAACGGGTGGGCGATTTCCGGCATTTTTCGGAACCCGGTCCGCGGTGGTCGTGTTTAAATCAGCAGAGCCGGGTAACCTCGCGTAGATGGACCGACAAACTCCATTACCTCACCACCCGCTCGCATCTCACCGAGTTTCGAGTAGAATGGTACAGAGAGAAATAGTAAAACTCATCGATAGAGACAGCAGACATAGCGGTTAAGGAGTCCTCGCAATGAAGAAAATGTCTATCTTTACTATCGCAGCGATCGCCTTCATGGCGTTTGCGTTCATGCCCAACGCCGCCTTTGCCTGCGGTGACAAGGCGACCACTGCCAAGACCAGCACCGTTGACGCTAAGATGGCTTCCTCGAAGTCGTCCTGCGGCGCCAAGGCTGAGGCTACCACGGCCAGCGCCAAGGGTAGCTGCGACGCCAAGGCGAAGGCTACCATGGCCAATGCCAAGAAGGATTGTGACCCGGCTGCCTGCATTGAAATGGCCAAGGTCGGCAAGTGTGATCCGGCTGCCTGCGCCACCATGACCAAGGCTGAGAAGGCCGAAGGTATGAGCAAGTGTCCGGTGACCGGCGCGACCAAGGCGACTACCGCCGGCGCCAAGGGCGAATGCGATTCCAAGGCAACCGCCCAGATGGCTTCCTCGAAGGCGTCCTGCGGCGCCAAGGCTGAGGCCACCACGGCCAGCGCCAAGGGCGAGTGTGCCTCCACGGCCAAGGCTGAAATGGCTTCCAGCAAGTCGTCCTGCAGTGCTTCCAAGGATGCCAAGGCGACCATGGCCGGTTCGAAGGCCGCTTGTGCCTCCAAGACCGACGCCACCACCGCCAGCACTAAGGGTGAGTGCGATGGTGACAGCAAGTACACTCTGGTTTCCATGGATATCTCCGGCATGACCTGCGGCGGTTGTGAAAACGCCGTGAAGGCTGCCCTGGAGCAGGTTGATGGCGTCATGTCGGTCAAGAAGGTTTGCCATGAGGCCGGCAAGGCTATGGTTTACATTGACAAGGCCAAGATGAACGACAACGCCATGCTGACCAAGGCCGTCAGCAACAAGGGCTTCGGCGCCGAGATCATTCCGGCCGTGGCCAAGTCGACTGACGCGTCCAGCGCCAAGATGACCGGCAAGTCCTGCAGCGCCACTGCCTCCGAGAAGGCTGCCTGCAGTGCCGAGAAGAAGGACGCTAAGATGACTGCGGCCGGCACCAAGTAAGGTCGGTTGACAGACATCCTGTCTAAGTTTACTGAGAGGTGGATCCGTTCGGATCCACCTCTTTTTTTGTCTGATCCGGGAGCAGATCCTGCGCTGCCAGGGTCTCCCGAGTCGATTAATGCCAACGGTCACGAGAGTCCGGGAGTACAAGGGGAGGTAGTTCTATACGGCTTGCGCGATCCGGCCAAAAGGCCTACTGTTAGGCACCGGGCGGATTCGGTCGATGTTTGATATACAGGCCGGGGCAACCGTCTGATTGTATGGAAGAACACCAGATGACCATTCGACGCCAGCTCTGCATACTCCTTGCGCTTCTGCTGAGCGCCGGTCCACCGGCGCTGGCGGCGAAATATGCCGGTGAGGCGTTCTCGCTCGGGGTTGGCGCCCGCGGGCTGGCGATGGGCGGGGCGGTGGTCGCAGGGCCGTTCGATGGCGCGGCGGCGTACTGGAACCCGGCCGGGATGAACTATCTCGATGGCCGCAATCTTATTGCGATGCACGCCGAGACATTCGGTTCGCTGCTCAATCACGACTACGTCAGCTATATCGATGCCCGACCGCGGGGTGAGCATGCAATCCAGTCATTTGGCTTCTACATGTACTATCTGGGCGGGGGCGGGATCAAGATCACGCGCCTCAACGAGTTTGACCGTCCCGAGGTGGAGCGCGAGGAATCGCACGGTGACTTTCTTTTTGCTGCGGCGCTGTCCGGCAGGCTCTGGGACAAGATCGATTTTGGCGCGACTGCCAAAGTGATTTATCGCGATATCGGGACCGAATCGGGCTATGGCCTCACGCTCGATGCCGGCGCATTATATCAGGTCTATCCATTCGCGCGATTGGGCCTGATGGTGACTGATATTACCACCGGCTTTATTCGCTACTCCGGAGAGACATTTGATACGGGCGCCAATACGGAGACGATTTACCCGGCGGTCAAGCCGGGGTTGATGCTCGAACACACCGTTTCTGACTTCACCGGGCGTTTTGCCATGAGTGGTGATATCCGTTTTGAGGGTATCAGGTACGGCGCCCAGTACTGGTCCGGCGATATCTCGCTGGACACCCACTACGGCTGGGAGATCGGATATCGAGAGATGGTGTTTGGCCGCGCCGGATTTGATATCGGCCGCTTCACCGCCGGCGGCGGTGTCGATCTCCGCAATATCACGGTCGACTTCGCTTACCTGCACGATGACGAACTTGACGAGACGTTTCGGGTCAGCGCCGGGTATTGCTTCTAGCCTGTTTTACTTAACCCGCTCATAATCGAGTCGCCAGAGGATTTTCCAGCTTTCCCCGTTGTCATCGGAGCGCTCCCAGAACCAGATGAAGCTCGAGTCGGTGATTTCGGTGAAACGCATCCGCTGCCGGAAAGTCGTATCGGACGTGGTGACGGTTCGGCCGAGTGTCATGACACCATCCTCGAAGCCACCCTCGAAATCCATGTAGCTGCCGTTGTTGTCGACCCAGGTTTGCTGCCACTTGCCGAGGTTGGTGTTGTAGACAGAGACCGAATGGCCGACCAGGCCGATTTCGGAGCCATCGAAGTTTTCTTCAATAACACAGCCATCAAGCTCTTTGGTGATCGTGTTGTGCACGGTGTACGGGTGGTCGTTGCCGAGCGAGTCGGTGTAGGATGAATGGCAGTTCCACTCGCCGATCCAGAAGTCGAACTGCGATGCTTCGGGGGAATCACAGGCCGACTGGGCAGACACCGTGACAGTGAGCCCGGTCAGAAGGCACAGCAGCGCGAGTAGGCGCAGGATATGTCGCATCATTCCCTCCTAAATGGTAGCATTGTTGTTCTTTTTGAGTGCGCAGAAGAAACCGACGGCTCACCGGTCAGTCAACTGACGAACCGTCGGTGTTGAATGTTCGATATCGCCGTCGTTTAGCTCTCTTAGAGCGAGTCGGCCACCAACTCACGGGCAAACGGCTCGCCCTCGGGCCAGCGCGCGGAGACGACA
>WJMS01000063.1 GCA_014727815.1 candidate division GN15 bacterium
ATACAGCACCGTCGGGCGGTCGTACTTGGGTACCGACGGATCGTAAGCGTACCGCTCGCGGTCGATCCCGCAGTGGATGATCGAAATGTCCTTTTCGGGAACGCCCCGGGCGATCATATCCTCGGCGGTCGACTCCGAGATGACATTGAAGTGGCAGCCACGATAGATTCGCACCAGCGGCCGCTCGGCGAAGTAGACATAGCTCGCCAGCACCAGGTTGACTTCATTGAAGACCGTTGTCGCAAACAGGTGCGGGATCACCACCAGCCGTTTCATGTCAAGATACAGCGGCGTATAGAACGGAATCTTGTTGATGTCTTCGATGAGAAGGTCGTAACTGCTCTCCCGCACCAGCCGGCGCAGGGCTCCCGGCACGAGCAGATTGAAGTTGTAGCGATTGCCCCGGCGAACGATCCGGATTCCCTCGATATACTCTTCGGTCGCCCCCCCGGGGAAATTGGAACACAGCAGAGTCACCTCGTGACCATAGCTGACGAGCCGACGGAGTAATTCCTCGAGATGAACCTCCGCTCCCCCCGCGAAGGGGTTTTTCAGGTCATTCCAGTTAACCGCCAGTATCTTCATTGCTGTCCGGTGTCGCTGCCGCCCGATTGCATGCGCATGCGGATCATTTCCTGTTCGAGACGATTCAACAACGACTGAGCTCGCTCGTGGCCGGGATTCTGTCGGAGCCAGCGCTGCAGCACCACCTGCAATTCGATGAGTTGCTGCTGTTCCACATGCAGTTTGACCAGCTCCTCGAAGACCGACTCGTTGTTCGGATGGCGGGCGATGATGCTGTCAAGAATCTCCTGGGCGCGCTGGTGTTCGTCTACCGTGCGCAGGCCACGGGCCCAGAAGACGGCGATCTCCTCTTTTTCCGGCGACGGTTCCCTCTGCACGAGCGCCTCGAGCTTATCCAATTCGCCCATATCGGCATACAGCTTGGCCAGGTATTTCACCGACTCCCGGTTGTGCGGAATGTTCTCCACCGCCAGCCGGGCCATCTCCACCGCCTCGTCGAGTTGGCCGGCCCGCCGAAGCGTGTCCGCAACCATCAGAATCGTATGGGCCATGTTGTAGGTGACTCGCAGCGCCGTCCCGTTCTTGTAGATCGACGGATCGTTCAAGCCACGGAAACGGAACGTCGCCGAATCGGTCAGCAGTTCCTTCGACCGCTCGACATTTACGGTCATGCCGGTGCCGCTCGGTTGCAGGCTCCACTTCATCCCGGCCAACTCCAGCCGGTCATCGATCGGTTCGTTGCGAATTCGCCGAAACCCCGGCGAACACGTCACCGCCCAGTTCATCGGCACCCGTGGATAGTTGTTGACGTAGATGGCATCGATAACCTGATGTGAGATCCGGTACAGCGATCCATCCTTGAAACGATAACCGCGCAGGGCCCCGATCTCCTCGTCGGTCCAGCCCAGTTCAAGCCCCATGTAGTCACGAAGTTGTTTGATATACCAGTCGAGATTGGCCAGCGACAAATTGACGACCCGGACATCCTTGCGCAACCCGTATGCCTCCTGCAGGCACCAGAGCGGGAACGTATCGTTGTCGCCATTCGTAAACAGCACCGCGTTTTCATCGGCCGACATCAGCAGGTTGAAGCCGTAGTCGTAGGCGACGTAGTTGTTCGACCGGTCGCACTCGTAGTAATTCCCCGCAATCGCATAGACCGGCAGCAAAAACAGGACACACGTAGCTGTGACGATGATCTTGCGCGCGGGACGGGAGAACTTGCGCACCGACTGAGCGACAAAATCGACCAGGGTAGCCACCCCGATTCCGATCGTCATACCGAACAGGATAAAGGCCCCGGTGAAGAAATAATCGCGGTCGCGCACTTCGAGATAGTCCTGGCCGGTCGGCAGCTGGCGGGTGCCGTCGGCGAAATTCATGTACAACACCAACCCCACCGATGTGATCAACAACAGCAGCAGCAAATGCAGCCCGATACGCGGTTTACGTCGCACCACCTCCCACACCCCAAACAGGCCAAGCATAAACAGCAGGAAAAAGCGCGGCCCCGTCAGGCCGTACTGCTCCTGGAAAAAGCCCCAGAAGCCCATACGCTCGTAGTCGCCGAACTGGTTCTCCCACTCGCCCCGTCGTTCGAACATCCGCTCCACCATCGACTCCGAGCCATACTGCTTGCGTTCGATGAACTGAATGGTCGCCTCGAGCGATTGCGATGGATCATTTTCATTGATGAACGGATCCTGAGCGGAGCGAACCGGGATATAGACATGCACGGAAAATCCGATCATGGCCACCACGAGCATAACGATCGCATGCTTCCACCGGTCATCCTTGCGCACGACACCGATAATGATCGAGACAATGGCCGCCCCGATCAACCCGATCGCAAATGGCTCGACACCGAGAATGATCATGCCCACGCCGATCAGCGGAATCAGCGTGAACCAGTTCAGGTGCCGCCGCAACAGGATACCCAGGGCGGCGAGCAGTATCACCGACAGGATAAGGAAGACATGGTAGCCGCGAAGATTGACCACGGCAATAGCCGTCAGGGCGACCGCGGCAAATACGAACAGCGATGGGTACAGCAGGTGCATGTCCGGTTCACCGCTACGCTGGCCTTGCTGTGTGCGGTACTTCATCAGACAAATCACCGCATAACTCAACGTGGCCAGGAGACCGACCACGCCGATGACAGACAGCACCGCCGGAGGAGAACCACTTGCCCCACCGCCAATCTGACCGGCGATCACCGACAGGACCGGCGCGACGGACACGAGAAAGCCAAGCGCGACAAACCAGACATGGCGCGGGACGTTCTCGAACGAAAAGACATAGAAGATATAAAAGATGAAGACGATGAGCACCGGCAGATAGTACGGGATCTCATCGGGCCGTGACGACAAGATGAAAATGAGAAACAACTCGAGTACGAAAAAAAGCGCCACCAGAAACCAGCCACTGGCCGGCGTGTCCTTTTTGAGCACGAAAAACAGTGCCGAGATGGGGAGAATAAGAAAGGTCGCCATGTGCACGCCTATTCCGAGGGTGGCCAGGTAGACGATCAGCAGCATGATCCGGTCGCCGGTGCGTGTCCCCCACTTGTCGATATAGATCAGGGTCAGCCAGAACGCCGCCATCATGATCAGCATGGACAGCCCGTAGACCTCGGCCTCGATCGAATTGATCCACTGGGTGAATCCGAACGCAAGAAAGAGAGCGCCGCAGACGCCACCGGCGTACATCAGGATCCGCCGCAATGCTGTCAAGTCATCGCCGAACCACCGGCGGAGAATACGGACAGCCACCAGATAGGCAAACAGCGCCGAGAACGAGGACGATAACGCCGACAGGTAGTTCACCCGCGCGGAGATGTCCTCATACGGAATGTACTGGGAAAACAAGTGAGCAATGCTGATGTACAGCGGCGTGCCGGGCGGATGCGGGATACCCAGGATAGCCGCCACCGCGATAAACTCGCCGCAGTCCCAAAACGACATCGTAGCCGCTTTGGTCATGGTGTAGACCGTCAGCACGCCCAACCACACTAACCCTGCAATCAGGGCGTTGGTCCGGTCAATATGTTGTCCAAACAGTTTCAAAGCAGCGATAGTCCGGGAGCAGTCACGGCAACGTCACCAGTTATACCCGCGGTGAGTTGGTCGGCTCCCGTCAGGGATCGACCGGTTCCGCGGTGAAGCAGGCAATATAGGGCATTTGCCAGCCCTGTCCAGTTTTGAATTTGCGCCAACCGGTTTCCCCGCACCGGGTTGGCGACAGGTCGGCAGATACCGGTCAGTCCGGCGTCCCGGTCATCCCCTCGCCGCGGCGGATGAACTGGTCGAGAATGCCGTTCACAAACGCCGAGGATTGCCCGGTCGAATACGTCTTGGCCAGCTCAATCGCCTCGTTGAGCACCACTTTTACCGGCGTGTCGGGCAGGACACGAAGTTCGGTCATGGCCAGCCGGAGAATCAGCCGATCGATCGTCGCGATACGTTCAAGCTGCCAGTGCTCCGCCAGCTCGCGAATCGTCTGATCCGCCTCTTCCCCGTACTGCAGCACCTGCCCCAACAGCCCGCGCGCAAACTCGGCGTGACGGAGGCCGAGGGTCGAGGCATCGATCAGCCCGTCCAGACTGGCTTCAGCGTCCACCTCGCCGACTTCCGACGCATACATCGCCTGCAAGACGAGTTCGCGGGCGTGATGACGAGACGACTCAGCCATCGATCAGCCAATCGCCTTGTACAAACTGACCATTTCGATCGCGGCTTCGGCCGCCTGCCAGCCCTTGTTGCCGGCCTTGGTGCCGGCCCGTTCAATCGCCTGTTCGAGTGTGTCGGCGGTAATCAGACCGTACACCACCGGCATGCCCGACTCGAGCGCCAGCTTGGCGATACCCTTGGTGGCCTCGTTGGCGATGTAGTCGAAATGCGGGGTGTGTCCGCGAACGAGCGCGCCAAGACAAATGACCGAGTCGTACTTGCCCGACTTGACCAGCTTGGCCGCGGCGTACGGGATCTCAAACGACCCCGGGACATAGGCGACTGCAATGTCATTGTCGGAGCCGCCGTGACGCTGGATGCAATCGATGGCGCCGTCGACAAGTTTATCGGTCAGGAAGTTGTTGAAACGGCTGACGACAATGCCAAACTTGACGCCTTCAGCCTTCAGCGAGCCTTCAAATCGTTTCACAGCCATGACGGTTATATCCCCTTCAGCTCGAGCAGATGCCCGAGCTTGTCACGTTTCGTTTCCAGATAGTGATGGTTGTAGCGTGTGGCCGGCAGTTCCAGCGGCACCCGCTCGACTATATTCAACCCGTAGCCATCAAGCCCGATTATCTTCTTGGGATTGTTCGTCAACAGTTTGATCGATGTCAAGCCGAGATCGACCAGAATCTGGGCGCCGATGCCGTAATCGCGCAGGTCGGCCTTGAAACCGAGTTCTACATTGGCCTCAACCGTATCCCTGCCCTGGTCCTGCAGCGCGTACGCCAAAAGCTTGTTGGCCAGGCCGATCCCACGCCCCTCCTGCCGCATGTACAGCACCACCCCGCGACCCTCGCGCTGCACCATGCGCATCGCCGTGTGCAGCTGGCCGCCGCAATCGCAGCGGCACGAGCCGAATACATCGCCGGTCAGACAGCTCGAGTGCACTCGCACCAGCACATCGCGCTGATCCCGCACCTCGCCCTTGACCAGCGCCAGGTGATGATGGTTGTCGACTTCCGAGCGATAGAGGTGGAGCGTGAAGTTGCCGAACTCGGTCGGCATCTCGACCGTGGTGATCCGATGCACCAGTTTCTCTTCGTGATTTCGATAATTGATGAGCGCCTGCACGCTGATGATCTTCAGGTCGAACTTCTTCGCCATCTCCATCAACTGCGGCACCCGCGCCATCGTGCCGTCATCGGCCATGATCTCACACAGAACCCCGGCCGGCTTGAGCCCGGCCAGGCGGGCCAGGTCAACCGACGCTTCCGTATGCCCGGCGCGGCGCAGCACGCCCCCGTCCACCGCCTGCAACGGGAAGATGTGTCCCGGTCGACCCAGGTCCGAGGGAAGGGTGTTGGGATCGACCAGCTTGCTTATCGTAATCGCCCGGTCCTGCGCCGAAATACCGGTGGTGGTGCCTTCAAACGCATCCACCGACACCGTAAAACGGGTGCCGAGCCGGGCCGTATTGTTGTTAACCATCGGCTCGAGCTGCAGCGCCCGGAGCCGGTCGGTGGTCAGCGGCACACAAACCAGACCACGACCGTACGCAGTCATGAAGTTGACCGCCTCGGGCGTGATCTTTTCGGCCGCCATGATCAGGTCGCCTTCGTTCTCGCGATCCTCATCGTCAACCACAATGATCATCTTCCCCTGGCGAATGTCTTCGATCGCCTCGGGAATGGTGTTGAACTGGATGTCGTCAGTCATGGTTACCACCCACTTTCCAACAGTTTGTCTATCGTGAGACCTTTGTTTTTACTGTAGCCGGTCGCCTTGAGTATGTACTTGCCGACCATATCGAATTCGAGATTTATCGTCCGCCCGGACACGGACTCCTTCAGCGTCGTCGACTGCGCCGTGTGCGGGATCAGGTTGACCGAACACCAGCCCGGCCGCGTTTCATTTATCGTAAGCGAGACACCGTCGATAGCAATCGAGCCCTTGTCGATAACCAGCGGATCGTATTGCTGATCGAACCGTATCGCCAGTTCGAGCGATTCACCGACCGGCCGCAGGTAATCAACGCTTCCCTGCGTATCGACATGCCCGGCGACCATGTGACCGCCCAGGCGGCTGCCGAGCTTGAGGGCGCGCTCCAGGTTGATCCGGTCACCATTCGCATAGCTGCCGACAATCGTCCGCGCCGCGGTTTCTTGCGATGCCTCGACCGTAAACTCCTCGCGGCCGATCGCCGTAACCGTCAGACAGGCGCCATCGCAGGCGATCGATTCGCCCATCGTCAGTTCTTCCGAGGGAATCGACGAGGCAACCGTCAGCACCCGGTAATTGCCGCGCGTTTCGATACGGCTGAGCGTGCCGACTGTCTCGATAAGTCCGGTAAACATGTTCAGCCCACCTTCCTCGGATAGCCGGTGACGATGATGTCATTGCCGCGCTGTTCCACGGTGGTGTCGGTCAGCCGGATGGCGTGGTCGAGCGACCGGACCTTGAGATCGCCAATCGCATCGATGCCGGCGCCAATCAGCGCCGGCGCCGAAATCACCACGACCTTGTCGACCAGCCCCTCACGCAAAAACTCGGTCGCCAATGTAGCGCCTCCCTCCACGAGCAACGAACGCAGCCCGAAGGTCCCGGCCTGCTCGAGCAGGTCGTGCAGGTCAATGCGGCCGGTGCGACGGTTGCGAACCGTCCAGTAAGTGAGATGATTGTCACCGGCGCGTTTGGCATACGCCGCAATCTTCTTCTGCCCGGAGGCGACCACCGTCCGGTAGTCCTGGTTTTTCTCCAGCAGCGTGCAGTTGTTCGGAAAGCGCATGGACGAAGTTACGACAATACGATACGGATTGCGGCCCTTGACATGCCGGACCGTCAACGACGGGTTGTCGGTGCGGACCGTCCCCATGCCGACCACCACACCATCGTGACCGGCCCGAAGTTCGTGCGCGAAGACCCGGGCCTGCTTGCCGGTAATCCACTGCGACTCGCCGGTACGAGTCGCCACACGACCATCGAGACTCTGGGCCGTCTTCAGCGTGACAAACGGCCGACCCAGCTTATGATACGAGAGATAAGCCTCATTGAGCCTGCGCGCGGCATCACCGCCGATTCCGGCGGTAACAGCAACACCCGCCGCCCGGAGCTTCTTCGCCCCCCGCCCATGCACCCGGCTATCGGGATCACGCATGGCGTAGACGACCCGGCTGACACCGGCCGCAATGACGGCATCCGTGCACGGTCCGGTTCGCCCGGTATGACAGCAGGGTTCGAGGGTGACATAGAGGGTGGCGCCGCGAGCGCGCTCTCCGGCCGCCTTGAGCGCGACAATCTCGGCGTGATCTTCACCGGCCCGGCGATGGTAGCCTTCGCCGACAATCTCGCCATCCTTGACAAGCACCGCGCCGACCATCGGGTTTGGCGATGTGCGCCCGCGGCCTTTCGCCGCGAGTCCGAGCGCCCGGTCCATGTACTCTTTGTCAGCCGTTGCGGCCATCAAAAAACCCCGCGATTCTGCTATCTCGGGGTGAGCAATCAGCCATACTGCCGCTCATGCAGCAACATACGGCCCTTGGACGTAGCTCGCGCTTTGCGACTGCGCCGCGGATTATCTTCTCCCATCCGGACTGTACCGTCGGTTCCTGAATTCCACAGGATCAACCGGCCTGTGTGTGACCGGGTCGCGGACTGTGACCGCCGGTTGAGGAATTGCACCTCACCCCGAAGATATTTGTTGGCGGGTAATATATCTAAATGCGGGGAAAAAGCAACCGGATTCTAGCAAATTCCTGACACTACTTCG
>WJMS01000064.1 GCA_014727815.1 candidate division GN15 bacterium
ATCTCATTGGTGGCGCGGGCAATCTGATTGATAATCTCATCTTCGGAGATGCCCAGGGTGTACTGGTTGGAGACCTGGAAGAGGTTGCCGAGCACATCGGAGCCTTCACCGTAAAAACCGCGCACGACGAGGCCGGATGAGGTCAGGCGGTTGATGATTTTATCGATTTCGCGGGTCAGCACGAGTCCCGGCAGATGGATCAGGACCGAGGCCCGCATGCCGGTGCCGGCGTTTGTCGGACAGGCGGTGAGATAGCCGAAATCATTGTCGTAGTCGAACTCGAGCATATTGCCCAGCTCGTTTTCGTAGCGCAGCGCAGCCTGGAACGACTCCTGGGGATTCAGCCCGGCCGAGAGCGCCTGGATCCGTAGATGGTCTTCCTCGTTGACCATGATCGAAGCGCGCTGGTCGCCGCTGATAAAGACACCTTTGGCGTGGTCGCCATTGAAAAAGACCGGCGAGATCAGGTGGCGCTCGATCAGGAACTGACGATCGAGATCATGGAGATCGATCGCTTTGTGGTACTCGCCATCGGCGAGCGCTCTGGCCCGGGTCAGGGCCGAATCGAAATAGTCCATGATCTTCATCTTTTCCTCGTCGTCGGCCGACGGCGGGAACTTGCAGCCGGCGATATTCCGGGCCAGTCGGACCCGGGTCGAAAGCACCACCATCGACTCTTCACCTTTGCCGGAGAGCCAGGCGGCGGGAGATTTTGCCATCTCTTCAAACATTGTATTCAACTTTCACCCCACCACGCTCAGTTGTCAACCGGAAAACCGTCGCGAATCGACTTGAGTTTATCGCGTAATTCGGCTGCCCGTTCAAAGTCTTCGTCCTCAATAGCTTTGCGGAGTTCGGAGGCCACCCGTTCTTCTTCCTTGATCGGTGCGACCTGACTGTTGGCGCTGTCCGGGACCATGCCGGGATTACGCCCGCGATGGATCGAGTTGCCGTGGATCTTGCGCATGATCGCTTCGAGTCGCGGTCGGAAGGAGGTGTAGCAACCACCGCAACCGAACCGTCCCTGGCGGGCGAAGTCCTCGAACGTGAGGCCACAGGTACTGCATTCGATGCGTTCCTGGATCGCACCGGGCTGTCCCGAACCGCCGTACCCGGTGGACATACTGGACAGCAGGTCGGCCAGCGGAAAGGGCATGTTGTCGAGCGGAGAATGAAAGCCCAGCTTCTCGGCGCACTCCTTGCACAGGGACTTGGTGATCTTCTTGTTATTCTCTACTTTGGTGTAATTGCGTGTCGCTTCGCGTTCGTTGCATTCACTGCATTTCATGGTCAGCTCCCTCTCCTATGGCTACTCAAACACCCGACCATCAACCATAGTCAGCCGACGGTTGCACCCGTTGGCCAGTTCCTCGTTATGGGTGGCGATAAGAAATGTTATCTTGTTGCGGGAGTTGAGGCGTAACAGAAGATCATGGAGTGCCCGGCCGGTGGTCGTATCCAGATTGCCGGTTGGTTCATCGGCGAGCACAATCTCCGGGGCGTTCGCCAGGGCTCTCGCGACCGCCACCCGTTGCTGTTCCCCACCCGATAATTGCCTCGGGCGGTGACTGGTTCTATCCTGTAAACCGACCTGCTCCAGAAGCAGTTCCCCTCGTTGCCGGGCTTCGGCGCGTGGTGTGTCGGCCAGAATCATCGGTATCATGACGTTTTCCAGTGCGCTGAAGTCATCCAGCAGGTAGTGGAACTGGAAGACGAAGCCGATTCGGTGGTTGCGGAATCGAGCCAGCGCCTTTTCCGACTGCCTGTTGATCGCGGTTCCCAGTATCGTTATTTCTCCCCGGGTGGGCCGGTCGAGCCCTCCCAGTATGTGCAGCAAGGTTGACTTGCCGACTCCCGAGGCGCCGGTCACGGCGACTACTTCGCCCTGTGCCAGCTCCAGATCGATGCCTTTCAGGACCGGCAGGAGTTTATCCGGGGTCGAAAAGGTCTTTTCGACTTCCCGGGCGGTGAGGACCGGGCCGTTTTCACTGGTCATGCGTAGCTGATCCTCTCCCACCGGCTTACACTACTTTTTTCGCCATATTTTGCCAAATATTTAGTAATCATCGGCCTTTTCCCCGCATCCGGTTACTGCCGCAGGACATCGATCACCGAGGTTCGCGCCGCCTGGAGGGCCGGATAGATCGACGCCAGGAAGCAGATCAAAATAGTCACGCCGCCGGCGAAGAGAAAATCGGTCGGGTGAACATCAATCGGCACATACGCGATGAAATAAATATCCGGCGGCAGCGAAATCACTTTGTAGTGGTTCTGAATCATGGCGGCCGCCCAGGCCAGCAGCCAGCCGCCCAGAACACCGCCGACTCCGATCAGTAAGCCTTTCAATACAAATATCTTACCGACTTCTCCGGGAGTCGTGCCGATCGTCTTGAGGATACCGATTTCGGCACGTTTTTCCATGGTGGTCATGACCAAAGTCGAGATGATCGAAAAGCCGGCCACCAGCACAATCAGGATGAAACCGATAAACAGCACCACCTTCTCGAATTCGATCCAGGAGAAGATATTCTTGTGCAGTTCGTTCCAGGGTACGATTTCGTACCGATAGTCGAGCAGTTGGTCGATCAGGGGCGCGACCTGATCGGCGAGATAGATGTCGGTCAGTTTGAGATGGACTGAGGTGACGGCATCGCCGATCTGAAACAGCTCCTGTGCGGCCGGGATTGAGACATACGCCAACTGGGCGTCGAACTCGAACATGCCGGTCTCGAATATTCCTGCAACGTAGAACTTGGCCACACGGGGTCGGCTCCCGGTGCGAACATCCTCGGCCGACATTGCATAGAGCACCACCGGCTGACCGACAAACGTGCCGAGCCGGTCGGCCAGACCACGCCCGAGCAGAATACCCGGCAGGGTGTCATCGCGGTGGACGGTTTCGGCGAACGTATAGTCACCAACCAGGATGTCCTCGCCGATATTGGCCGTCTGCGCCTCGAGGTCGAGATCGATGCCGCGCACGACGATGCCATCGGTAGTCGAGGCCGAGGAAATCCCCGCCTTGGAATAGATGAACGGTGAGGCAGCCACGACACCATCCATGCGATTGAGCCGTTCGACCAGTTGGTCATACTCGGCGATGTACTTCTGGCCCGAGGGAAACACGGAAATGTGTGAGGTGGTGCCGAGCAGGCGGGAGCGGATTTCGGATTCGAAACCGTTGTGCAGGGACATCACAAAGCACACGACGGCTACGCCGAGGGTGACGCCGAGGATGGTTATCCAGGTCGACACCGAGACAAAAAAGCGGCCCGAACTGAAATAGCGTCGGGCGATGAAGCTCTCAAAGCGCATGGCTGTCCCTGCCGTGGAGGCAATCTAATCCGTTACACACTAAAGTATTATACCACACGGTGGGGCGGTCGCAACCGTTTTTGCGCGACCCTTTATTCGGGCACAGAGTGTTTTCGATAGAGGAATCTCAGACCAGTTTGGAACGGAGAATGTCGTGCAGGTGGATGATGCCGATCAACCGGCCATCTTCATCGGTGGTGGGAAGCTGTGTGATCGCGTACTCCTCCATCAGCGCCAGGGCGGCATCGAGAATCGCCTCCTGCGAAATGGCTTTTGGATTGCGAATCATCACATCGGCCATGGTCAGCGCAAACATGTCTCCCTTCTGTTCAAGTCGGCGGCGCAAGTCGCCATCGGTGAAGATGCCGCCGACCGAGCCGTCATCAGACCGCACCAGCACACAGCCGAGTCGCTTCCGGGTCATTTCGACCAGCAGCTCGGCCATCGGCGCCTGTTCGGCCACCAGCGGGAGCTGGTCGCCGGTGTGATGGAACTCCGCCACCCGCTTGAGCAACCGTCGGCCAAGAAAACCGCCCGGGTGCAGCGCTGCGAAATCATCGGCAGTGAATTCCCGCGCCTGCAGCAGGGCGATAGCAAGGGCATCACCCATCACCAGGGCCGCGGTCGACGACGAGGTCGGGACGAGATTGTTGGGACATGCCTCCGACTCGACCGAACAGTCGAGCGGGTAGGTGGCGCGCTGGAAGAGCGGCGAATCGACGGTGCCGCACAGGCCGATAATCGGAATACTCAACCGACGGGCGGTGGCGAAGAGTACGTCGGCCTCATCCATCTGGCCCGACTTGGAGATCAACAGCAGGATGTCTTCGCCGCGCATGAGGCCGATATCACCGTGCATCGCTTCGGCGGGATGCAGGAAAAACGACGAGATACCGGTGGAGTTGAAGGTTGCAACGATCTTCTTGCCGACCAGTCCGGACTTGCCCATGCCGGAGACGATCACCCGCCCGGTGCAATTGAGGATCGCCTCCACGGCCGAGTCAAACGACGCATCGAGCCGGTCGGCCAGCCCGGCCACGGCGGCGGCCTCGAGCCGGATTACTTCGCGGGCGTGCTCCCGGGCATTCATCCGACAATATACTCCTTCGCTTCTTTCCCGTTGGCCTTGAAATACAGGTCGAGAATCTCACGCACGGCGCCCTGGCCGCCTTTCTTGTCGGTGATCCAGAGAACTTCGGCCTTGAGATCATCGACGGCATCGGCGACGGCGATCGGCAGTCCGACCGTGCGGGCGAGGGTGATATCGAGCAGGTCGTTGCCCATGAAAGCCACCTGTGCGAAGGTCAGGCCGAGTTCATCGAGCAGCGGCTCGAGCATTTTCACCTTGTTGCGCTGCCCCTGCATGATGTGTTTGACACCCAGATCGCGCATGCGGGTATCGGTGGCCGGAGAATAGCGCCCGGAGACGATAGCGATCTCCAGACCGGCGCGCATGGCGAGCACGATCAGGAAGCCATCGGAGATATTGAACCGCTTCATCTCGAAACCATCGGGGCCAAAGTAAATGCTGTCGTCGGTCAGCACGCCATCGACATCGAGTGCGAGCAGTTTGACGTCTTTCAACCGTGACATGAACTCTTCGCGGGAGAGTTTCTGTGGAGCGCTGGTGCTCATGATTGGGCTGCCTTTCGCACCCGGAGAACCTCCTCGACCAACTCCCCCATCTTCTCGAGTGGCAACATGGCGCCGGCATCGGACCGGGCCTGCGCCGGTTCCGGGTGGGTTTCGACAAAGAGACCATCGATTCCAATCGCCGCGGCAGCCCTGGCCATAGGGATGACATACTGCGGCTGACCGGTCGAGGTCGCCCCGGCGCCGCCGGGAAGCTGCAGGGAGTGGGTGACATCGTAGACGACCGGATACCCGGTCTCGCGCATGATCAGGAAAGAACGGAAATCGACGGTCAGGGCGTGGTAGCCGAACGAGACCCCCCGTTCGGTCAGCATGACTTTGTTCGACTCTGCCTTGGCGGCGATCCTGCCCATATCTTCCGGCGCCAGAAACTGGCCCTTTTTGATATTCACCCACTTGCCGGTGCGGGCGGCGCCGACAACAAGCTCGGTCTGGCGGCAGAGGAAGGCCGGTATCTGCAGGATATCGGCGACTTCGGCAACGGCGGCGATCTCGCGAGTTTCGTGGATATCGGTGATGACCGGCAGGCCGGTCTCCTGCTTGACTTTGTTCAGGATCTCCAGGCCGTCATCGAGGCCGGGACCGGCATAGGAGCCTTTCGACAGTCGGTTGGCCTTCTTGTAGGACGCTTTGAAAACGAACGGTAAGGCGTGCTTGCCGGCAAGTTCGGCGACGTGCCCGGCGATTTGCAGGCACAACTCGGCCGACTCGGCGGCGCAGGGACCGGCGATCAGGAAGAACTCGCCCTGTTCGATTCGGGTCAGTGTGTCAGCCATAACGGAACGGAATATAGGCACTCAGGGAGTCTTGACCAGCGATTAATCGCCGACTACCAGTTCGCCTCGCGCAGGTGCCATACCACCCGGTCGCCCGCCTGAGTTGTGCATCGATCGGCGCCGACATCAGGCATCGAGTCATTCACCGTGTACACCCAGAATGTCTCCGGTGTTACCTCGAGGGTGTCGATCCCGGTCACGAACGTACCCAGGCTGCTCTGCTTGAACTGGACCTCGTGGGCTTCGTTGAGCAATTCGAAGACGGTCGTGGAATCGCGGCCGGTTAGCTCGATCGTGGCGATATCTTTCGGGTCGCCCTCGGTCTTCCGGCGACCGCACGAGATCGCGCTGGTAAAGACGATCAGCAATACAACGAGCAAACCGGCGATGAGGCAAGCCCTGGACTGTTTTGTTCGACGCGAACCAATGTCTGGCGACGGCATGGTCGGAAATCTCCTTTTGCCCGCAATAAGCGGTGTTGGCCTTGCCCGGTCAACCTCTCGATTGGTGTTCGGCCGGGCATTGTTAATGTTGATCGGGTATAGTCGAAGCTCTATATTGGACGAACTCGGCGAAGGGGTTCATGGCGAAATCATCAGTACATATCGGACGGCTGGTCGACGAGTCGCTGCAGTTGGCGTGGCGATATCGCGGACTCTGGCTACTGGGCATCTTCGCCGGCTACGGCATGAATTTCAATATTGAGATTCCCGGCGGGACCACACCCGACCTTTTAGCCGACATTCCGATTCCATCGGCCTGGACCATCATTTATCTCGTCGCCATGTTTTTCCTTGCCTATTCGATCGCGATTCCGGCACTAATCTGGGCGATCTGGGGACTGGTGCGCACCGGGACGTTCAACGTTCGAGAGTGCCTGATGGTGGGGGTCGATGTGTTCCCACCGGTGGTCCTCTTCAATCTGGTAGCGATGATCCTGTTCGGTGTCTATGCCGGCTTTTTGGGTGCAATGTTCGGTGTCTTGTTCGCACTCAGTACTGTGGCGGGAGTGATTTCACTTGTTATCATCATACCGTTGGGCGTGATCGGGATGTACGGGTATGTCGCAATGCTGAACCTGACAATCCGGGAGCTGACGATCCGTCGCACCGGCTTGATTTCGGCGATGGGTGTAAGCTGGCAATTGATCAAGCGGCATCCCAAACCAACCTTCTGGGTCTTTTTGGTTGCGATCGGGGTGCTTTTGGCCGCGCTGGTCGCGCTTCGTTTCTGCTTCTACGTGGTAAGCATACCGGTGGCGCTGCTTGCCGGGGATGGCGCCGGGATGCCGGCGGTCTACAATCTGCTTCTGGGCCTGCCGTTCACGCTGGTGGTGGGTGGTTTTTTCGGGACCTGTGCCGAGACGATATACACCATGCTCTATATCAAGCTGGAGCAGCCATCGCGCGATGATATCTGGGCGACCACCGGGGTGAAGCGGTCGCGGTCCGGTCCAGGCGAGTAAGGTGGAACGATATCAGTATAGATTACAAAGATTTAGTTGATCCGCTCAGATTGCGCCGAATATATTCCGACGGTTGCGGTAAAGAGAGTACCTGAGGAGCCGGAATGGATTATGGAGCAGTAGTCAATCGCGCCTTTCAGATCGCCTGGCGTTACAAGTCGCTGTGGATCTTCGGCCTGTTCGCAGGCGGACTGACCAATTTCAATCTCAGCCTGCCCGGTGACATGGGCGGCGAGACCGGCGGCGATCTGCCATTCGCAGTTTCGCCGGAGGCGCTGGCCGCCATGATGGGGGCCATCGCCCTGCTCGCACTCGGCTTTTTCGTCCTGTATGTCGTCGCCTACTGTATCTCCGCCGGCGCCCTCGTGGACGGGGTCAATCGGATCGAGCGCGGTGGTGTCTATACCTTCGGCAGCTCGTTCTCGACCGGCCTGGACTATTTCTGGCGGATGCTGGGTCTGGGCGTGCTGTATACGGTCAGCATCGTCTTCGTCTTCCTGGTGGTTATTTTCTTCTTTGTCATGGTCGGCGTGTTGATGGGTGTGTCGTTCGGTGAAGGCAGCGGTGGAGCAGTCGCCGTGCTGGTGATCCTGGGCATATTGATACTCATCCCGGTCCTGATGGCCCTGTACCTGATTATCATGACACCGTTCACGCTGGCCCAGCGGGCATTGGTGGTGCGTGACGCGAGTATTGCCGATGCGCTCGGTGAGGGCTGGGTGCTGTTCAAGGAAAATTTCGGCAAGTCGCTGTTGATCTACCTGATCAAGCTGGGCATTTCGATCGGTGTCGGTATCGCCATGCTGTTCATATTCGGGATCGTCGCCCTGATCGTACTGGTCGTCGTACCCAATCCAATGGACCACCTGATCGAGTTTGTCATTCTCGGTATTGTCTTCGGCCTGCCAATTTCGCTTTTGATCGGCGGTTTTTTTGGCACGTTCAACAGTTCACTCTATACCCTGTTCTACTTCCGCCTGGTCGAACCGGAACGCTACAATCCGCCGCAAACACCGCCCGAGTCACCGACAATTCCGGGGACAACCGGCTAACGAGATGGTATACGGTATATGATGACTGTCCTGCGATACCTGGTGGCGCTGTCTGTTTGTTTGATCCTGCTGTCGATCACGGCAATCGCACAGGAAGATGACGTATACACCGATGAGTCCTTTTACGGCCTGCCTGATGTGGCGATTAACAGCCACGCCGTGTCGCTGCAGGCGAGCCTCTACCCTGAGTACTACCGCACGCACTCGGCCCGCTCCGATTTGCGCTGGGTGCAGCGTAATGACAGCGCTCTCACCGCTTTCTGGGAAGAGAACCGCACGCTGATCCTTCAGTTTCTCTCGCAGAACTCGGGGATACCGTGGGTGGAGAGTGAATTCGATATCTACCTGATCCGCTACTACCACACCGCCGGCGAGGGCAACCCGGTGATTCTGCCGCTGGGCGGCATTCGCACGGGTGACTTGATCGAGGCGCCACCATCGGGGGCGCGGCTTCAGTTCGGCCTGATTTTCCAGATGGCCAAGCGGATGCTGGCGCAGTCA
>WJMS01000065.1 GCA_014727815.1 candidate division GN15 bacterium
CCTGGAGGTCAGGTCCCCACCAGCGAGCCTGCGTGCTGCTGCGAGATCTGAAGCGTATACTATCCTGTGAAGATTTGGGTTGATTCCAGGGACCTGACCGATGCAAGGCGTCGATAGGCAGGTCCTCGCCCGGCCGGTCTAATCTACACGGCTCTTTTCATCTGGCGATGAAAGCGACATTTCGTCAATACCGTGGACGGGACCTGCCCTCCAGATCCGGGGAGGGAAGGTATACGGTTGACGTTTCCGAAAAGTCGATTACCCCTGGAGGTCAGGTCCCCACCAGCGAGCCTGCGTGCTGCTGCGAGATCTGAAGCGTATACTATCCTGTGAAGATTTGGGTTGATTCCAGGGACCTGACCGATGAAGGGCGTCGATAGGCAGGTCCTCGCCCGCCCCGTCTAATCTGCACGGTTCTTTTCATCTGGCGATGAAAGCGACATTTCGTCAATACCGTGGACGGGACCTGCCCTGCAGGCTCACTGCTTCGATCGTTGCTTGAACGGGATGTGGATGCCTTCGCGTTTCTCACGCATATACTTGCGGGTGATACCGACCACCGCGCCGGACAGGCCGATCAGTGCGACCAGGTTCGGCACGGCCATCAGGCCGTTGGCCGTGTCGGCGTACGACCAGACCGCCTCGAGATCAAGACGGGCGCCCAACAACGTGAACAGAACAAAGACCCACTTGTACGGCAGCTTGGCTTTTTTGCCGGCAAGGAATTCGATCCCTTTTTCGCCGTAGTATGACCATGCAATCACGGTCGAGAACGCAAACAGCACGATTCCCACCACAACCATCCACTCGCCATAAATCGGCAGGGCCTTGTCGAAGGCGGTCATGGTCAACTCTGCGCCGTTGAGGCCGCTGTCCCAGACACCGGTGCTGATGATCACCAGCGCCGTCATCGTGCAGATCAGGATCGTATCGATAAACGGCCCAAGCATCGCCACCAGGCCCTCGCGCACCGGCTCCTTCACACGGGCGGTCGAATGCGCCATCGCCGCCGAGCCCTGCCCGGCCTCGTTGGAGAATAGACCGCGGCGCAGACCCCAGGAAATCGTCATCCAAACCGTCGCCCCTGTCGCCGAGCCGCCGACCACGGCGGTCGGGTTGAAGGCATGGTGGAAGATCAATTGAAAGGCCGGTAAGATATCCTCGGCTTTGATCACGAGAATGATCAGTGCGCTCAACACATAGACCACCGACATGAACGGCGTCAGCACCGATGCGACATGGCCGATCCGTCGAATCCCGCCGATGATCACGGTCGCCACGAGACTGGCAAGCACGATCCCGATAATCCACCGCCAGATCGCGACCGGACCCTTTTGTATCACGGTCAATGACTGCTCGTTGAGCAGCTCGTTGCCGATCCCGAGACGATACAACTCACCATCGGAGCCCACACCAGCCGGCATTGTTCCCTCGACATAGTAGGTCTTGGAGCCAAGTGGGGCAGTGTCGGCGGTAAATCGGATATTGCTGAGCGAGTCGTGATAGATCGCAAACCGTTCGCCACCATCAACCTGCGCCTCGCCAAACGCGACATTAAAGCGCTTAATCGCCTCGCGGGCGCTTTCGGTCTGAATCTGGTGTATGGCGATCTTGTGATCCGGCTCGACCTTGAAGGCGCTGACCACCGAGTGCGCCAGCGTATTCGACTGCGCCATGTTGCCCGAACCGAAGGCGGCGATGGCGGTACAGAACGCGAAAAGATAGGCCAGCGGCAGGAAGTACTTTTTCATCCCGAGCTTGATGTAATACATCGGGCCGCCCAGGATATTGCCATCGGGCTCGACCTCGCGATATTGAATCGCCAGGGTACACTCGGTGTACTTGATCGCCATGCCGAAAAAGGCCGAGACCCACATCCAGAAGATCGCTCCCGGTCCGCCATAGTAGATGGCAATCGCGACACCGGCGATATTACCGATACCGATTGTTGCCGAGAGGGCGGCCGAAAGGGCCTGGAAATGGGTCAGTTCACCCTCGTGCGCGGGATCGTCGTACTTACCCGACGCAATCGCGACACCGTGCGCGAAGCCGCGAATCTGGATAAAGACCATGCGAAGCGTCAGGACCACACCGGTCAGCAACAGGATACTGACCATCGGGACGCCCCATACAAAGCCTGAGATCTGCTCGAGGATGTTGTTCAGTTGATCCATGAACGGATGTTAGATACGGATACGATTTCTATTTGGCAACAATTAAAATTCCGTAGCGCGCGACCTACGGATTGCCGTCGGGCAGGTCCGGCGTTTCCGGCGGTACGAAACCGTAGGTGATCTTCAACGGCCGGTCATACAGCCGCATCCCCTCGAGGGCATTCACCGCCGCTTTGGCCTCCGCCTCGTTGGGCATCTCGACATAGGCGAAGCGTTTCGATTCACCGGTGCGCTGATCCTTGATGATCTCCACCGAAGCCACCGTCCCGTAAGCCGAGAAAAGGCGGGAGAGATCGAGTTCGGTTGTTTCCGAGGCCAGGTTGCCGACATACAGTTTCATCGATTCACCGCTGTATCGTTGTTTCGGGTCAGATTTCACGCGTAATGGAAAGGCGGCAGGCACCCGACGAGAACATAGCAGATTTCCCCAATTCCGTCAACAGAACTATGCCAGTCGAACCGGCCCAGAATCGACTTGATCTGCAACAGACCCGCCGCTATGTTTGCTTCAGGTCAATCGAACGAACATACCGACACAAGGAGCGTGCAATTTATG
The DNA here is from genome assembly GCA_014727815.1 of candidate division GN15 bacterium. Lineage (GTDB taxonomy): Bacteria > Zixibacteria > MSB-5A5 > GN15 > FEB-12 > WJMS01. Next base: position 2,731 of record WJMS01000065.1, read on the forward strand.
TCCGATTTCCAGTATATCCATGCCCGGCAGATTCTCGACAGCCGCGGCACGCCGACGGTCGAAGTCGATGTGTGCCTGACCGACGGCACCATCGGCCGGGCGGCGGTGCCCTCCGGCGCCTCGACCGGCGCGCACGAAGCGGTCGAGCTTCGCGATGGCGACGCCAAGAAGTACTTCGGCAAGGGTGTCACCAAGGCGGTGAAAAACGTCAATGAGAAGATCGGGCCGAAGATTCTCGCCGATGGGCTCGATCCGTTCGACCAGGTGACCCTCGACAACTACCTGATCAAACTCGACGGCACCGAAAACAAGGGCAAACTCGGCGCCAACGCCATGCTCGGTGTATCGCTGGCCACCGCCAAGGCGGCCGCCGAAAGCCGCGGGCGCTTTCTGTACGAGTATATCGGTGGCTGCAACGCCAAAGTGCTGCCGGTGCCGATGATGAACATTCTCAATGGCGGCAAACACGCCGACAACAATGTCGACCTGCAGGAGTTTATGGTCATGCCGGCCGGCGCAAAGGATCTTGCGAGCGCCCTGCAGATGGGCGCCGAGATCTTCGGGCATCTCAAAAAGGTCCTGAAAAAGAAGGGCTACAACACCGCGGTCGGCGACGAGGGCGGCTTTGCGCCGGACCTCAAATCAAACGAGGAAGCCCTGCAGGTGATCATGGAGGCGATCAAAAACTCCGGCTACAAGGCCGGCAAGGATGTCTTCATCGCGCTCGATCCCGCCTCGACTGAATTCTACGACGCCAAGACCAAGAAGTACAACCTCGCCGCCGAGAAGAAGAAGCTCAGTTCGAACCAGATGATCGATTTCTATGAGAAGCTCTGCGACAAGTACCCGATCATCTCGATCGAGGATGGTTTGGCTGAGGATGACTGGGCCGGCTGGAAGAAAATCACCGAGCGGCTCGGCGACCGGGTACAGCTGGTCGGCGATGATCTCTTTGTGACCAACCCGAAACGCCTGGCGCGGGGGATCAAGGAAGGGTCGGCCAACTCAATCCTGATCAAACTGAACCAGATCGGCACCCTGACCGAGACGCTCGATGCCATCACGATGGCGCAGAAGGCCGGGTGGACCGCAGTCGTCTCGCACCGCTCGGGCGAAACCGAGGATGCCACGATCGCCGATGTCGTCGTGGCGGCCGGGGCAGGGCAGATCAAGACCGGGTCGATGTGCCGTTCCGACCGGATCGCCAAATACAATCAGTTGATCCGAATCCAGGAAACGATTGGCGCCTATGCTGAGTACCCCGGCATGGCGGCCTTCTACAATATCAAGCGGTAACACCGCTCTTGCCGGAACCGACGGGCCGGGAATCCACGCGATTTCCGGCCTTTTTATTGTCCGCGTGAAATCTCCCCGGCCGTAAAGTCAGCCACTGACAAATGCCGATACCTAGACAGAACCCTCGAGAAGCCTATGAGAGCACGTATTCTGGCATATCTGGCGGTCGTACTGGCCGCGGTGGTGATTGACTGGCGGACCTTCGGCCCGCCCCCGGTTTTCAACCGCGTGGCCCGGGTGGTCACCGATGATCCCCTGGCGCATATCGAGCCGGTGCAGGAACCGCTGGCCGACAGCCTGATCGACCTGTTCAAAGGCATGTCGATTTCGGTAAGCCATAATCGCCCGGACATCTTCCAGGCGTTCTTGCATCCCGAAGCCGAGGGGGAGCTGCTGATGCGCACCCGCTCGTACGGCTTCGAATCACTGATGACTTACCTTCGCAGCCATGCCGGTGACTGGCCCGACCCCGATACGCTGGTCGTCAGTGACGTCGTCGCCGATTCTACCAGCGCCCGGCTGACGCTGGTTGGTCCCGGACGGCACTGGGGCAGCGGACCCGAGCGTCTACGCTACACCTTCCTGCTGTTCCGCCAGAGCGACAAGGGCTGGCGCCTGCTGGCGCTGAGTTCGCTGGAGAAAGAGCGCACCGACCCCTACGGCTACCCGATCAGTTATCACGAGACGGAGCTGCCGCCAAGTTTGCGCTTCCCGCGCGCATTTTGATTCACCGAATCTGGATTGCAGTAGGTCCGAACCCCTGTGGTTCGGACGATGGGAAGTCAGGTCCCGACGACTCCCTGGCCGTTTTTCATTGCGCCTCCACCGAGGCCGCACTCTGTCACCTGCCAAAGCCATCACGAGAACCTGATCGAGTGTACCATGCTCGCCAATCGCAGGTCCTCGGAAATCTCATGCAATCCAATCTGCTGTCACTCAGATGTTCGGTTTGGTGTTGATACCAGGAGCAATTGGTGAGCCCTGCACTCCAGGGGCGCGACATGGCGGAGCCGGGCTGCAGAGGTGAGGGAGGGCACGTTTGTCTTCAAACGTGCCGGTGCTCCTGGCATCTGACGCCCCCGCCCGTTTTTTGTTGCGCCACACCTCCAGTCGCTATACCTAGCCCGACATGCCGCGTCGCAAAAAGACCAAACCAACGATCTTCCAGCCCGCCGGGCAGTTTTTCAAACGGCTCTCCGGCGCCGATGCCCGCACGCGCAAGAAATACGTCCGCTGGGGCCTGTATTTCGCGGCCCTGCTCTTCCTTTATGGCACCATGGTGGGGACCTACTCGATTCCCCGCATTGTCCGGCTCCAACTGGAGAAGCAGGCCCTGATCGAGGCCAACCGACAGGAGCTGATTACGCTGATCGATGCCGAACGGGTCCGCGACCGGCTTCGCGATGACCCGCAGTTCATCGAACTGATCGCCCGCACCCAGTACCACATGATCTACCCCGGCGAGACGATTTACCGCTACCGTACCCGGTAACAACGCCATGCCGCTGGAAAAGTCCGAAGGTATCCTGCTCAAGTCCTTCAACTGGTCCGAGTCCTCCCGCATGGTCATCTTTTTCACCGAGGAGTACGGCAAGCTGAAACTGACCGACCGTGGTGGCCGCTCCATGAAATCCAAGCGCGGCCGGCTGATGCCGTTTGCGCGGCTCGATTTGACCTTCTACCTCTCCGAAAAGCAGACCTCCGGCCATATCTCCGATTCCGACCTGCTCGAGTTATACTCATTCGAGCGCGATGGCACCCTCGGGCGGCTGGCCTATGCTTCGGCGGTCTGTGAGCTGCTCTACCTGTTGTTGCCGGAACGGGAGCAGCAGCCGGGGCTCTACCGATACGTCATCACATTTCTGCAGACGGTCGATCTTGTCGACAAACGCTCCCTGCCGGCGGTCTTCATCTGCTTTTTCCTGCGGCTGCTTTCGCAGCTGGGCTACCACCCGTCGCTGGCCTATTGTGTCACCGGCGGCGAGCCGGTCGAGGAGTTTGTCGATGACGAGGCCGATGTCATCTTCTCGCCGGAACGAGGCGGGGTGGTATCGCCGCCTTGCCAACGGCCCGGAGAGTATTATATTAGGCTCTCTTGCGCCGGCTTCAGGCACCTGCTGCACCTGCAGACCGCATCGCTGACCGAGGCCGCCGGCTACCGGGTCAGTTTTTCGGAGGCGGCGGTGATGCTCGATGCGCTGGGCAAGTTTGTCCGCTACCAGGCCGACCTGCCGGCGAGTTTGAAATCGCTGGAGTTCCTGGAAAAACTGAAGAAAACGCAGTTGAACGGGTAGATACACAACGATGGCAAAGCAGAAACAAGACGACCTGATGGACAAGCTGGTGTCGCTGTGCAAGCGACGCGGCTACATTTTCCCCTCCTCCGAGATCTATGGCGGCCTGATGTCCTGCTGGGACTACGGCCCGCTCGGGGCCGAGCTGAAGCGCAATGTCAAGACCCTCTGGTGGGACGCCATGACCAACCGCCGCGATGATATCGAGGGGCTCGATGCCTCGATCCTGATGCATCCCAAAGTCTGGGAGACCTCGGGCCATGTTTCCGGCTTCAACGATCCGATGGTTGACTGC
>WJMS01000066.1 GCA_014727815.1 candidate division GN15 bacterium
ATTCGGGCCGGACCAAATGGTGACCAGTCCGTGCGGAATCAACCGACGGCACGCCTCGATCCACACCTGACAGCGTCGCTTCAGCCAGCCCTCGCACGCATACTGCTCCCGGCTGAGCACACTGTCGGGCGGCGGCAGGGTGTCGGTCAGCCGATACGATGCACACCCCTCCCACTTTTGCCAGGCTATATCGGGAGGCGGCTGCGGGCCCAGCGTGAACTTGACCCACTGCTCGGCCATCTTTGGAATGTACAACAGCGTGTCTCCGACAACGAGCGTGTCGACACGACTGCGGTAAGCCTCTTCTCCCTCCGGCACCCGGGTACACAGCTGACGGGCATTGATGACAACGCTATCGGGGCCGATGACGTCAGCCACCTGGAAGTTGGCGACTTCCGCGTACGGCCGGTCCAGCTTGGGCATCGGCCGCCATTGCAGCCACGCCCCCTCCTGTGCCCGGATGAGGTAGACCTGCGGTTCGGGCTCGAATTGCCGTACCGCCGAAGTCATCAGAGTCAGGAATACTCCCTCATCAGCCTGGCGCTGCGCGAAACTGGAAATGGGAGCCACACACAGTGTCATGAGAATGACACGGGACCAAAGGCGAAACGTGACCATTGATATCTCCCCGGTATGTGGACAGCACTATCCACATCATTATACTACGCCACAGCACCAACCGTGTCAATTATATGACGGTCGGGGAGCGAAGATATGCAATGCGATTCGAACAGCGCTATTTGTTCTTCTTGATCGAATACGCCCCGCCATCCATCACCAGCTCCGAGCCGGTCATGAACGCCGAGTCATCCGAGGCCAGGAACAGCGCCGCGCGGGCCAGCTCATCGGCTGTCCCCACCCGGCTCATTGGATTCTGCCTGGCAATACTGTCGATCATCGAACGCACCGACTTCTCCGGATAGCCCAGCCGTGTATAAATCGGTGTATCAACCGGGCCGGGCGTCAACACATTGACACGGATACCGCGGCCGGACAGGTCGGCCGCCAGCGCCCGCCCGAGCGCCTGTACTCCGGCTTTGGTGGCCGTGTAGACCGATGAGGCCGGTGAGCCCATCCGATTGAGCGCCGCCGAAACCAGAATGACTGAACCGCCCTTGTTCAAGTGCGGCAGGGCTTTCTGGACCGTAAAGAACGTCCCCTTGAGGTTGATATCCGACAGCTCATCGAAAAGCTCTTCATCAACACGATCAAACGGCACGAACTTCGCCACGCCGGCATTGGCCATGAGAACGTCAATCTTCCCAAACGCCTCGTTCACGTCCTTAAAGAACGCCTCGAGATCATCGAGCTTCCGGATATCCCCGGCACGGCCCATCGCCTTCTCACCAAGTTCCGCGACCGTCGCATCAATGCTCTCTTTGTCTCGCCCGAAGATTGCGACCGATGCGCCGTTGTTGACATATTCCCGTGCGGTCGCCAGACCGATACCACTGTTGCCGCCGGTAATGACCGCGACCTTACCATCAAGTCTCATCACGTACTCCACTGTGCATGTTGCCCCAGCCGCATGGACGGCTGCTTGTTGATTTTCTGTTGTCACGGGAAGTTCTAGCCCCCGTTGTCTCTAGCAACATTGCGTTGGGCCTTCGGTTCCACACCGGGTCACGCCATCGAGCCATACAAAAAGAAACGCCCGGCGATGCTTCGCCGGGCGTCGAACAAACGTGTCTTTGCGCTTACGGATACTTCACCGAGCAACCATAGGCCGCGGTCGCTTTGGTGTCTATCGGCTGGTCGTTCATCGAAGCCGTCATCGCCGCCTCGACATAGTTGACCGAATTCGGGATATCCGAGGACTTGGTCGACGGGGTGTCGTCGATTGCCCCGGCGTAAACCAGAACGCCCTCCGGATTGATCACATACATGTGCGGCGTATTGGTGGCGCCGTACATCTTGCCGACCTTCCCGGTCGGATCGGCCAGGTAAGCGGTCCCCGCCCAGCCTTCGGCATCCATCCGGCTGGTCAACTCCTCGCCCTCGAAATAGCCCTGCTTGCCGGGCGCCGACGAGCAGATACTCAGCCAGACCGCACCGTTCTCCTGGTACTGGGTCTGGTACTTCTGCATGTTGCCGACCGAGTAGTGCTTTTTCACGAAGGGACAGTCAAAGTTGATCCATTCGAGAATGACGTACTGGCCTTTGAAATCGGACAGCGAATGCACCGTGCCTTCACTGTCGGTCAGCGTGAAATCGGGCGCGGGCTGGTCGATTGTCGCCGTCGTCGAACTGGCCATCTCGGCCTTTTCACCGGCGTCCGTGGTGGCGGCATCATCGTTGCCGCCCTCGGCCGAACAGCCGACAAGCGCCAGCAATGCCATCATGGCGGCGACAGTCAGGTAGCGAAACTTGGTCATCGTGTTCTCCGTGTGATGAGTGTTGCGATAATGTCTTGTCTATCGGTGTGGATGGTCAACCTTCAACTTTGCTCAGCGCGTCCAATACGACTCCCGGAGTCAGAATCTCCGGCAGGACAATCGGCTCCGCGCTTTCGCCCCGGTACAGCACATACAGCGGCACACTGTTGCGGCCGTATCGTGCCAGGGCTCTGGTGATCGTGTCATCGCGCGAGGTCCAGTCGGCTTTCAGCGCCACAACCCCCAGTTTCTCGAATCGGTCCTGCACCTCGGTCGAACTGAACGCCACCCGCTCGTTCACTTTACAACTGAGACACCAGGCGGCAGTGAAATCGATAAACAGCGGCGCATCCGATGCTACCGCCTGCTCGTACCGCTCCGGCGTGTATGGCTCCCAGGTGATGGAACCATCGCTGGTAGTCGCGGCAGTTGTCATGGTCGTACCAAACGTATTCACCCCGATCAGGCCGAAGCCGACCCCGCCCACCAGCAGGATCCCGGCCAGGGCATAGGCAATCCCGCGTTTCGGCATCGCCACACTGAGCGTTCCCCAGCGACCATAAATCCAGCCGGCAATGCCGATCACCAGCAGCGACAACAGCAGCACGCCGAGCGCATTCACGCCGGCCTGCTGACCGAGCACCCAGGCCAGCCAGATAACGGTAGCCAGCAGCAAGAAGCCCATGATCTGTTTGAGTGTCTCCATCCAGCGACCCGGCTTCGGGACAAACTTCAGTAACGCCGGCGACGCGGACAACACAACATACGGCGCCGCCATTCCCAGACCGAGTGCAGCGAAGATCAACAACGCCACCCATGCCGGCTGGGCCAGCGAGAATCCCAGCGCCGATCCCATAAACGGCGCCGTGCACGGCGTGGCGACCACCGTCGCCGTGACGCCGTTCAGAAACGAACCGCCCCAGCCCCCGCCCTTTTGCGACTGGGCGCCGACGGCGGTCAGCGAGGTACCAATCTCGAACACGCCCAGCAGCGACAGGCCGAACAGAAATATGAACGATGACAGAATGACCAGGAAAACGGGTGACTGTAACTGGAAGCCCCAGCCCAACTGCTCGCCGCCGGCGCGCAGAATCAGCAGCGCTGCGGCCAGCGCCAGGAACGACAGCAGGACGCCAAGCGTAAATACCAGACCATGCGACAGGGCCGAGCTGCGACTTTCATTCGCCTTGTTCACGAACCCCAGTATCTTCAATGACAGTACCGGCAGCACGCACGGCATCAGGTTCAGGATCATGCCCCCCACAAACGCAAACAGCAGCGCTTTCCAGATTCCAAACGTCTCACTCGACGCGGCAGCGGTTGCGGCCGCGGGCGGCTCACCTACCGGCGCCTCGATCGCCAGCGCCTTCTCCGATCCCGGTCCACGCCAGCCCGACTCCGCCACCAGCACCCCGGCTATCTGCTCCGGCTCACCGGTGGCATTGCGGAATCGTTCAATGCGCAGGGTGTATCCATCGGCCGTGGTGGTTACCACCTGGTCGGCGGCGTTGGCGATCACACCCTTGTCGTAAGGAAAGAAATGAACTCCCTGCAGCGAATCGGTATGCCACTCCGGAGCGGCAAGCGTCAGGGTGATTGTTGACTCGTCAACCGATGCGCGCGCTGTCCAATCGGTCGCCCGTACCGGCAGTCGAGTACGGGTGTCGTTGAACCGATCGGCCCAGTCTCCGTTGAAACCCGGCGCCTCGGCCGTCACCGGAAGACCAAGCGTCAGGTCCGTCTCACCGGGTATGCACGCTTCCTTGCAAACCAACCACTCCGCATGAGCCGCAAGCTGAACAGTCGTTCCCGGCGCGACATCATCCGCCGGCGTAATCTGCACCGGCAACAGCACGTCGCCGTAGTAGCCGAAACTGGTCAGCGGCGGAACAACGAATCGATCGGGATACGGCCAGTTGATCTGACCGGCGCTGAAACCGTCCGGAAGATCCCATGTGATTTTCGGCGGCAGGCCGGCGTCACCGGGGTTGCGCCAGTAGACATGCCAGTGCTCATCCATCGACAAATGCAGCCCAACCCAGAATGGCTGCCCCGGCTGGATCGATGACACCTCGGACACCAGCTCGGCCTCAACATGCCCCACCCGAACCGGCTCGGCCGGCAATGGCACAGCCAGCGAAATCGTAATCGCTAAAAACAGGAATGCCGCTCTCAGAGATGATCCGCGGCGCCGTGGCCAAACCGTGCGGGCGGTTGGAACGGGGAATCGTTGTGGTGCATCGTTAGTAGATATCATGAATCGAACTATTCCACTATTGGGGGTCCGCAAATCTGCCTCTTTATAACGGGACCGGGGGGCTTCTGTTCCCTTTTGTTTTTCGTAGATTCTCTGCTGGCCCGCATCAAGCTGTTGCCTCCGTGGATCTTGCCCCCGGCAAACATGTCCTTCCGCAGTCATAGCAAAACACCCTGGTAACGTATTGAACAGCAGGGCATTCAAATTTCATGGAAAAATAGGCGAGTCGTTACCTGATCCTAACAATGAGGTTATAGCTATGGCCTTCGTGATTCCGACTCACGCATGAAGAAGTGTGTACGGACCATCATTCGCAGAGGGGAAACCTAATGGCTTCGAACCGTTCCACGCCACATGTGTCACTGCCGATGACAGCGGGCCATCCTTCTCCAACACCGTTTTCATTGCCGCAGTCGCACGCGTCGCGGCTCACCGGCACCCTGCTCAAGGTGCTCCGACGCCCGCTCGAGAAGACTCTGCAGCTGGAAACCCTGAATGAGCTGTATCGGCTGCTTCTGACTCCGGAGAACAGCTGCGACTTCATCAACCGCGCCCTGTCGTTGTTGAACGTCCGGTACGATGTCGCCCCGCAGGATCGGGAACGTATCCCGACCGAGGGTCCGGTGATCGTCGTGGCCAACCATCCCTTCGGCGCCATCGAGGGAATCATCCTGCTCTCGCTGTTACGCTCCGTCCGAACCGATGTGCGCGTGATGGCCAATTACCTGCTGGCGCGAATTCCCGAAATGCGACCCTGGCTGATCGCCGTCGATCCGTTTGGTGGTCGCGGCGCTGCCGGCCGCAATCTTCGGCCGTTGCGCGAAGCCATCGCCTGGCTCGAACGCGACAGTCTGCTGGGTATCTTCCCGGCCGGCGAGGTCGCCCATCTGCAGATGCGAACCCGCCATGTCAGCGATCCCAACTGGAGCCCGACCGTCGCCCGATTGGTCCGGCTTACCGACGCCCCGGTCGTCCCAGTCTATTTCGATGGCACCAACTCGCCGCTCTTCCATGCCGCCGGCCTGGTTCACCCGAGATTGCGCACGGCCCTGTTGCCGCGCGAACTGCTCAATAAATCCGACCGCTGCCTGACAGTACGTATCGGCAGCCCGATATCATCGCAGACCCTCAACAGCATCTCCGGCGACCGGCAAATGATGTCGTACCTGCGACTGCGCACCTACCTGCTGTCCGAGCGATGCGGCGACAAACCGCCCGTGACCGTCAGGAAGATCCGGTCGAACCCGATTACGAAGTCATCGGCCATCGCCGCGCAGCAGCCGCCTGACAGACTGGCTGTTGAGGTTTCCAATTTGCCGGTGGACGCACTGATGGCCGAACATGGCGACTACGCCGCCTATTGCGTCCGGCCTGAACTGATCCCCGGCTGCCTGCGCGAAATCGGACGGTTACGTGAAATCACCTTCCGTGCCGCCGGTGAGGGTACCGGACATGAAGTCGACCTTGATCGCTTCGATCTATACTACCTGCACCTCTTTGTCTGGAATCGGGACAAGAATGAAATCGCCGGCGCCTACCGGCTCGGCCTGACCGATGAGATCGTCCGCACCCACGGTATCAAGGGGCTCTATACAAAAACACTCTTCCGCTACCGTCGTCGCCTCATCGATCACATCTCACCCGCCATCGAACTCGGCCGCTCGTTCATCCGCGAGGAATATCAGCGGGAATTCACCCCATTGCATTTGCTCTGGCGAGGTATCGGCCAGGTTGTCGTACGCAACCCCCGTTACCGCCGCCTGTTCGGACCGGTGTCGATCAGCAGCCGCTACCGCGACGCCTCGATCCGACTGCTGGTCGACTTCCTCAAAGAGAACAGCTTCGATGACCAACTGTCACGACTGGTCAAGCCACGCTCGCCACTAAAGAACGGCAAAGGCGCTCCCTGGCGCGACTGCCTGCCCGAGGCCGCCCCGTGCAGTCTGGAAGAAGTCTCTCGTCTGATAGGCGAGATCGAGGTCAATGGCGAAGGCATTCCGATTCTGCTGAAGCAGTATCTCAAGCTCGGTGGACGCCTGCTGGCGTTCAATGTCGACCCGGCGTTCAACGACGCGCTCGACGGCCTCATCGTCGTCGATCTGGTCCAGACCCCGGAACGGGTTCTCGAACGCTATCTCGGCAAGACCGGCACCCAGCGCTTTCACAGCTGTCATGCCCCCATAATCGCCGGTGCCGGCGGACACCGAACCACAGCGTCCGTCACTGCCCGCTGAGCCTATTCCGCCGGCACCCTGATACGCGTGCGCGGCAGGTCTTCCTCGGTACGAACGCCATCGCGTTTGATCACCTTACCGGGAATACCGGCAACGGTGCAGTTCGACGGCACATCGCACATCACGATGAAGCTGTTGGCGCCGATCTTGACATTGTCGCCCACCGTTATCGGCCCCAAAAGAATCGCCCCCGTCCCGACATAGACGTTGTCGCCGAGGGTCGGGTGACGTTTGCCGTGATGCTTGCCCGTTCCTCCCAGCGTCACGTTGTGAAACAGGACGCAGTCACGGCCGATCACGGTCGTCTCACCGATCACCACCCCCATACCGTGGTCGACAAAAAACCCCGGACCGATCTGCGCTCCCGGATGGATCTCCAGCCCGGTTAGGAACCGATTGATCTCTGAGAGCAAGCGCGGGACGAACGGGATATGCAGCTTCCACAGGAAGTGAATGAAGCGATGAAAGGTGACCGCATGGAAGCCGGGATACAGCAGAAACTCGATATTCCGGCAGGCCGGATCGTTGCGATAGATCGCTTTGATATCTTCAAGTACCGCGCGCATACAACGGTGTGTCCTTCTCGTTCGTGAACCTACTCGGACGGTAACTCGGTGAACAAAGGCGTCGAGACATACCGTTCGCCGGTATCACACACAAACGTCACGACCGTTTTGCCCTTGCCCAGCTCTTTGGCCACCTGCAACGCCGCCCAGACAATAGCCCCCGAAGATATCCCGGCCAGCAGGCCTTCCTTGGCAGCCAGATCACGAGCGGTACGCATGGCGTCTTCGTTTTTGACCCGCATCACCCGGTCGACAATGTCGCCGTGATAATTGTCCGGGACAAAGCCCGCGCCAATTCCCTGCAGCGGATGCGGCCCCGGCTCGCCGCCGGAAATCACCGGCGAGGCGTCCGGCTCAACAGCGACGAGCGTACAGCCATACCGGTCCTTGAGCACCCGACCCGACCCGGAGATCGTCCCGCCGGTCCCGACCCCGGCCACGTAGGCATCGAGCGTCACCTCCGCCAGATCCTCGATAATCTCCGGCGCCGTGGTGTCGCGGTGAATCGCCGGATTGGCCGGGTTGGCAAACTGAAACGGCTGATAGCAATCATCGGCTTTGGCCAGTTCGGCAGCCTTCTCAATGGCGCCTTTCATCCCCTTATCGGCCGGGGTCAACACCAGTTTGGCGCCGAACAGGTTCAACAGGGCCCGGCGCTCCTGGCTCATCGACTCCGGCATCGTCAGGATACAGGTATACCCTTTCGAAGCCGCAGCCATCGCGAGGGCAATACCGGTATTGCCGGAGGTCGGCTCGACAATCGTCATGCCCGGCTTGAGCTTACCCTCCCGCTCAGCGGCCTCGATCATCGCCGCGCCGATGCGGTCCTTGACCGATCCGCCCGGATTGAACGCCTCCATTTTTGCATAGACAGTGGCGTCGTCCGGTCCGGTCAGGCGGTTGAGCCGGATCAGCGGGGTACGGCCGATTGCTTCGATAACGTTGTTGAATCGCATGGGCTGAGTTCCTTCCTGATAGTATCGGCGTTTTGGTCTGTTAACTAACCTACGTCGATCCCCGATTGTTCGATTGGCCCCGAACATACCTCGGATCAATTCACCGCCGGCAATCGATCAGTTTGACTTCTGCCGCCTGAAACCCGTATCATGGGGCACTATGACGCAGCCGTTTCCCAATAACTTCCTCTGGGGAGTCGCCACCTCCGCATTTCAGATCGAAGGCCGGATTGAAAACGATATGACCGACTGGGAACGCCAGGGGCGTTTCCGGACCGAGCAGTACGACCCGGTCGCGGGCGATACCGCCGACCACTGGCGCCGCTGGGAAGACGATTTCGAATTGCTCAAACAGCTCGGGGTCAACAGCTACCGCTTCTCGGTGGAATGGGCGCGAATCGAACCAACCCCCGGCCAGTTCAACCAGCGCGCCCTCGACCAGTACAGCCGGATGATCGACCGGCTGCTCGAAAAGGGTATCACGCCGATGCTCACCCTGCACCACTTTACCCACCCGACCTGGTTCCACGAACGCTCACCCTGGCACCGCTCCGATGCTCCGGAGAGTTTCATGCCATTCGTACAGGTCGTCACCGAGAAACTGCTCGACCGGGTTCCGCTGGTTGTCACTATCAATGAACCACTGGTCTGGCTGCTGGCGGCCTACGGCGAGGGCAAATTCCCTCCGGGCTACAAAGACCTCCAGTTGATGATGGTCGCCCTGCAGCGGATGCTCGAGGCGCATCGATTGGCCTACGACCATATCAAGAGTCGCCGTGCCGACACCCAGGTCGGTATCGCCCACAACTTCATCGTCTTCAAGCGAGCCCGCCTCAATCACCTCTTCGACCGTCACCTCAAGCCGCTGATCCATCGTTTCTACAATATCATGATCCCGGAGGCCTTTCAGACCAATCGGCTGCTCTACCAGTTTCCCCTCGTGCTGGCATACGACGAAGAAATCGAACTCGACAACCGCATCGACTTCTGGGGCATCAACTACTACTACCGCATGCACGTGCGCTTTCGGTTCAATCTCGAACGACCGTTCGACGTCATGTTCATTCCCCGCTCCGGCGAAGGTCAATCCGATCTTGGCTGGGAGATCTATCCCAAGGGACTGCGCAAGATATGCAAGTGGCTCGAGTTCACCGGCAAGCCGCTGTACATAACCGAAAACGGCATCGCCGCCGGCGACGATCAGTTGCGCGCCGAGTTTCTCAAAAAGCACCTCGACTCACTGCGCAAGGCAATCGACGACGGCTACCCTGTTCGCGGCTACTACCACTGGAGCTTCCTTGACAACTACGAGTGGCTCGAAGGGACGCGGGCCAAGTTCGGCCTCTATCATGTCGACTTCGAGAATGACTACCGACGGTCGCTGAAGCCTTCGGGCGCGCTGTATCGTGAGTATATTCGGGACGCAACCACTGAGGATCCTGCCGGATCCTGACAATCTCACCAAATCTTAATCTAGCACTAACCGGCACGCAATTTAAACACTGTTATTGCGTTTCGGAGCAACCGATAACCCGGGAGAGCCGTGATACAGTCGATTTTACATATCGTTCTCTTCGCAGCCATCTGCTTCGGCATCCTGTATTTCACCGTCGCTGCAGGCTTCATCGCCCTCGAGCGTCTGCGGGCCCGGCGCCGTTCCGACGTCCCGGCCTACCGCCCGCCGATCACCGTCTTCAAGCCGCTCAAGGGGCTCGATGATCAACTCGAGGACAACCTGCGTTCATTCTTTGAACTCGACTACCCTGAGTACGAGTTGCTCTTCGGCGTCGCCGACACCGATGACCCGGCGATCGACGTTGTCCAGAAGCTCCGCCGGGTCTACCCGATGGTCCACGCCCGTCTGGTTGTCGACCCCGGACAGATCGGTCTCAATCCGAAAGTCAACAACCTGCACAATATGTATCCTTTCGCCCGGCACGACTACTTCGTCATCTCCGACAGCAACGTCCGGGTACCGCGCAATTACCTGAGCGATCTGATCGCTCACATGCAATCCGACGACGTCGGTATGGTTACCTCGCATATCCGCGGGGTAGGCGCCACCACGTTCGGCGCCGCCATGGAGAACCTGCACCTGAACACCTTCATCGCCGACAGCGTCTATGCCGTCGGCCGCTTGTTCGGTGTGCCGGTGACAATCGGCAAGTCGATGTTGATCCGTCGGGAGACCCTGGAATCGATCGGCGGCTTCCGCGCATTCGCCCAGTACCTGCTCGAGGATGGGCTGCTGGGCAAGGCCATCGATGAGCGCGGCATGACGGTCTTGACTACCTGCCTGCCGGTGGAAAACGTCAATGCCACCTGGACGCTCACCCGCTTCTGCAGTCGCCACCTGCGCTGGGCAACCATGCGCCGGCATCTGAATATCGGGTATTACATCGCGGAGATCCTGTCCAACCCGACCGCCCTGGCCCTGATCAACTTCTCTGTCCAGCGTGACCCGGCCTCGCTCGGCCTGCTGTTGTCGGTCAGCGCCGCGCGGATAGTGCTCGACATGATCACCGGCCTGCTCATGCGCTCCGAGAGCCGCTGGAGTCACTATCTCATGGTTCCCGTCAAGGACCTCGTCATGTTCGGACTCTGGCTGATACCCTTCTTCAACCGCATGGTGACTTGGCGCGGTCACCGGTTCCGGGTGCGAAAACTCACTCGACTCGAACCGGTGGCTACCGAGGTCGCCGAAGCCGACCTGACCACCGGGTGAGGATGTCGTTGATGATCGGTATCACCACAGCTACTCACCCGGCGCCACCGGTACCGATCATTGATTGTCATCTTTTCAATGGCAAGAGACGTCCCCAGTCATTTGACAGCACTGCATACCCAACGGAAGGTTACCGAACATGAGAATCTTCGATGATTTCGTCCGGGACAACCCGCGCGTGGAGATCATCTCCAACGATGGTCGGCCGACCCCAATTCCGCGCACGTGGCGGCCGATCCTCGGCGACAGCGACATCCTCGTGGCCATCCCCGACATGCACATGTTCCATTACAATTCCAATCTGGACAATTTCAAGTACGGCGCCGAATCGATGCTCGACTTTCTCGTACACTGCGAAATCGTCCAGCGCCAGCTCTTCTGCGAGGGCCGCTCGCTCAAGCTGTATCAGCTCGGTGACCTGTACGAACTGCGCTTTCCCAACTCGCTGTCGAATGGCCGCGCCACCAGCCGGGAGATCCGCCGTTCACACCCGCTCTACGCCGCCATCATTCGCCAGATGGGTGTGCTCAATCCCTGCCTGATCTACGGCAACCACGACTGGGAACACCGCCACCACCCCGGTTTCCGTGAAAGCGCCCGCAACGGGCAGGTCTACATGGAGCATGGCTACTCGGCCGATCGCTGGTACCATTTCACCAACCCGGAACTGCCGGGCTGGAACCAGGTGATGACGGTCTTCAAGACCCTGCGGCGGGTCGAGGCCTCACTGGCCGACATGCGCCGGGCCTGGCTGCGACTACCCGAGTATCGTCATGTCGCCTACGGTGTCGTCTCCGGAGAACTGGAGATTTCGCACTATCCCGAAGAGAGCACCTACCCGGACCGTCAGATCAGCCACTTCACGTCGTTGCTGCGACGTTTCCGCTCACACGGCAACCCGGCGCGGGTGTGTCTCGTCGCCCACACCCACCATCCGTTTATCGATCCGGAGTTCGACGATGGCCGGTCGATCTATATCGATGCCGGCGCATGGACCGATGGCCGCTCGGATTTTGTGGTGATTACCAACGAAGAAGCCGCCGTCTGCCGCTACCGCCGCGCCGCCTCGGTCGAGGTCGCCCTCGGCTACCGCACCGCGGTATAGAAGCTCTCGCATCGAAAGCGAGGGGCATCCGAAGCATGATTAGCTAGTCGATCTGAATATTCCCGATCAACTGATCGAGTTCGAGACGAGTGATCCGAGCCTGATAGCGGGCGACGATCAGCGCGTTTTGCGCCCGGCTGAGATTCACCTGGGCGTCGCGAAATTCCAGCGATGTCGCCGCGCCGATCCGGTAGCGATCCTGCTGCAGCGCCAGGTTTTGCTCGGCCGCCATCACATTCTGCGTCTCCAGCTCAACCAGTTCCAGGCGCTTGGCAAACTGCTCGAGTGTCCGCCGGACCTGCCCGACCAGGCGGTTGCGCGTGTCGCGCAGTTCGAGATGACGGTTGATTGCCTCGATTCGCGCGTTGTCATACGCAATCTTGTCACGCCCGCCGTTGAAGAGATTCCATGAGGCGATCAGGCCAATCGAGGCGTCTGTCGCCTGTGTTTCGATATCCTGTTCGAAATCGGGATTGGCGCTAGAGGTTGTTCGATCGGAGTAGCCGTATTCGGCATTGAGCGAGATACGCGGGAAAAATGTCGAGCGCTGCGAGTTGACCAGGTCATCCGCGACCCGCTTGTTCTGCTGCGCCACCAGTAGAGCGGCATTGCGCTCCTCGGCCCGCTCCAGCACCTGCTCTTGCTGGAGTTGCAGGGGTGGAATCGTAATCTGCTTGCTGACCGTTACGGGGACATCAGGCTCGCGTCCGAGCTGAAGATTCAATTCCTGCCGCGCCAGCGTGACCGCCAGCTCCTGATTGAGCAGGGTCGCCTGATCGTTATTGAACGCTACCCGGGCATTGAGAAAGTCGGTCGAGGACGCCCCGCCGAGTTCGTTGCGCACCTCTTCCTTGTTCAGCCGTTCGCGCGAGATGTCGCGCGTGCGCCGGGCCACATCGAGCAACTGCTCCTGCTGCACCAAATCGTAATACGCCCGCGTGATCGTCACCACCGTGTTTTCAATCGTCAAGCGCGCCTGATACTCGCCCAGCCGCGCCAGCTCATCGTACCGGCTCTCCTCGGCGAACATGCGAAAACCGTCGAACAACGTCCAGTTCAACGCCACCGAAGCGCCACTGGCACGCGTGTCGGAATCACCGAAACTGAACGGCGAGTTGGTCTCTTCATCGGTCGAACTGTAGGTGTGATTCCCCGAAGCATCGAGCGTCGGCAGCAACTCGGCCGTCCCTCGCCCCTCGTTGTTCCGTGCGATCTCCGCCGAATTGCGTGCGATCCGAATGCTGTAGTTGTTCTCCAGACCGATCCGGATCGCATCCTCAACCGTCATCTCCTCCTGCGCGGACACGGTCGCAGCCACCGGCGGGACGACCAGGAGAGTCACGGCAAGGACCAGGATGCGGATTGTGCGCGTCATCACTCACTCCACCTTCGAAGTTTCCAGTTCCTGGACCGCCGGCTCGACCGCCTCGGCCGACATCCGCCTGCCGGCAAAGATGCGATTGAATTGTACCCGAAGACTGTTGGTCACCATGAACAACGCCGGCAGGATGATCAACAGGATGAACGTGCCGAACACGAGTCCGTACGCCACCGACACCGCCATCGGAATCAGGAACTGCGCCTGTCGACTGGTCTCGAATATCAACGGCGCAAGGCCCAGCGAGGTCGTCAGCGTCGTCAGGAGAATCGGCCGCAGACGAGCCAGGCCGGCGTTGTACACGGCATCAAAGACCGACTGCCCGCTTCGCAGGTTTCGATTCACGTAATCGACAAGCACGATACTGTCGTTAATGATGATACCCGAAAGCGCGATCACCCCGTACAGCGACAGCGTGTTCAACTGAATCCCCTGGATACCGTGGCCCCAAACGGCGCCGAGAATGCCGATTGGAATCAGCGAGAAGATGATCCCCGCCTGCAGGTACGACCGGAATACGAGAATGACCAGAATGATCATGCCCACGAACGCGATCGGAAACGCCCGCCGCATCGATCCGATCACTTTCTCCTGCGAGCGCGACTGCCCCTCCATCGAATAGCGCACGCCCTGCACCTGCGAGAGAATACCGGGTAAGACATCTTGCTCGATCTCGGCAAGGATCGGCGGAAGATCATCTTTAACGTCAGCGAGGTTCGCTTCGACCTTGATCTCCCGCTGGCGCTCGAGATGGTTGATCTTGGTCACGCCGCGATCGATCGTGTACGTCGCCAGCTCACTGAACGGGTACTCAGCGCCATTCGGCGTCCGTATCCGCATCCGGTCGAGAAAACCGATCGCCGCCCGGTCCTCCGGGCGGTAACGGACCCACACCTTGATCTCATCCCGGCCCCGCTGGATCCGCTGCACCTCGGCCCCGAAGAACCCGGAGCGTACCTGCCCGGCGACATCGCGAAGCGTCAGGCCGAGCGCATAGGCCCGCGGTTTGAGCACGATATCGATCTCCCGGCGGCCCTCCTGATCGGAATCGGTCACGTCGGTCAGCGTCGCAAAATCCTCCAGCTCCGTCTTGAGCATCTGCCGGGCTTTGTCGAGTTCATCAAAGTCGTCACCGAGCAGGCTGATCGAGATCGGCTTGCCGAACCGGCTCGCCGCCCCGTACGTGATATTCTCCGCCTCGGGTACCGGGCCCACCGCCTCGCGAATACGGTTGGCGATCACATAGCTTTCCAGCTGCCGCTCTTCACCATCCATCAGGAAGATCGTCAGCTTACCGGTGTGACTGCCGCGCTCACCAAAGTCATTGGTGCCGATCTCCCGTTTGATTCCCTCGATCACCGGCTGGCTGTCCGGCCGCTCGGCGGTAAGTTGCTCGTTGACCTCCCAGGCACGCTCCTCGATCATCGCCAGCAGCGAATCCGTCATACGTTCCTGCCGCCCGGACACCAGCGACATATTGACCGGCACCGTGTCACTGTCGATGTACGGGAAAAACGTCAGCCCGATATGCCCGCCGAACAACAGGCCGTAGGTGATCGCCACCAGCCCGATCGGCAGCACCACCGTTGACCACTTGTGATTGAGCGCGAAGCGCAGTGATGGCGCGTAGATGCGATGTGTCAGGTAGTTGATGAACCGCTCGATGCGCTGGCGCATCGGCGGATCCTGCGAGTGCGGGTGCAGCCCTTTCGAATGGGCCAAGTGCGACGGTAGAATGAGATACGCCTCTACCAGTGAAAACAACAGCGAGGCAATCACCACCAGCGCCATATGCCAGATGAACTTTCCTAGCAGACCATCGAGGAAAAAGAACGGCAGGAAAGCAATCACCGTCGTCAACACCGACGTCGTCACCGGCGCGATCACTTCCATCGTCCCGTCGACCGCCGCCTTCAAGGCCGGCACACCCCGCTCGTAGTGGGCAAAGATATTTTCCCCCACGACAATGGCATCGTCGACCAGGATCCCCACCACGATGATCATGCCGAACAGCGAGATCACGTTGATCGTCAGCCCGGCAAACCCGGCAATAATGAACATCCCCGCGAAAGAGAACGGAATCGCCACCGCCACCCACCACGACATGCGCAGGTTCAGGAAGAAACCGAGCGTGATGATAACCAGCAGCAGTCCGATCAGTCCGTTCTTGACGAGCAGGTTGACACGCTGCCGAAGCGGCACGGTCTGATCATCGGTTACCACCGCCTGGACATTTGCGTTGGCCTGGTTGAATTCATCGACCACCATGTGGGCGGTGTCGGCGATCGCGATGATATCTTCGTTCTCCGCCTGGTCGATCTGCAGCAGCACCGCCGTGCGGCCGTTGTAATACAACCGGTCCGGCACATCTTCCCACTGCTCGTCGATACGGGCGATATCGCTGAGATACACCACCGTGCCTTCGTCACTGCCACGCACCGGAATATCCGCAAACTGCTGCGCGAAATAGTCCCGGCCCCAGGCGCGAATAAGCAATTCCTCGGCCTCGGTCTCAACCGTCCCGCCGGACAGGTTGATATTCGCCTGGGCCACCGCCCGCGAAATCTCATCGAATGTCAACCCGTAGCGCTGCAGCGCTCCCTCGGAAACCTTCACGGCCACCTCGAGTTCGGGCAGACCCTGGATTGTCACCTGCGAGATTGCTTCGGTGGCCAGCAGGCGATCGCGAAAGTCCTCGGCGATATACTTGAGATTGTACAGATCGGTTTGCCCGAACAGCACCACCGACATGGCGAACAGGCGAAACTCCTGCTCGAAAATCACCGGCTCCTCAGCGCCCTCCGGGAAAGAATTGATGCGGTCGACCGCGTTTTTGACGTCAGCGAGAACCTGATCGATATCCGATCCCTTGAGTGTCTCGACCGTTACGGTCCCGGTATTCTCGCGCGACACCGATGTTATCCGGTCGACCCCCTGCAGGCCGTCAAGATTCTCCTCGATCTTGAGCACCACCCCCTCGGCCACTTCCTCCGGCGATGCACCCGGGTAAACAACCTCAATGGTGATTGTATCAGGCGGGATCTCCGGAAAGAAAGAATAGCGCATCTGGTCGAGCGAGATAAACCCGAACGCGAAGACAGCCAGCATCAGCACCGTCACCCAGACGGGAAAGCGCACGAAAAACGAGACGACGCGACGCATCAGCTGCCCTGCTCCGCCGGGGTGGTGGTGATCGTGCGTCCGATCCGAGGCTTAGCCGGCATGCCGGTCGCCACTCCCTGCAGCAACTCGACCACCAGCGTATCACCGGTCTGGAGTCCCGATGACACCAGCACGTGGTCGGTCTCACGACGGGCTATTTCGACCGCGCGACGGTCGAGCTTGCCCTCATCGACCACATAGACGTACGTATCATTGTACAGCGCCAGTCGCGGAATCCGCACGGCGCCGGCAATGATCTCCCCGGGGATTTCTGCCTCGAGGAAAATACCGTCATACAGCATCCCGGCATCCGACTGGTCAACGGTCAGGTACACCGGCACCGTCTGCGTGCGTGAGTCGATATTGTTGCCGACCCGCTTGACCCGGCCGGTCCACTCCCCCGGCAGTTCGGTCGAGGTGAAACTGACCCGCTGGTCGCGCGACAACCACGGAATGTCGGCTACCGCAACCGGCACCTCGATCTCGAGGTCTTCGAGATTGATGATCTGCCCCACCAGCGTGCCGCTGCGCACACTTGATCCCTCGCGAAGGTTTGCATTCACAATCGAGCCGTCAAACGGCGCGTAGAAACGGTGCTTGTCGAGTTGTATCTCGAGATTGCGCGCCGTGAAGTACAGCCGGTACACATTGAAACGGGAGAGGAACATCTTGATCTTCTGGTTGGCCGTCTCCGGCAGGTCGGGCAGACGATCGTTGAAATTGACCCGATCGAAGTAATCCTGCCAGACGGCAAACTGGTCGGGAAAATCAACCTTGATCTCCGGCAGCACCGATGCCAGCGCGTTGAGCAATTCACTCTTGGCGCTGTTGAGATCGAGCCGCGCCTGGCGGTCATCCACTTTCAGCAGCAAATCGCCCCGCGCAAATGCCTGCGCCGGTTTGAAGGGTATATTCCCCTCCACCAGTGTACCGGCCACCTCACTGTACAACTCGACCGGCTGGGCGCTGGTCAGACGACCATACGCCGCAATCTCCGCCCGGACCGTATCGAGCGTCACCACCCGCACATCAACAATCCGTGTACGCGGCGCCGGGGTACGACGGGCCGGTTCTTCCCGCATCGAGGCCAACCAGACCCCGACCAGGATTGAGACACCCAGTATCGCAACCGGGATCCCAAGTCGAAAGATCAAGCGACGGGTCGTGTCCTTCATCAGCTCCTTCCACCACGTCTGTTCGTATTGTTCATGACTGTATCGCGATGCCTACAGCATCGTCATCCCGCCATCCACCGGTATATAGCCGCCGGTAACAAACCGCGTTTCTTCCGAGAGCATCATGAGTATTACTCCGGCGATGTCCTCGGGCAAGCCGTTTCTCCTCAGCGGGGTCATACCGGAGATCATCTTCTTCTGCTCATCCGGCACGTGACTGGTCGCATCCGTAATGGTCAGACCGGGAGACACCGTGTTCACGCGGATGCCTGACGGCGACAACTCCAGCGCCATCGACCGCACGAGTGCGTTGAGGGCGGCCTTGGCCGTACTGTGCGCACAAAAACCGAATCCCGCTTGTTTCGATAGCCCACTGGAAACTGCAACAATGTTACCCTGCTTGCGTTCCAGCATGCCCGGCACAAATGCCCTGGCACAATGAAAGGCCGCCTGCATTTCGCCGGTGACTTTGGCCGCGAAGTCGGCCCAGGGGTATTCCATAAACGGCAGCATCGGGAAACTGATACTGGCATTGATTACCAGCGAGTCGATCGGACCAAGCGCTTTCTCCGCTTCCTCGGCCATCCGCGCCACCTGCTCCTCATCGCGAACGTCGGCGCCGATCGCCACCGCCGTCCCTCCGGCATCGGTGATCTCCGTGACAATCGCCTCGGCCGCCGCCTGGCTCGCCATGTAGTTGACCGCCACCCGTGCGCCATGCTGCGCGCACAGCCTGGCCGTCGATGCACCAATCCCACGACTCGCGCCCGTAATCACAATATTGCGGTTGTCCAACAACATGTCACCCTCCTCGTCTCCCCGTGGCGGCGCCACCGGGGGTATGCTCTACATTCTCCCAGATCTTCTTCAGCACCTCTTTGCAGATCAGCAACTCGTCGGGGTCGATGCCCGCCTCGGCCTCAGCCAGGGTCCGCTTCACGACCACCGTCAGGTCCTCGCGCAACGCTCGGCCCTTATCGGTCAGATAGACCATGTTCTGACGACGGTCTTCCGTTCCGGGAACGCGCTTGATCAAGCCATGCCGGGCCATCGTATCCAGCTGACGAGTGATACTGGTCTTGTCCTTGCCGATAATGTCCGCCAGCCACTGCTGACACCGTCCCTCGTGATGCCACAGATTAACGATAATGATCCACTGCTCCGCCGTCACCGAATAACCATCGGCTTCGAGATTGTGGTTCAATCGATTCTGCAGCGCCCGCGAGGTTCGCCCAACCAGCCGGCCCAGCGAGTTTTGAAGGTCTAACGAAGTATCCGCCATATTTAATTGCCTATACAACTGTTGCTATGTAAACTATGTAAACTATAACAGCCGGGCTGTCAAGTAGTAAAAGGATGAAATTGAAAGGTAAATACGCGGCGGACAAAAATAGACCGGCGGGCGGGGCGCTGGGAGGGGGGCAGAAACCCAGCGGGGTATACCCACCCCACCGGTCGCAGTCTGTCGCCAATAAGGTGGTCTTGACAGTTACTGTCAACAACTAATCTAATGCAAGTATTCTACTCGCCACCGAAGAAACCGATCGCCTCCGAAACCTCCAAATTGTTTCGTTCAGAATGATCTCTTACCTGGTAAGGTACAGCTATTTCTCCAAGAACCCAACAGCTATTATAGCTAAACATCGACTTCTTACTCTGGTTATCGTCACCTTGGTAACCATCGGCGCCCCGTCACGCCAGTGATCACTCCGACCCGCTCAGCCGCTGTGCATGTTGGCGTTTGATTAAGCGGGCTTCCCAACGGAACAATCGATGTATCAGATCGTTATCGCTGAGCGTCTAATCGGTAGATTCATACAAGGATTAAACATCGACCGACATGCAGCGACGGCCATCAGCGCTGTCGCTTGTCTGTCAACAGGATAGCAAAATCTCCCCCGTTAATCGCTAAGGGGTAGACGCCACCGACGCGCTCCGGCGGTGGCCGCAAAGCGGGACTGGGAACCTCAGCTGGTCTCGCTTCTTGCGTTTTAGATCTTTTCTCGTACGACCGCGCAGGTTTTGCGTCCTTGCTCCTGAGAAGTCTGAGCTGTGCACGAATTGAACAGACCTGAGGAAGGCTCGCCGCGATTGTCAACACCCCCTAAGAAAGCGTATTGACAAAATAGAGTAATCGGGTATACTTATGCCAAGCAGGCTGTACCTGTCTGCCTGCACAAGAACACGCCAGCAAATGTAAGAACGGAAGACCTGAAAATGCGTACCTATTCGCAAAACAACTGCTCCTGGTGGTGGTGGCTTAGCGACAGAGGTACGCCTGCACGTGGCTCCGTTTCCGTGTTCGACCCAAGCTAAAACACCGGCACCGACACCAAACACAAGCCCGCTGTCAGGCGACTGACAGCGGGCTTTCTCTATGTATGAGGATAACTCGCCATGAAACCATCACCACCCGGACCGACCGCAGCAGCCCCGCCCCGCCGACTCCGCGCCGTCTCCCGAGAACTGCCGGCCGATCTCGAAACGCCGGTCTCGGCTTTCCTGAAGCTGAAACCGCACGGCGCCATGCTGCTGCTCGAATCAGTCGAGCGGGGCGTCCAGCTCGGCCGCTATTCCTTCATCGGGATCGCCCCCAGGACGAAGATCATCATCGATGAGTCCAACCTGATGGTGATCGGTCCCGACGGCCGCACTACCGTACCACATGAACGCGAGGACGCTGCTGCCAATCCCCTGACTCACCTCAAAACCCTGCTCGGTTCGTACGAGATCGATTTCGAGGGTGACCATCCCCCTCTCCTCGGCGGCACGGTCGGCTACATCAGCTACGACATGGTCCGGCAGTTTGAACGGTTACCCGACCGGTCACGCGATGTACTCGGGCTGCCCCTGGCCATGCTCTACCTGATCGACACCCTGCTCGTCTTCGACCATGTCCAGCATCGCCTCCGCCTGATCGCGTTGACCGATGACGCCGACACTACCCGGACAGAGAAGCAGCTTCAAACCCTCACGACAGCGCTGCGCACCCCACTTGAATACAACGGCACCGGCTCGGTGAACGATCAGTCCGGCGAGCTGACCTCAAACGTCCGCAAGGAAGACTTCTGCACGACCGTCGAGCAGGTCAAGGAACACATTGCCGCCGGCGATGTGTACCAGCTGGTCGTTTCGCAGCGCCTGACCGGCCGCACCGAGGCCGACCCGTTCACCATATACCGCGCCCTGCGCATGCTCAACCCGTCGCCCTATTTGTTCTACCTCGATTTCGACGAAACCAAACTGATCGGCTCCTCCCCCGAGGCCCTGGTCAGCCTCGCCGGTCGCCAGGCTACCGTTCGTCCGATCGCCGGAACCCGCCCCCGCGGCGATAGCCTCGAAGATGACCGTCGGCTCGCCGAAGAGCTGCTCGCCGATGACAAGGAACGGGCCGAACATGTCATGCTGGTCGACCTCGGCCGCAACGATCTCGGCCGCTGCTGCGCCACCGGTTCGGTCAAAGTCAGCGAGTTCATGGCCATCGAGCGCTTCTCCCATGTCATGCACATGACGTCAACGGTCCACGGCCGGTTGCGCGATGATGTCGATCAGTTCGAACTGTTTCGGGCCGCCTTCCCCGCCGGGACGGTCAGCGGCGCCCCGAAAATCCGCGCCATGCAACTGATCGAGCAGTTCGAGCCGCACCGCCGCGGTCCCTACGCCGGCGCCGTCGGCTATTTCTCCCTCTCGGGCGACATGGACTGGTGCATTGCCATCCGGACCATCGTGATGAAAGGCGCAACCTTCCACCTGCAGGCCGGCGCCGGCATCGTCGCCGACTCGGTCCCGGAACGAGAATACGAAGAAACCCTGCACAAACTGGCCGCCCTGCGCCGGGCGATTGCCGCCGCCGAGGAGGGCTTCTGATGGTACTCATGATTGACAACTATGACTCGTTCACCTACAACCTCGTCCAGTACGTAGGTGAACTCGGCGCCGATGTCCGCGTCGTCCGCAACGACGAGGCTACGGTCGATGGACTGGCCGCGATGAATCCAGCACACATCATCATCTCCCCCGGTCCGGGCGCACCCGATGGCGCCGGCATTTCCGTTGACATCATTAAACAGCTCGCGGACACGACACCTATTCTCGGCGTCTGCCTCGGTCACCAATGCCTCGCCCACGCATTCAATGGTAAGGTGGTCCGGGCCGATCGGCTGATGCACGGCAAGGTCTCCCCTGTCTACCATCACGGCGGCGGCCTCTTCCAGGGCCTCAACAGTCCCTTTACAGCCACTCGTTACCACTCACTGATCGTCGAGGAGAACTCCCTGCCCGCCTGCTTTGACGTCACCGCCTATACCTCGGAAGGCGAGATCATGGCCATCACTCTTAAGGACCGACCCGTGTATGGCGTGCAGTTTCACCCCGAGTCGATCCTCACCGATCACGGCAAACTCATGCTCAAGAACTTCCTGGCGAGGAGTTAGACCATGCTGACCAAAATCCTGACACGCCTCATGCAAGGCGAGAACCTGAGCGCCGAGACCACCGAACAGATCGTCGAGCGCATCATGAGCGAAGAGATCTCGCCGGTGCTGATCGCTTCCTTTCTGACGGCGCTTCGCGCCAAAGGCGAAACCACCGCCGAACTGGTCGGTGCGGCGCGAGCGATGCGTAACCGTGCCATCCGCATCCCCCATCAGCACCCGCTGTTGATCGACACCTGCGGCACGGGTGGCGATGGCTCCGGCACGTTCAACATCTCCACGACCGCTGCCTTCGTGCTGGCCGCCGCCGGCCTCACCGTCGGCAAGCACGGCAACCGCAGTATCTCCAGCCGCTCCGGCAGCGCCGACGTACTCGAGGCGCTCGGCGCTCGAATCGACCTCACCCCGGCCCAGGTCGCAACGTGTATCGAACGCGTGGGTATCGGCTTCATGTTCGCCCCGCACCTTCACCCGGCCATGAAGGCGGTCGGCCCGGTCCGCAAGGAACTCGGCTTCCGCACGATCTTCAATATGCTCGGCCCCCTGACCAACCCGGCCGGCGCCACCCACCAGGTGATTGGCGTCTTTGCGGCTGACTGTGTCGCGGTGATGGCTCGCGCTGCCGCCGAATTGGGCGCCCACAATGTCTTCGTCGTGCACAACGAGTGCGGCCTCGATGAACTCGCCACCTGCGGTGTCAGCTGCGTCGTGCAGGTCACCAATGGTACCGTGCGGACCTTCGAGGTCATCCCCGAGGAACATCGTCTGGCCCGATGTGACATCACCGATCTCGCCGGCGGCGACCCGGTGACAAACGCCGAGATCACCCGGAGAATCTTCGATGGCGAACCCGGCCCGGCCGCCAATACCGTTATCCTCAACGCCGCCCTCGGACTTGTCTGCGCGGAAGCAGCCAATTCTCTGGACGACGGTATCGCGCTGGCCCGCGAGACGATTGCCGGCGGCCGCGCCCGACAGAAACTGAGCGAGTTCATCGCCTTCACCAACGAGGCCAGCCGTGCTGCCTGAGATACTCCAGCATAAACGGCGTGAATTGGCCGAGATCGACAGCGCAAAAGAGATCGCCCACTTCAATGAGGTAATCGCCTCGCTGCCGGCCGTCCGCAGCCTGAAGGCGGCCATTACCAACAACTTCGGTCTGGCACTCATCGCCGAGATTAAACGCCGTTCACCCTCCAGAGGCGCTCTGGCCGACGTCATTGACCCGGCGCATCGCGCCCGACTCTACCAACAGGCCGGCGCCGCAGCCGTGTCGGTCCTGACCGACCAGCGTTTCTTCAACGGTTCCATCATCGACCTGCAACTGGCGCGGGCTGCCGTATCCCTGCCGGTGCTGCGCAAGGACTTCATCCTCACCGAATACCAGGTCTTTGAGTCACGCGCGATCGGCGCCGATGCTATCCTGCTCATCGTCGCTGCACTCCGCCCCGATGAACTGGCCGATCTGCACCACCTGGCCCACCGGCTCGGCCTCGAGGTGCTGATGGAGGTGCACGACGAAGCCGAATTACACATTGCTCTCGAAGCCGGAGCAACGATACTCGGCGTCAATAATCGCAATCTCGACACCTTCGAGGTCGACCTCGCCACCACCGAACGCCTGCGTCGCCTCATCCCCGCCGACCGGGTATGTGTCGCCGAAAGCGGCATTCACACCAGTGAAGACACCCGGCGCCTGCGCGCGATAGACGTTGACGCCATCCTGGTCGGTGAGAGTCTCATGACCGCCGATGACGTCGCCGCACAAGTACGAACCCTTATGGAGGTGTCGGCATGACACGCGTGAAGATCTGTGGGATTACCAACCCCGAGGATGCCCTTGCGGCCGTACGTGCCGGCGCCGATGCCCTTGGCTTTGTTTTTGCACCAAGCCCCCGCCGGGTGACACCCGCACAGGCGGCCGCCATCATCGCTGAACTGCCCCCGTTCATTGCCACCGTCGGCGTGTTTGTCGATACGGGGAGCGCCGGGATCGAAGCAATCATCAGGCAGTGTGGCTTTCACTACATACAGCTGCATGGTACGAACGACCGGTCAATCGACAGCGTCGTCCCCCTGATTCGCGCTTTCTCTGCTGTTGCCGATGCCGACGATATCATCGCACACCCGGCCCGCTTTGTCCTGCTCGATGGCTACCACCCCAACCGCGCCGGTGGCACCGGCCGCACCTGCGACTGGTCACTCGCCGCACAGGTGGCCCGGCGCCGACCGCTCATCCTCGCCGGTGGCCTGCATGCAGACAACGTGGCGTCGGCTCTCGAGACGGTTCGGCCGGCGGCCGTCGATGTCTCCAGCGGTGTCGAGCGTGAACCGGGACAAAAAGATCACGAGAAGATACAATCTTTCATATACGAGGTACGCAAATGGGATTGCCTGACAAACGAGGCTACTTCGGGCGATTCGGCGGACGGTTTGTTCCTGAAACGCTGATGGCCGCTTTACTGCAGCTCGAACGCGAATACGCCGAGGCCCGCCACGATCGAGACTTCGGCCGCAACCTTCGCGAACTCCTTCGCCGGTATGTCGGCCGGGCCACCCCGTTGTACAGAGCCGAACGACTCTCCGAAACCTGGGGCGGTGCGACAATCTACCTCAAACGCGAAGACCTCAACCATACCGGCGCACACAAGATCAACAACTGTCTCGGCCAGGCATTGCTTACCAAACGCATGGGCAAGTCACGGGTAATCGCCGAGACCGGCGCCGGGCAGCACGGCGTCGCCGTCGCAACCGTTGCAGCCCGATTCGGATTCGACTGCACCATCTACATGGGCGCCGAGGATATGCGGCGGCAGGCCCCCAACGTCCAGCGCATGAAACTACTTGGCGCCGAGGTCGTTTCCGTATCCTCCGGTACCGCCACCCTCAAGGATGCCACCAACGAAGCGATGCGCGACTGGGTCGCCAGCGTCGAATCAACCCACTATATCATCGGCTCGACCGTCGGCCCCCACCCCTTCCCCCGCATCGTGCGCGACTTCCAGTCGGTCATTGGTCGTGAGACGCGCCGCCAGGTGCGACGCCAGACCGGCCGCTTGCCCGACACGATAGTTGCCTGCGTTGGCGGCGGCTCCAACGCCCTTGGCATGTTCTATCCGTTCCTGCGCGACACTGAGGTCGCCCTGGTCGGTGTTGAAGCGGCCGGCGACGGTCTTACCACCATGCGCCACGCCGCGACCCTCAGCAAAGGTGCTCCGGGCGTGTTACACGGCAGCTTCAGCTACCTCTTGCAGGATGACCGCGGCCAGGTCCAGCCGACCCACACTATCTCGGCCGGTCTCGACTATCCCGGGGTCGGCCCCGAACACAGCTACCTGCACGAGTCCGCTCGCGTGACGTACACCTCTGTTGACGACGCCGAAGCACTCAACGCCTTCAAGGAACTATGCGCTCTTGAGGGTATCATCCCCGCCCTGGAGTCCTCGTTCGCCCTGGCCGGAGCGCGGCGTATCGCTCAGCAATCTACGCCCGGGCATACCATCGTCATTAATCTCTCCGGTCGCGGCGACAAGGACCTGACCACCGTCCACTCGCTCGATGCCGCCGAACAGGAAAACATCACCTCGATAAACAAGGTCACCCGCCCATGAACACGATCACATCAGCTTTCGCGGCCTGCCGCAGCCACAACCGGGCGGCCCTGATTCCGTACCTTATGGCCGGCTACCCGGATGAAACGACTTTCGTTGCACTGGTCGATGCTGTCTTCGACGCCGGCGCCGACCTGCTCGAAATCGGTATCCCCTTTTCCGATCCCCTCGCCGATGGCCCAACGATCCAGCGCGCCGCACAAACGGCTCTTTCGCACGGCGTGACAGTCGAACAAACGCTCGATATGCTGGCCCGCATCCGCAACACCGACAGCAAGCCGCTGGTCATCATGAGCTATCTCAATCCGCTCCTCCGGTACGGTCTCGACCGCTTCGCTGCCGAAGCCGCTCGAATCGGCGTGCGAGGACTGATCGTCCCCGATGTCATCATCGAAGAGTCGGCCACGCTCGAGCGAACGATGCGGACAGCCGGGATCGACCTCGTCCACCTGATCGCGCCAACCTCGCCCCCCGATCGACGCGCCTCGATCCTGCAGCGTAGCCGGGGGTTTGTCTATCTCGTCTCGATCGCCGGCGTCACCGGCGCCCGACGTGAACTCCCGGCCAGCCTCACCACTATGATCCGCGCCATCCGCACCGCCAGCCCGGTACCGGTCGCAGTCGGCTTTGGCATCTCCACTCCCGAGCAGGCGGCGTCGGTCGGACGCGAGGCCGATGGTGTTGTGGTCGGCAGCGCCCTGATCGATTGCATCGATCGGGCCGGATCGCCATCAGCGTCAATCACCCGGGCCGCCGACTTTATCGCCACCCTGCGCCGCGGCCTCAACAGATCAGAAACTCATCCCGCCCCTGAGCAACTTCGGAGGACGCCATGACCGTCGTGGTAATGAAAGATAACGCCAGCGTGAAAGAGATCAGCTCGGTGATCAAGCGCATCGAAGAGCTTGGTTTCCGCCCCCATCTTTCGCAGGGCAACGGTCGCACCGTCATCGGCATGGTCGGCGGCGGGCTGCCGATGAACCAGGAAGACTTCCTGTCTCTGCCGGGTGTGGCCGAAATCGCCCCGGTCGAAAAACCGTTCAAACTCGGCAGCCGGGAATTCCGGGCAGAACCAACCCGGATCGTTGTCGGCGATGTCACCATCGGCGGCGACACGGTTGTCATGATGGCCGGTCCCTGTTCGGTTGAGTCACGCGAACAGACACTGACCATTGCCGAGTCTATCCACCAGGCCGGTGCCCACATCCTTCGCGGTGGCGCCTTCAAGCCGCGCACGTCGCCCTACAGCTTTCGCGGTCTCGGCAAAGCGGGACTGGAGATCCTCGCCGAAGCCCGCGCGCGCACCGGCATGCCGATTGTCACTGAGGTCCTTTCGGCGCACGATGTCGACCTGGTATGTGAGTACGCCGATATCATCCAGATCGGCGCCCGCAACATGCAGAACTTTGCCCTTCTCGACGAGATCGGCAAACTGACCAAGCCGATCCTGCTCAAACGCGGGCTGATGTCGACTATCGAAGAGCTGCTGATGTCGGCCGAGTACATCCTGGCCGGCGGCAACCCGAATGTCATCCTGTGTGAACGGGGCATCCGCAGTTTCGAAAAGTACACACGCAACACCCTCGATATCTCGGCCGTCCCCATCCTCAAGCGGCTCAGTCACCTGCCGGTCATTGTCGATCCGTCCCATGCCACCGGCCAGCGCGATCTGGTGGCGCCGGTGTCCCGAGCCGGGGTCGCGGTCGGCGCCGATGGTCTCATGGTCGAAACGCACAACGACCCCGACAAGGCCCTCTCCGACGGCGCTCAGTCGCTGACTCTGCCGCAGTTCGACGACCTCATGGCCAACCTGAAATCCCTGGCCGGGGCGGTCGGACGAACAATGTGATCGAAGCTATGATCGCCTGCGAGCCCGGTTTGCGCGTTGTGGGGTGAGCAATAGTTAAAGATTGACCACGCGGCTCGATAATCAATATATTGAGCCTACCGCAATCGCGTAGCTTTCCGAAGGAGTCCGTATGGGGAAACCGGCAGCTCGCCTGGGCGATTCGACCGCCCACGGCGGCGTTATAGTCAAAGGTGAACCAACCGTTATGATCGGCGGCATGCCGGCCGCCCGGGTTAGTGACAACCATGTCTGCCCCATGATGAACCCCGGCACCCCGCCACCGCCCCATGTCGGCGGACCGATCACCGGGCCGGGCGTGCCGACAGTGCTCATCAAAGGCATGCCTGCTGCCGTTGTGGGCGACATGGCCACCTGCTCCGGCCCCCCGGATACCATCGTCAAGGGCTGCCCGACCGTCTTGATCGGTCCCGGCAGTGGCGGTGGCGGCGGTATGGCCGGCGGCGGTGGCGGCAGTGGCGCAAGTGCCACGGCCAAGTCGTCCGAGGTTGAAGAGGGCCACATTCTGGATGTCACTTTCGAAGACAAAGGTGGTCTGCCGGTGGGCGGCGCCGTGTACACCGTCAAGAAGGGTAAAGAGATAGTCGATTCCGGCCCGCTCACCGGACGTATCAAGCGCTCAGGAGTGGAACAGGGCAACTACGACATCGAAATCCGCGCCATCAGCAAAGCCACCTGGTCAAAAAACGAAGCCGAGGTCGGCGACAAACTCACCCTGAGCGCAAAGACGGCCGGTATCGAGAACGACACCCCTGCCAGCGTCGTCGTTTACATGCGCGACATCAACTCGGCCGACCGCCAGTTGGCCGGTTTCGACACCAAAGTCAGCGGTGACAAAGTTGAGGTCGACTGGACTTTCGCTGTCGACGAGAAACTGCTGAAGGTACAACAGGAGAAAGCGCAAAAGGGCGGCTACTCGTCACCAACTTTCTTCTTCACTGTTGAAGCGGCCGGCTGCCAGGCCCGTTCCGGCATACTCCGATTGAAAGACTGGATAGAAATCGAACTGCGCGATAAAGACGGCAACCCCATGGGCAACAAGAAGTACCGGGTGCACCTGCCCAACGGCGAGATTCGCAAAGGAACGCTCGATGGTAACGGCTATGCGAAGATCGACAAGGTTCCGCCTGGCCGCGTACACGTTGCATTCGATATCAAGGAATAAAGACAGCAGCACTCACGAACGCTCATGGCATCCCAGAACAACAGCAGCCTCACCGCCGGACTCTCCGCACTGTCGACCGGTTGCGCCTCCGCCACCGGCGGGCGTGCGCAATTCCAGCACCGACTGGTACCGGTCCAGATACTCGAGATGGAAGACGTCCTCTTCCACCTCAACAGCGCCGTCATGATGCCCGACCGCCCCGCCGGCAGGTCTTCCGAAGACGGCGCACAGCCCAGTGACGAACAATCGGACATGACCGGCCTCAACGTCCTCGCGCTCGTCTTCCGACAATTCGAGTTCGACCCGACCCTCCGGATGATCGTCACCGGCCACACCGATACTTCCGGCGGCACGAGAATGAACTTCGAGTTATCCCAGCAGCGCGCCAAGGGGGTCCTGTATCTTCTCAACGGTGACATCCAGCAGTGGCAGCGCTTGTGTTTCCAGCGGCACAAGGTCGAAGATTACCAGCAGATCATCGAGTACTTCCACAATCTTGCCGCACCGTGGAAACGCTCCAACTGGAACTGTGACCCGCAGGGACTCGACAACAAGTTCGGCAACAAGACGCGCAATGCGATCAACGGCTTCGCGCAGGGATACAATCGCGACTACGCCGATGCCTACTTCACGCCGCGCCTGCCCGACAATCTCGGTGACATTATCGCCAACCGGCCCAATCACACCTGGCCGGAATCCGACTGGCGCGCGATTTATCACCTCTACTCCCAGGTCATCTGCGACACCCTGCAGATCCTGCCGCTCGAACTCGACAACCAGCGCGAAAACGCGCTGCGCTATGTTGATGATGACAAACCGATTGTCGGCTGCGGCGAGTCGTTCCCGCTCGACGAGCGCGGGCGCGACAACTACCGCTCCCAGCAGAACCGGCGGGTCGAGATTCTCTTTTTCGCCGACCGCGATGCTCCACCCATGACCTGTCCGGCCGTGACCGATCGCACCCACACCGAGGCCGAGTGCCCGCTCTGGAGCCGCTACCATTTCGAACCGACCTACATCAGCCCCGGCGACCTGCACGCCGTCGCGTACCATCTCAAGTTTGAGTATTACAACAAGGTCCGCGACGAAGTCATGGCGATCCCGCCCGGCTTGAACATCGAAGCGCTCCGCCCCGATGACACCGCCATCAACAGCCGCGTCGTGCAGGGCAGCGACCTGTACACCGTCGTGGTGCAGTTCGCTACACAGGATGAAGCCGACAATCTCTCCGACAAAGTCCGCTTCCGCTTCGCGGCCCCCGACAGCTATATCTTCACCGCCAACAGTTCCGACACCCCGAGGATTGTGACCAGGACGGCCGAAGAAATCGATGCCCTGTCCGATCTCGACCGCTGGCGCC
The DNA here is from genome assembly GCA_014727815.1 of candidate division GN15 bacterium. Taxonomy (GTDB): domain Bacteria; phylum Zixibacteria; class MSB-5A5; order GN15; family FEB-12; genus WJMS01. The sequence continues at coordinate 30,370 of WJMS01000066.1, forward strand.
ACTACGACCTCCCGACCGAATGGGAGTCAACCAACTGGTTCGCAACTAAGGACGACGACGTCGAGCCAATCTCCGAACTGCTCAAGCAGTCGACCAGCGCCTCCTCGCCGATCGTGTTCGATCTTGACAGCATCGTGCTGGTGGACGGTACCGGCAGCCAGGCAATCCGGGACCGTTCCGCCTTCGTCAACGGCGCCAACCCGAACGGCGTGCCGAAACCGCTGTCGGAGCATTCACGGGTACGCATCCTCTTTGTCGATCCTGAAGACCACCAGATGAAGATCTTCCCGGAAGTCGATCCGACCTCCGGTGACATCCCCGCCGACCACGAGGAGACACTGATACGATTCGAGCAGGACGAGAACAATGTCACCCGCAATTTCATTGTCGACACCCCGGAAAACGCCCGCGCGGTTGTCTTCTGCGGCGACTTCTACGACGTCACCCGCAAACGCACCGTCCGCAACGGCTCATTCAATCCCGCCGCCGGACACGTTCTCGGCGCCCGTGCGGCCGTACTCAATGATGATGATGTCCACGGCAGACAGACGATCACCTACCGTGACGGTATCGATACCGTCCACAACAGCGGCATCGGCGACTTCGACCTGCACTATCTCCACGACAGCAGCTGCGACGGCAGCCGGTTCTACTCCCACCTGATAGTCTACTGGTCGTGCTTCATCATCAAAGACCCCGACCCCACCGTGGGCGGCACCGGCGGCGAGCGTCCGGCCACCGATGCCGAGGTTGAGGAGTTCTTCAGTGTCGGCATGGTCAACTCGATGTTTCACTGGAACAAGAAGCTGTACGAGTTCGAGCGTACCGACGGCAACCGTGATCGCATTGTCAGGCCATTCTTCATGTTCGAAGGCAACGAAACGCTCGACTATACCCCGTCGTCGGCCTTCGATTTCGAGGACGACAATTTCAAAGCTATGTGGACCCGGGCCGATTTCAACGCCGCCCTGCGCAATACGCACGGCGGTCGGCCCAAGTCAGTCGCCGTCATCGTCGAAGAAGACAAAGGCAGCTGGGTGGTCTCGGCCCGGGCGGCCGACCGGCCCTTCAGCCTGCTGAGTTTACGGATCAAGACCCGCGAGGACGACCCCGGTCGCTTCTCCGGCTTCCCGTTCGACGAATTCGAAGACCCCGAGGGCTACGGCTGCCTGGTCATGGCGCATGAACTAGGTCACGCCACCGGGCAGGTCGATGATTACATGGACAAGGTGCCGAATGTGAGAACTAACGGTCGCCTGCCCAATTTCGGTCAGTTTGGCGTCACCTCAGGTGGCAATGACATCCGCGACAACAACTCCAACTTCCCCCAGCGCGTCCAGGGCTCCGAATCGTGGGATATCGACCACGACAAGCTCACCATGATGGACAAAAACGGCCCGATCCGCATGCGTCATGTCTGGCGCTTCGTACACTGGCTCAACGAGCAGAGCAAATCCGGCGGCAGCCTGCATCGCTACCTCGAGGGCGACCAGTTCCGCATGTACTACCCGCGCGCCGACATGCACTATCATCGCCAGACCGCCGACCCGGTCGATCCCTGGCGATGGTCCAATGGCGGCCAGGTCACAATCAGCGGCAACAAGACCGCCAACCTCTATCTCTTCCAGGAGCTGGATGAAACCCGGCGGCTCGATCGCTCCGTCACCGACAACCCGACCGACTTCAGGGCGATCCTCAATGTCCGCTTCCTGCTCTCGATCGCGTTCGTCGACAACGGCGCCCACACCTGGTCCGGCGCCCAGAAACGAGCCTGGGCCCGCATGATCTACAACTGGTTGACCAAATCGACCGGCCCCTACAAAGTCACCGGACGGTTCCAGCTCACCGGTGGCGGCGGCGCGCTTGACCCGACTATCATCCGGGTGATCCCGGGCTTCGAGATCTACAGCCCCGGTTCACCGCCCGGTCACGGTGCGTTCAACTATCGGGTCGAGGTCAAACAGTCGAGCAATGACCCGTTCAATCTGAACAACCAACGCCGCCTGCGGCTGGGCGATAATCACTCGGCGAGAAAAATAATCAACTACTTCTACGATAAACCGGAAGACGCTGCCGCCCTGTCGGCCGCCGACTTCAATTTCGTCGCCACCTGGTTCAATCAACCGTCAGTCAGCAGCGGCGGCTTCCGGGTGGAGGAGGTGTAGGCTGAACGGTGTGGCGAATGGATATCGCAGTATGCGTCAAGTGGTCGCGACCGGATTGCTCCTGGTCGCAGTCGCGGTCACCGGCTGCCGGGCCGATTCGGACCGGACTCAATCCCGACCGGAAGGAAACTCCATGGCTTCCTATGTAAGGCTCTTTGCGGATTATCAGCAACGCTCGGTCCAATCGATCACCACCAACGCCGCCGGCAACGAGAGTTGGTTCCTGCCACTGGCCGACGCGGGCTTCGGCAATCCCCCCACGGTCCTGTTGGCCACACCCGACGGCCTCGTCGCCCAGTCGGTCGATCGCCTCGCGGGCGTCTCCTACGATGGTGATCTGCGCTGGCAACAACCGCACGGCGCCGGTCTCGATGCCGTCTACAGCGATGGCGCCACGTACTACCGGACCACCGAAGGCGACCTGTACGCGATCAACGCCGAGGGCAAAATCACCTTGTCCGATTTCTTCGTCCCCACCAGCCATGACCGGGGTTTCATCTACCTCGCCCTGCCCCGTCCCGACCGGCATATCCTCTTGCACACCTTCGCTCGCTCCGAGGAACCGATGCCCGGCGATCCGCCCCAGCCCGACAGCTACGCCCTCCTGCTGATGGGCGACGAGCGTTATGACGATTGGGATTGGATGCATGAATTCGAAGGCGAGTGCCTGCCCGGTCTCATGACGACCGACCTCGGACGTGTCGTTATCCTCGATGGTAACGGCGGCGCGACGAGCTTCGATGCCACCACCGGCGAACAGACCGGCCGTTTCACCGTAACCGACCGTGAGTTCCTCCGCGCCAGCCTCGACAACGACAACAACATCATCGCCGCAATGCGCACGACCGACAACACCGGCCTGCTGGCTTCATATACCCTCGAAGGCAAACGCAACTGGGAACTGCTCCTCGACACCATCCCGGCCGGCGCCTTCACCCAGCCGCCGGCAATCGGACCCGACAACAGCGTTCTATTCATCGTCGGCAACGAACTGCTCCGTGTCGTCAACGGCGAGGTGCAGCACCGCTCCCCGGTTCTGAGTGCCAAACGGCAATATATAACGGTGCTGGAAGACAGCTCCGCCCTGCTGGTTGCTGCCAATGCCCTGATCCACCTCGATCCGGAAGGCGAACAGAAATTCGCGGTAACGCTCGACCCTGCCGAGACAGTCACCGCCCCGGCCGTAGTCGACGGCAAAGGTCGGGTATGCATTGCCACCAGCCGCGGAATCCGCAGCTATGAGTGAGAGAACTATAATGAGAGTGTGTGAATACTGATATGGCCAACCGATTCAATTTCAAACTCCCGGACGGCTGGCAGGACGAAACGGTCCATCGCTTCACGGGCCCCGAAGACAGCGGTGTCGAGCATGCCCTCACCCTCGTCGTCGATCGCAGCGCCGGCAGGGCCAAGGTCGAAGACTACGCCCGGGAGCGTATCGATGCCTCCATGGAGGCCATGCAGCCGTCGGAAATCCTCAACGAGGGCCCCAAACAGCTGGGCTCCGGCGTTTCCGCCTACGAAGCGGTAATCAAGTGGGTACCGGTCGACGATGAGATCATCTTCCGCAAGCTGACCTTCGTGATCGACTCCGGCACCGGCCTGATGTTTGCGGCCAACTTCTCCAAAAAGACGATCAAGACGATCGGCCACGATGTCGACCGGATTATCGACTCGATCGTAAGCGGCTGATTCCGGAGCGTGACCCGACCATGAAGTGGAGCAAAGGCACCGACAGCGAACACAAGATCAAGCTCGAATCAGCCATCGTCTCCGTCACCTGGCTGACCGGCATGGCGATCGGCGGCCAACCGGCCAGATTCGAGGTGCGCACCGAGTTTGTCGGCGGCGGCGCGCCGGTCGAAATCACCGCCCGCAAAGGCGACGGCAAAAAGCTGGCGAAGACAAAGGGCAAGATCAACGGCAACCGCTTCGCCGGCAGTATCGACATGCCCGAGGACCTCCAGCGCGGCGACAGGGTCTATTTCGAAGCCGAACTGAGCAAACACGGCCTCTCCGGGCGCTCCGAAACCATCCCCGCCGGCCCGCCGATCACCGTGTCCGACATGAAGTGGAGCGCCGCCGAAGCCCGTCGCGGCGACATCCTCACACTCTCCGCTCGCGTGCGGGGGCTCGATGACGGCGCCGAAGTGACGGTGGTGATTTATGAGTACGACGCCGACGGCGTCCACGACCGGATCGCCGAGCTGCCCGCCACCATCTCCGGCGGCAAAGTCGAAATCGACTGGGAATACGAGTATCACGAGGACACCGACGAAATCCCGACCGAAGAAGAACTGGAGCGCTACGGCAGCAGCTACAACCCGCCGGAATACTTCTTCACCATCCGTGCCGGCAGCGCCGAACTGGGCCGCGAGCAGGAATCCGGCCTGCTCACCTTCAAGGACTTCGTCGATATCGAACTGATGGACGCCGACGGCAACCCGGTCGCCGACGCAGAATACAAGCTCCTGCTGCCCGATGGCAGCGAGAAGACCGGCAACCTCGACAGCGACGGCAAGGCGCGAGTCGAGGATGTCCCGCCCGGCCGCTACCGGGTGACCTTCCCCGGCTTGACCGCGCCGCAGTGAGTTACGCGCCGAGTCGGTGCAGCACAGTCGATTATGGAGTTTATCAACCCATGATAGCGCCCGCAGACCGTGTTTCTGCAGGCGCTGCAGGAAAAGACACGGGATATTATCTTGACAGAGATTGGTCACGTCCGTATCGTTTTTGCGTACATCGCCAATATAGGGCGATGTTTCCATTCGACTTCCTGTGTGAATGAGTTAGCCACAACATGAACTGATTGAAACCAGATGGATATAGCACAGTATTCCTCCGACGCCCGCGCCGTCATCAAAAACGCCCGCGAAGTGGCCGCTGCCTTTCGCTACCCGGAAATCGAGGTCGAGCACCTGCTGGTCGCCACCGTGCGGCACGAAGGCTCAAAGGTCGAGTCGATCATGAACCAGCTCGGCAAAAGCCGGGCTTTCATCGAGTCGACCGTCGAAGACTACCTCAAGGAGCAGGCTTCCGGACGGTCCTCCTCGCGCGAAAACCTCATGATCTCCCCCAATGTCCAGGAGGTCCTCAACGCCGCCCTCGAGGAAAAGGGCAGACTGTACGATGCCCTGGTCGAGCCGGAGCACATCTTCATAGCGATCTTCGACCCCAAGTCGAAGCTGTCCGGCTACCTGCGTGAGAAACTGGACATCACCCGCGAGCAGATCTACAACGCTATCGCCGACAGCCAGTCACTCGAGGAGATGGCCTCTACCCCCTCGAAAAAGACCGGAACCGGTGACGCTGAGGCGCCCAAAAAGGAAGTCTCCGGCGCGCTGCGCTACTGCACCGACCTCACCAACCAGGCTGCCGCCGGCGAATTCGACCCGTGTATCGGGCGCGACGAGGAAGTCCGGCAGGTCATTCAAATCCTCATGCGCCGCCGCAAGAACAGCCCGGTTCTCGTCGGTGGCGCCGGCGTCGGCAAAACGGCGATCGTCGAAGGTTTCGCCCAGGCCGTGGTCGACAAACGGGTGCCGAAAGCAATCCAGGACGTCCGGGTGATGGAAGTGGACATGGGCTCGATGGTTGCCGGAGCCAAGTACAAGGGCGAATTCGAAGAACGCTTCAAGGGCCTGATCAGCGATGTCGTCAAGACCGCCGGCAAGACCATCCTCTTTATCGACGAAATCCACATGCTGGTCGGCGCCGGCAATGTCTCCGGCGGGATGGATGCCGCCAACCTCGTCAAGCCTGCCCTCGCTCGCGGCCAGCTCCGGCTGATCGGCGCCACCACCGAAGAAGAGTACACCAAGTACCTCGAAAAAGACAAGGCGATGGACCGTCGGTTCGAAAAGGTCAAAGTCGAGGAACCGAGCTTCGATGACGCCGTAAGAATCGTCAAGGGTATCATCGGCAAGTACGAGAAGCACCATTCGATCAGCTACACCGAGGAAGCGATTGTCGGCTCCATCCGCTTCGCCAAACGCTACCTCAGCGAACGGAACCTGCCCGATATCGCTCTCGATATCATCGATGAAGCCGGCTCCGAGTTCAGCGTCAAAGAAGAATTCGCCAATGAGACGATCCCGGCCATCGAACAGCAGATTACCGATCTGGAAACGCTTATGAAAGAGTGCGACGGTAAAGATCCCGGGACCGATGACGAGGCGTTCGACAAGATGTACGAGGCCTATGATGAATTCACCCGCAGCCTGGAACGACTACACGACTTCTGGGGCCACCGCGTCGAGGCCTCGAAAGGGGGCGCCGCATGAGCACCGACCGACTTCCCCTGAGTGAACTCAAGAAGGAACTCGACAAGCAGAAAGACCGCTTCGCAGCGCTCAAACAGGTCGTCGAGGAACTGCCGGACAACCACTTCATCGAGGATGCCGATGTCGCCGCTGTGATCGCCCGCCGCACCGGCATCCCGGTCGCCAAGATGATGACTGCCGAAAAGGACCGCCTGGTCAACATGGAAGCCCACCTGTCGGAGCGAATCGTGGGCCAGGAGAAAGCGATCAAAGGTGTCGCCGACGCCATCCGCAAGGCCCGCGCCGGTCTCAAACCGGCCAACCGACCGGTCGGCTCCTTCCTCTTTCTCGGCCCCACCGGCACCGGCAAGACCTACCTTCCGAAACTGCTGGCCGAGTTCCTGTTCGACGACAAAAACGCCATGGTCCGGCTCGACATGTCGGAGTTCATGGAATCGCACTCGGTCGCCAAAATGATCGGCGCTCCCCCCGGCTATGTCGGTTATGAGGCCGGCGGCGTCCTCACCGAGGCGGTCAGGCGCAAACCATTCTCGATTATTCTCTTCGATGAGGTCGAAAAGGCCCACCCGGAGATTTTCAATATCCTGCTGCAGCTGCTCGACGACGGCCGGCTGACCGATGGCCAGAACCGTACGGTCGACTTCTCCAACACCGTGGTCATCCTGACCTCCAACTACGCCGCCGACATCATCCTCGAGGCCGACCGCGAGAAGCGCGACGTCGACATGGACGAAATCCGCAGCTTCCTGTTCAGCAAGTTTCGGCCCGAATTTCTCAACCGGCTCAACGACATCATCGTCTACCACACCTTCACGCCCGAGCAGGTCGAGAAGATCGTCGGGCTGGAGTTCAAGCAGCTCGGCGAACTGCTCGAGGACCAGAACATCTCGGCGGGACTGTCCGATGCCGCCCGGAAGAAGCTTGCCGCCGACGGCTACACGTTCGAGCTCGGCGCGCGGCCCCTGCAGCGGATTATCGAAAAAGAGATTATCAATAAACTGTCGGTGCGAATTATCACCGGCGATATCACGCCCGGGACCGATGTGACGGTTGATGTATCGGGCGATGAGTACGTATTTCAAACAAAGCAACGTTCGTAACGAAATCGATAGAGAGACGCGGAGGACGACATGGCGAAATTCATGCTCGGTGCGGTCGAACGGGTCAAAAAGGATGATTCCATCCCCGTCGAACTGCTGCCGTCCAACAAGATCCTGTACGCGGCGCGTTTGAACAGCGATGAGGAAACCGACCCCACGCCGACCAAATGCACCAACCTGAAAGAAGTCTTCGAGAAGTTCCAGCCCTCATTCAATGTCGACATGGAGACCGAAGAGGGTGAGCCGATAAACGCCGATTTTGAAGTTCGCGCGATGAAGGAGTTCTCATCGAAGGAACTGATCGAGAAAAACGACTACCTCCAGGAAACCTACTACGCCAAGGAAATGATGGCCGACCTGGAGAAACAGCTCAAGAAGAACAAGGCGCTGCAGAAGATCCTCCAGGATAAGGAGAAAAAGGAAGCGCTCTTGAAAGTCGCACAGTACTACGTTGACCTTCTCAGCGAGTAAGGATGAGGTGATCGGTAATGGCTGACGAAGAAAAAAAAGAAATGGAACAGCAGGCCGAACAGGCCGCACCCGCCCCCGCCGAGAAGACGGTTGAAAGGATATCCGACGACGAGTTTGCGTCCATTCTCGGCGACCAGTTCGGCGACTTCAGCAAGCTCGCCTCGCTGCTGCCGTCGTTTAAGACGGCCGATGGCGACCTGGTCCGCGGGGTCGAATGGCTCGACCCGAAAAAGGACTTCCAGCGCAAGGAATTCCTGACCAAGAAAGACTTCGCCAAACAGCGCAAGCTGCTGGCGCAGCGGCTGCAGATCTGGATCGACGCCCTCGCCTCGGGCGATGATCCCGATTCGATCCGCAAGTCACTCAACGAAAAGGCGACCGCCAAGGAAGCCAATCTCGAAAAGAACATGAAGAAGGTCCACCGGGCCAGCCGCGAACTGGAGATCACCTACCGCGGCATCGCCCAGTTCTTCGCCAACGCCCAGCAGGAACCGGATGAAAAAGTCAATGCCTGGTTCTCCAATGTCGGTGTCGAGGAGCTCAGCGACCCCGACGACCGGGAGAAGTTCGATGCGATCTGCAAGGAAATCGCCGACCTCTTCCGCGAGTGGGACATCACCGAGGCCTTCTCCATGTGCGTTATCCCGGGCTGGCTCGGCAGCGTCGAAAACATCGACACCTTCGCCCGCACCCTCGGCATGCCCAACAAGGTCCAGATCATGACCGACCTGCCGAACTTCGAGAAGTTCGAAGAGGTCATGGACATGCTCGACGACCCCAGCTACGCCAACCTGGCCGGCATCGATGCTTTCAAGCAGTACATGTCGGTCTTCGCCAACTACGTCCTGGCCCGCAACGCCAACCAGTTCGAGGATGACGATATGTGGGTGCCGCCGTCGGCGGCAATCGCCGGCAAGATGTACCAGGGTGACCTCACCCAGGGCATGCAGCAGCCGATGGCCGGGTTTAAGTACGGCAAGCTCAACGATGCCAAGTATCTGCGGTTCAAGGCCAACCAGCCCGACGCCAGCAAGATCAACGAAAAAGGCGTCAACCCGATTGTCGACTTCAAGGGCACCCCGGTCGCCATGGGCTCGTCGACCCTGTACACCAAGGAGACCTTCAACAACTACTCCATTCGGCGAACCTATGACTACGTCTACAAGACGCTGCGCAACTACTTGAACAAGCAAACCTTCACGGTTATCGATCAGAAATTCGTCGACACCATGCGCCGGGATATCGACACCTTCATGAAGGCGATCACCGGCGCCGACAACATCCTCCAGGATTACAAGATCGATATCTTCGCCGACGAAGAGATGCGTAAACGGCAGGAGGTCGATGTCAAGGTGAGCCTGAATCCCAAGTATCCGGCGAAGTCGTTCAACATCGAATTCGTCGCCTGGGGCGAAGGCGAACAGACCAACGTCAAGGACAAGTAGCCCGCCCGGACCTTCGGGCACTGCAATCCGAGAAAAATGCGGAAAAGGTGATCGCCCCATGTCACCTTTTCCGCGTTCCTGAATGAAGCCGTTGGGGAAACGGCAGCAAGCACGGAAAACCTGGAATCTAAAACGCTAACCGAATAGCGACCGTTTCTAACACATGAAGGAGCATCCGCATGGCACGCAGACCGACTGTAGAAATTGATGGCGTTCCGTACAAAAACGTCTACTCCGTCAAGTACTCGCTGTATACGGCGAAAGACGAAACCGGCCGGCCGTCCGACCGCGCCCACGCCGGCGTAATCGAGGTCGTCCGTGAATCCGACGAAACCACCGATATCGCTCGCTGGGCAATGGACTCCTCCAAGCCGAACTGGAAAGCCGGCAAGGTCACCTTCAAAAGTCCCGATGACTCAACCATGAAGGAACTGACCTGGGAAGAGGGCTTCATCACCCACTATGAAGAACTGATCCCGCACATCAAGCACACGCCGGACGAGCAGATTTACGAGGTGTTCCACATCTCCTGCCGCAAGCTCGTGATCGGTGACGCCGAAATCGACAACCGGTGGGAAGAATAACCAGGTTGTTGCGACCGGGCCGCGCCAAAACCCGGCCCGGTCGCCACTTCCACAGGTAATGGACGGACGACCATGACAGACGGTGGCAACATCATCAAAATGCCGACTGAGGTGAAGGTCTCTGTCGGCGGCCACGAGATTAGCCTGGAAATCTCCAGCATCGAACTCAACCAGTATATCGACCGGCACCACGAACTGATCGTCACCGTGATCCTCTCTCAGCAGATGACGGACAACCAGGAAATGGCCGATATCAAGCGCTATCTCGATATGCTCGGACAGACCGTATCCCTTTCAGCTTCGTCCGAGAAAGAGCGCATGACGAACGATGAAGACGAGCTGCAGTTTGTGGGAATTGTCACCAATGTCGAAGCAGTCAACGAAATCGACGGCACCAACGTCGTTCGCATTCACGGCAGCAGCCCGACTGTCCGTATGGACGGCGGCCCGCGCATCCGCACCTACCAGCAGAATTCACCCGCTGACATAGTCGAGAGTATCGTGAGCTCGGCCGCCGTGACCCGGGGAAAACTCGAGAGATTCGGCAGTAAACGGGAATATACGTTGCAGTATAACCAGAGCGACTACGAATTCCTGATGCGCCTGGCCACCGGTCACGGCATGTTCGCGTACTACGACGGCAAGGAGTTCCATGTCGGCAAACCGACCTCCAAAGACGCCGTGGAACTCAACTGGCGGCAGTCGCTCGCCGGATTCTCGGTCGACCTCGGAACGGCGCCCGGAGAGTACGCCGTTGGCACCTACGACTACGCCCAGAACAAGACCTTCCTGGCCAGTTCGACCAAAAGCCGTACCGGCTCGGCCGTCTCCGGATTCCTTGCCAATTCTCCCAAAGCGTCGAAAAACATCTTCGGTGACGAGCCCGGCTACATGGTTCACGTCACGCACAGCGCCAGCCAGAGCGAGGCCACCGATGCCGCCGTGAAAGCCAAGTCCCGCGCGCTCGGCCGCATGATCGTCGGCAAGGGAACCTCCTATGTCCCCAGTGTGCGGGTCGGACGGTGCGTGCAGGTCAAAGGTATGGTCATGCTCGACGGCATGTATCTGGTTAGTTCGGTCAAACACCGCTACGAAAGCGGCGGCTACTACAACACCTTCGAATGCACCCCCCTCGACCTCGCTTTCCCGCAGTTCCGCGGCCACCGGGACAAGATAACGGACCTCCATGTCGCCGTCGTGCAGGATGTCCAGGATCCGGAGAAACTCGGACGGGTCAAGATCTACTTTCCCTGGCTGGATATTGACAGCGTCTGGGCGCGCATGGCCGTGCCGCACGCGGGTCAGTCCTGGGGCTGGGTCTGCCTGCCCGAAATCGATGACGAAGTTCTGGTCGGATTCGACCGCGGCGACCCGGAACAGCCCGTTATCCTCGGCGCCCTGTACAATTCCAAAGCCAAACCGCCGTCCGAAGCCACTGCCTCCCCACCCGAGGTTAAGGTCCTGCAGACCAAAGGCGGTAACAAGATCCTGCTCAGCGACAAACAGGGCTCGGAAGAGATCATTCTCACCACCAGGGATGGCCAGAACAATATTGTATTGAGTATGTCCGGCCCCGGTATTACCATTGAGAGCAAAGGTGACCTGACCTTCAAGGGCAAAGGCGTCAGTATCGAGGGCGATACGATCAAGCTCAAGAGCCAGAAAGATACCACCGTCGAGGCCGGCGGAAATCTCAAGGCCGAAGGGAAAATGAACCTGGAGACCAAGGCCGGCATGAACTACCAGGCTGAAGGGATGATGGTCAAGATCAAGGGACAGATGATCAATCTCAATTAGTGAGCGATATGGATAGAATCGCGCTGCCGGTGACATTACGCGATGGTTACTTGAACCGGGCCGAGTCGGTCGAAGAATCGATCTTCCATTCGGTCGGCCTCCTGCTCTGTACCCGTCCGGGCCAGATGGAGTTTCTGCCCGAGTACGGCTGCGATGTCTGGAAAATGGAATTCTCCGACCTCAACGTGGCCAACAAGGGCGAGGTACGCGCCAGTCTCCGCAACGCTATCGACAAGTTCGAGCCCCGCCTCTTCAACGTCTCCGTCTCGTTCACACCGCATACCGATTCCGCCTCACACGTCCTCGGCATGTCGGTCAAGGTAACCGGCAACTACCGCGATGCCGGCGAGGAAAAGAAATTCGAAGCCACCTATGCGTTAGGATGATATGAGCGATTCCCGAGCCCGCACTCCGCAGGATATCTTCACCGCCATGCACCGGGAACTCCGGTCATTCAACCGCGACATCCCGGAATCACTCGACCGGCTGGACCCCATTCTCAAGCTGCTCATGCAGCTCTACGCCAGCCAGCTCTCGCACATCGACAAACGGGTTGATCACCTCTGGGATGTCGCCACGGCCGCCCTGATCAAGTCGCTCTACCCCGAGGCCAAGCGCTGGCCGGTGCCGGCCTACACCGTCATGCACTGCGCCCCGCTCGACCCGGTGGTCGAGACCGATCGCCAGGTCCGCTTCTTCTTTCAGGAGACGCGCGAGGGCGGCCAGATGCACTTCTTCTCGCCCCAGCGTACCGAAAAGCTGATCAATGCCACCGTAAAGCGCGTCCTGCTTCGCTCCGGCGAACAGATTTACGACCTCACTCCGGGGAAGGCCGACGCGATGAATTCCGGCGGCATATCCTGGGCCGAACGAAACAGCATTTATGTGGCCGTTGAGTATGGCGGCAACCCGGCCGACATGACCGGCTCACATCTCTTTCTCGACGGCGATATCGCCGCCCTGCGTCAACTGCGCTGGGGCTACTGGTACCCCTCGAGTGCGGCCGGTGGCTTCTACGACGACTCCCGTTTCTGCCCGGCGCTGAGATTCGACCTGGAGTCACTGGTTTCCCCCGATGATAGCCCGTCGACCAACTGGGGCGGCCTGCGCGACAGCAGTCACTTGTTCTCTCGCCTCGAGAACCACTTCGTCACCCTGCCCGAGGCGTTCTGCGCGACCTGGCAGATGGGTCCCCCGGAGCCCGACCTGGCCCGCCTGCTCGGCATCAATGGCATCATTATCGATGACGGCGCCGAACAGCACTACTGGCTTCGCATCGACCTCCCCCCATCCGGCGACAAGAGCACGCTCGCCCGACCGATCGACCTGCGCTTCGGCTGCGTCGTGGTCACCAACCGCAACGAACTGACCCTGTTCAAGCACACCGGTGACAACCGGCTGATAGAAATCGAACTCCCCGATGAGCTCGACAGTATTCTCGGAATTACGTCGGTTACCGACTCCACCGGCAAGACCTACCAGCCGCGCCACCAGGTACAAAGCGAACCCGTGCAAACTTCGTACGCCCTCGAAGAACGCGACGGCAAACTGGTCGTATGGTTCGACTTTACATCGAGCATGGAAGCGCCCCCCGAATCACTGACCGTGACCTACGCGGTGACATCCGGCACCGCCGCCAACGGGATCGGTCGCGGCGAGATCAGCGACCTCTATGAAAACCATCCGGGTATCGACAGCGCCGAAAACGTCCTGCCCACTACCGGGGCCGTCCCGGCCAAAACCGAACAGGAGATAATCGACGAGGTCACCCTGCGCCTGCGCGCCCGCGACCGGGCGCTCAGTTTCCCCGAGCTGGCCCGTTGGGCCCAGACTTTCGACAAGCGTATCAAGTCAGCCACCTGCGAGAACGGCATTCAACGGACTCCGACCGGCATCCGCCGCTGCATCGACATATCCGTTGCGATTACCAAAGAAGACTTCTGCTCCGACGATGAGATAAACCTGCTGGCCGATCGGCTCGAACGTTTCCTGAAATCCCGAGCCCCGGTCAACACCCAGTTTCAGGTGAAGGCGCAATCGGCATGACAACTCGTCCGGAACGCCTCATGCCCGACTTTTGCAGCCGGCGCCATCCCTTCCATGCCGCCACGGCGATCGTCACCCTGATGAAGCTCGATGTCGACCTGTCTCGCATTCGCCTGCTGGCGGTCGGCACACACCAGAACTATCGCGGCGAAGTTCATGAACAGGAGCCCGACCCCGGCGCCACGCTGCGCCCGGACACCACCGTCACCCTCCACGTCGGCTGTGAAAGCCCGGTCGACATGGTACCCTTCCAGTTCTTCTATGGCGTCGGCGGCCGGCGTGACCGCTCCGGTGACTGGGAAGGCAATGCCAGGTCACTCATGGCGCCCTTCGATGCCGCCGTTCAACGCTACCGGGCCCTGACCGACTACCACGCCATGCGCTACCGGCTGGGGGTGATCGATGAAGACCACTTGCGCCGCTACTTCGAACTGTTCGCCTTTGAATCGACCGAAACAACCGCCTCCCTGTCGGATCGACTCCTGTGGGCAGCCCTGCTGCCGTCGTTCCATCACTGGGCCGGCAATCCCGATCTGGTCGAGAAGGCGGTCACCTTTTTTCTCGGCTACCCGTGCCGCATCATTGAAAACGTACCGGCGCGATACAACATTCCCGATCACCTCTGGTTCCGACTTGGCCAATCCAACACCCGCCTCGGCGGAGAGACCGCCCTGGGCCGCTCCTTCGTCGAGGCTGATTCATGCTATAAAGTGATACTGAGCGATGTCGCCCCCGAGGATGTCCCGTTGTACCTCGAGGGTGGTCGCGGCCGTCGACGCCTGGAAGCCCTGCTCGACATCTGCATGCCCGGCAACCTCGCGCATCAAATCGAAATCCGCGCGCGTCGAACCGGCTTGCGCCCCGGCGACAAGCAACGCGCCGCATATCTGGGCTATACCAGCCACGTGTGAAAGAGACGATGGTTATATTGTTGACATGTACCGTGAGGGACGATACCTTGATTCCGACTTTCTCGAGGCAAGATCATGACAGACTTTAACTTATATTCAGTCAACTGGCAGGATGGGATGCTCATCACGCAGCAGCATCTCAAGGATCAGGAACGTTATGTCCGCGATCTCACCCGCTGGTACAGCGTCACCGCGGGCGACCGCTACGGCCTCGTCAAACGCGCGGCCGACAAACCGGCTCTCTCGATGAATTTCTCGGTCGCCGGCTCCCGGTTACGGGTGGAACTGAACCGATGCCAGGCGGTCACTCCCGGCGGTCACTATATCGAAATCAATGAAGGCAACCGCAGCACCCTGGCAGCAGAGACCGAACTCGGCGAGGCCACCACCCCGGTTTACATCCGGGTCAACCCGGAAAGCCGCCAGCCGGTCGGCGACCCCGACCCGCAGGAAGCGGTCCCCCGCCTGCCCTACCAGATCAGCAGTTGCGAACTCTCCCTTGGCCAGAAACCATCGGCGCCGGCCGGCGAAGTTCTCCAGGTCGCCCTGCTCGACCAGTCCGGTGGCGAAGTAAAACTGGCTCCCGGCTACTTCGCGCCCTGCCTCAACATTACCGCCGACGAACAACTCGCGGGCCGGGCGGTCGATCTGCGCAATCGCCTCGAGAACCTGCTCTCGCTCGCCTCGCGCGCCTACAGTGCGATAGCCACCGCCGGCGCGCTCTCGGATCAGAGTTCCAGCCTGCAGGTCGCGTTCAAGGAAACGATGTATCATTTCGGCTATCACATGGCCGCCTCGCTCGATCAGTTCCAGACCGGCCGCAACGCCGGCCACCCGATCGAGATGATTATCTTCTTCAAGCGCCTCTTCCGGGTCTTCTCGACGCTGCTCAACTTCCGCCCGGAACTGAAGGACTATCTCAATGAGCGCTTTTTCGTCAAGGAACAGCAGTCCGATGTCGGTCAGTTTATGGCCTCGGTCGACGCCTTCCTGCTGGCCGAGTACAATCACGAAGATATCGGCGGCCAGGTCGCCATGATTGACAGCACCGTCACCACCCTGCGCGGCATCCTCGGTTTCCTCGCCCAGCTTCGCCGTGAACAGCTGGGCGATCAGGCCGTCGCGACCGATAGTATGACCTATGGCGGCAAGACCTATCGCCTGGCGGCGTACGATGCCGCCCAGACCGAACAGGTCGGCGAATTGAGCTACCTGATGATACAGTTCCAGTCGGCCCGGCCGATCAGCGACACGGTGATCCTGATGTCCAAGCAGCTCTTCTCGATCGCCGAATGGAACAACATGCAGGTCCGTATCGGCCTCAACGAGGCGCGCGGACTCGGCGAGACCGACCCGGTCGATGTCGACACCGTCACCTACGGCGACAAGGTCGCTCTGCACGCCCAGGACATGCTGCAGTCGCCGTCGGTTGGCAAGATCACGCTTATCTTCCGGGGCGCCCGCGAACCGGAGAAACTTTCGGCGCTGCATCAGTCGGATTTGTTCGTATATGCTGTGTAACACAACCGGACGGCTACCGTGGCACTTGAGATAAAGACATACATCGATAACCTCTTCGCCTACCTCGACCGCTTCGAAAACTCATACGAGCAGTTCGAGACCGAGGCGTTCCTGCAGACCTACAACGGCATCATCGCCGTCTTCCAGGCTCTTCGGCAGCAGCGCAACGAGGCGATCGAGGTCGACCAGTACTTCCTCTCGAAGATTCGTCAGAATCCGCTGACCAGCTCCGATTTACGGCAGCTGACCGTCCAGGTGTTGATCACCTTCTTTGAATCGGAAGCCGACACCGACGGCCAGTCAGCGCAGGCCTACGGCCACGTCCGCGGCCTTCGCCCGGTCAAGCAGGACATCCCCTTTTTCGAGAATCACCTGGTTCCCTTGTTGTTCGCCGATGGCGGCCTGAACAACAACTTCCGCCTGCGCAAATTCCTGGTCGATGAAATCGCTCGCTACATGAACAAGTTCGGTCGGAAACTGCAGCCGAACCTCTCCCCCGAGGATTTCCAGGCGCTCAGCGATCCGCTCAAGATTCTCGAGCTGGCCCGTCGTCGCCGTGAACTCGGCGAGCAACTCATCGCTGATCGTGACAGCCTCGAATTTCATCTGCAGCGCATCGAGTTCTTCAACAAGCTCGGCGCCAGAAACCGGCTGCTCGACCAGTTCCTGCGCGAATGGGACTACATCAAAACGACTGATTTCTGGGCCAAAGTCAAAACGGCTGTCGGTGAACTGGGTGGCAAGATCCGCGGCGCCTTCTCCAGCTTCGGCTACCTGCGCCTGATCCTCACCCAGCGCAACCCGGCCTACCTGCTGTACGGCGTCGTGATCGTTTTGTTCATCTTCCTGGCGATCTACGTACCACTGGCCTGGCAGGATCACACCAATGACAAGCTGCACGAATTCCAGGAGCGAGCCAACACCCTGCAATCGAGCGGCAAATAGCGACATGAACAAAGGCAGCAAGTAACCGTGGGCATCGGCAAGATATTCGGATTTCTCAAGAAAGGCGCCAAAGCCGCCTCGAAAAGCAAAGGCAAGGACGCCGGCGGCATTGAATGGCCCGATGGTATCCGGGTCGGCCTCTACGGCCACGCCAACTCCGGCAAGACCGTCTACTACACGGTCCTCAACGAAGAGTGCAAGATCGCCAAGGACCTGCAAATCTCCGTTACCGACAACGCCACGTCCGGTGAATTCCTCGCCAATTACCGGGCCATCTGGGGCCTGGGCGTCACCAGCGATGTCGGCACGATGGTCGACCAGCGCGGCGAACAGCGCTTCCCCGACCCGACCGCCAGCGGCAAGGTCCTCCAGTTCAATGCCATCCTCGATCGCTCCAAAAAGGTCTCGGTCGTCTCGTACGACTATCCCGGCGACGCCATCTCGATTTCCGAACGCACCGACCTCACCGAAACCGTCACCGACTTCATGGGCGGCGCCGATGGCCTCCTGTTCTTTTTTGATCCGAAAACTTTGCAGGCCGAGCTGCAGACCCAGGCGCATGTCGCCTCGTTTGTCGCCATGCTCGAACGCCTTGCCCCGCTGAAAGCCCGCCTCCCGATCCCGATCGCCCTCGTGATCACCAAGTCCGACCTGCTCGATGGGTTCAGCGGCGACAACCAGGTCGTGCTCGTGCCGGGCGACCTCGAACATATCCTGGCCGAAGATTTCGAACGTTTCCTCGACGAGGTTCTCTCCAGCAACCAGATTGCGTCCAACCCGGCCTGGGCCGGCAGTGTCCGCAATATTTTGGTCAAGCTGCGCGAGTTTCTTAAAGTCGTCGTCGGGCGCACGCTTGATTTCCAGATCTTCTTTGTCTCGGCCACCGGCACAACCCCGGAGAAAATCGGGACCGATGTCGGCCGGTCGATTTACAAGCCACCCCAGCGAATCACCCCGGTCGGTGTCAAGGAACCGTTTTACTGGCTGCTCAATACCGTGCTGCGCAACCGGCGTATTTCGGTCTTCCGCAAGATATCGAAGTATGCCGCGATGCTCTCCATCATCTGGATCATCGTCTTCTCCGTGCCTTTCCTCTGGCACTTCAGCTACCTGCTGCCGAAAGCGACCGATGTTGAGGAAAGTGTGATCGAGCAGTACGATGGCAACGTCTTCAGCAGCAGTGTCGACGATCGCCGCCGCATCAAAAATGCGTACGACCGATACGAACGCTCCTGGACCGTCAAGTGGTTCTTCCCGCGCTTCATACCGCCGGCCGACCGCGTCCAGGCTTTTTACAGCAAGTTTAACACGCAGGAAGCCCTGGCCCAGCTCGATCGGGTGATCAACCGCATGGCCTCGGTCGTGCAGGACAGCACCCTCTGGCCGAAACTGAATCCGAGCGACTCCTCGATCCACCTCGATACCGAGCATGAACAGATCCTCGCCGACCTGGAATCGTATCACAGCGGCGACGAGTCTTCGCCGCTCTACGCCCGCAGCGACCGCGCCCTCGAATACTGGAAGCTGCTTGAGCGCTTCGTCGCCAATCGCGCCGACACCGCCGCCTACAATGCGATAGTCGAGCAAACCCGGTTCAACGAGCGCACCTATGGTCGCGATCTGAGCGCGGCCGAGAAGACCCTCGCCCAGGCGCTCGTAACCAATCTCAAGGTCAAGACCGAGCGGAAAGTACAGCAAGAGGTCGCCCAGCGGGCCGGTGTCGAGCTGGGCGATCTGATCAAACGGATCAACAGCAACGAGCGCGCCTCCTATCGGCTCGGGGAAGCTGTCACCGAACTGCGCCGTCTGCGGTCGCAACTCGATCCCGGCGTCGATGCCGAAAGCATCCGCGCGATCGACCGCTACCTCAGCGAGGCCGACAAGTGGAATCGGCGCCGCGTCTTCGAATACAAAGTTGAAACGATCCCCGGCCAGGGCCATCTGCACATCGAGGTCACCTCCGGCGGCAAGGATGCAACCTGGTCGGACCAGTCCCAGATTCTGCAGGGCTGGGAGTACTCGTTGAGCTGGAAGGTCGGCGATGACGTCCATATCGCCATCGACACCCTCGGCGCCCCGGAGATGTGGGGCAAATCGGCCAGTGACAAGAAAATCATGACCGGCAGGTATTCGCTGTTCAATCTCGACGGTGAGATCAGCTTCGACAATATCGGCAAGACCGTGACCATTCGCTTCAATCCGCCGTTGAACAGCATGCTTCCGGAACTACGAAAGTAATAACGCACGCAGAGCATAAGGATGTCAGCTATGGCAGGCAGACTACGTTCCCGCAGGTGGGTCAGCGTCGCGGCGATCGGACTCGCCCTGATGGCGCTTACCGTCAACACCACCGCAGCCACCTTCCAGCTCCCCGCCGGCACCCCGGTGGCCGTCACCTTCGCCGCCAACCAGCCGATCAGCTCCGGCGATGTCATCAGCGGTGTCCCGCTGGTCATCACCCTCGCCGAACCGATCAAGCTGGGCGACCGGGTGCTGGTTGAAGCCGGCGCCGAGGGCAAGGCGATGGTTACGGATGTCAAGAAGGCATCGGCGCCCGGCAACCCCGGCATGATCCGGGTCGAGTTTCAGGAGATCGATACCAAGGGTGAGTTTGCGACTACCGATGGTTCCTCGATCAAACTGACCGGCGCCGTCGAGATGGAAGGTAAAGGCAAAAAGACCCTCGCCTTCATTACGATCATCGGCATTCTCTTCATCAAGGGCGGCCAGGGCGAAATCCCGGCCGACAGCACCTACAGCGCCGAAGTAGCTGAAACGATCGTATTGACCAGCCCGTAAGATTCCTTCGAGCAGATCGACCACAAACGAAAAGGGCCGGCGCATCCGCACCGGCCCTTCCTGTATGTCTCGCCGTTGCTCGCTATCTGCCGAAATACACCGTCACCTGGTACAGCGTATCCAGCAGCGGAATGTACTCGTCGATCGACACCCGATTGAGCGGGTTGCCCGTCAAATCGACAACATTATACTGTCCCAGTGACCCTTGCTCGGCCATCTGCACCAGTGGCGCGATGTCCGTGATAGCATTGTTGTTGAGGTAAAGCTGGGTTGGATTGGTCAACTGCGTCAGCGGTGTCAGATCCGAAACAGCATTGCTTCGAATGTACAACCGACCGAGATTGGGCAGGCCGGCCACGAAATCCAGATTGCTGATCGAATTCTGATCCAGCCGGAGCGTACGAAGCACCTCGGAGCCGCCCAGTGTGGCCATGTCGGCATCATCCAGTCGACAGGACTCGAGATTGATATACCGAAGTCGCTCGATTGTCGAAAGCGGCGCCAGGCTGCTGATATCACCATTGAACGGCAGGCTCAACTCCCTCAGCAGCCGCAGCCCAGACAGCGGTGACAGGTCGCTGATCGAGTTGTAGCCCAGGCCGATCAACTCGGCATTGGCAAACGTCTCCATACCCGCTATGGACTCGATCCCGTACTCATCTGCATTGAAGAAGCGAATGTCCACCACCTGCGAGAGCAGGATCGGCGGATTGGCATCAAGTGCAGAGGCAACGGCTTCGGCCAGCTGCGGGTCCGGGAACATCACAACACTGTCCGGCGCCGCGATTAATTGCACCCGGGATTCCTCCAGGTACACTTCCGCCGTCGGAATCGTATCTTCATCGACGTCCACCAGGGACAACTCGAGAAAACGCAGATCGACCATCGGATTGAAGTCGCCGACCACCGTCCGCGTGTCAAAGACGATCGACGCTATCGTACCGTTGCCGTCGGCGTTTACCACTCTGCCGCCGAGTGTATCGACCGCCACCACGATGAACTCCGTGTCATCGTTGAACAGGCCGGCTGTGAACTCGACTCTGTTCGAGTCAAGTGTCGGAGATAATCGTCCTTCCCGCGGTTCGAGATACTGTATCTCATCGAAGTAGCCGAAATCAACCGATACCGCGATACCTGCCAGATTGGGAATATTATGCACGGTCAAATCGAGTGTCAGCGGTTCACCCGCGCGCACCTCGCTGTACTTCGGTGACAACCGAACCATCGGCACCGTCGGCTGCAGATTGATCTCAATCTCCACCACCACATCCGGCGCCACTGCCTGCTCGGTCACCCCCTGGTAGATGACCTGGGTGATCGTATCAGCCGTGGTCTGGGTGCTGTCGTAATTGATCGCAAGGATCTCTTCGGCCGTCAGAATGAACGTCAACCGACTGCCGGCCGGTACCTCCACCTCACCATAGAAATTCTGATCCTCAAATGGGAATACATACGATGAGTCAAACAGTGGCCCGACCACCCGCAGCCGAAAGATGTCGATCTGCTGCAGGAACGCGTCGGTCGCCAGCGTCGGATTCAGGGCGATATTGCCGCCGCCCGGAAGCGTACTGTTGGTCGGCCGCTTCGAACACCCCCACACCACCAGCAGCGCAGCCAGTAGTGCGACAAGTACGGTGAGAAGTATACGTCGTTTCATCGTGTGC
>WJMS01000067.1 GCA_014727815.1 candidate division GN15 bacterium
ACTATCCCGGCGAGGATGTTGTGGTGACGGCCAGTCGTGCCCGGGCCGGGATTTCGCCGGTGGCGTTCGAGAATGTCACCGCCGATGACATCCAGCGAGACTTCACAGTCGGCGACCTGCCCACCGTGCTCAACACTACTCCGAATTTCTATTCCTTCTCCGATGCCGGCGGGAATATGGGCTATACCTACACCCAGATCCGCGGCTTCGATGACAAACGTATTTCGACCTATATCAACGGCGTGCCGCTCAACGACCCCGAAGACCAGTACAACTACTGGGTCGACCTGCCCGACTTCACCGAGTCGGTGACCGATGTCCAGGTGCAGCGCGGCGTGGGCAACTCGCTGTACGGCGATGCTTCCTTCGGCGGCTCCATCAATGTCGTCTCCAATACGCTCGACATGCCGCAGCAGGCCTCGATAACCGCCGGCTATGGTGAGTTCTTTTCCGATGGCGAGGGTATCGGCGGCATCTACAAGCAGACCATCAAGTACGCCTCGGGTCTCATGGACGGCAAGTGGGCGGTCTCCGGACGCTTCTCCAAGGCCCGCTCGGCCGGCTACCGCAAAAACGCCTGGACCGACCAGTGGGGCTATTTCTTCTCGGTCGCCCGGCTCGACCCCAACATGACCACCGAGCTGCAGGTGTTCGGCGGCCCGATGGAGCTTCGGCTGACCTACCTCGGGATCCCGAAAAGCATGCTCGATACCGACCGTCGCTTCAACCCCTTTACCTACGAGCACCAGACCGACAATTTCAATCAGCCGCACTACCACTTGCACAACACCTACCTGCTCAGTCGCAACGCCACCCTGTACAACACCCTCTATTTGATCCGGGGGACAGGCCATTACGAAGAGCAGGTCGAGGGCGCGTTGTTCAGTGACTACAATATCGACACGACCGTTACCGCTGGCGCCACGACCGGTCTGCTCTCGCGCAAACAGTCGGTCGACAAGTATCAGCTCGGATGGAACCCGCGCCTCGAGATCAAACACGCGCGCGGCGTGCATTCCTTCGGCGGCTCGTTTTACTATTTTGAGTCGGATCATCTCGGCGAGGTGATCTGGGCGCAGAACATCACCGAACCGCTCGACAGCCGCCACCCCTACTATGAGTACTTCGGCGAGAAGAAAGTCGGGTCGATCTTCGCACAGGAGTTCTACAAGTTCACCGACAACTTCTCGGTGCAGGCAACCGCTCAGCTTCGCTACCAGGACTATGACTTCGACCAGGTCCCGATCGGCGCCTATCAGGGCTACCGGTACGAACTCGACTGGCTCTTCTTCTCGCCGCGCCTGGGCCTGAACTACCAGCTCCCGACCGGCCGGGCCGATCGCCAGGCCAATGTCTACGCCAACTTCGCGATCTCCAGCCGCACTCCGACCGACCTGGCCATCTACAACGCCCCCGACCCGTACGCTTTCCCCTCGATCGAAATCGAGTCGGTCTCGCTGAGTGCCAACGGCGACTCAAACTTCGTCTTCGGCGACCCGACCTTCAAATCGGAGCGGGTCTACAACCTCGAACTGGGCGGCAACTATCGCACCCCGGACTGGAACGTCGGCGCCAATGTTTACTGGATGGATTTCACCGATGAGATCATCGCCTACGGCGGCATCAACCCGAGCAACTACCAGCCGGCCACGACCAACGCCGATGGCTCCTACAAGCTCGGCCTGGAACTCTCCGGCGCCTACAAACCGTCGCAGCCGTGGCGGATCTCCGGCAACGTGTCCTTGAACCGCTACCGGATCAAAGACTTCACGACCACCTACGCGATCTACGATCCGTCGTTTGCGGTCATCGGTGACACCACGGTCGCTTTTTCCGACGTCAAAGGCCTGCTCTTCCCCGAAGTGCTCGGCAACCTCGTCGTCGACTACGAAACCGACCGCTGGCGCTTCACCTACCGCCTGCGCGGTGTCGGCAAACAGTACATGGAGGTGCTCAATCTCGACTCGCTGGCTATCGATGCTTACACCGTCTCGTCGGTGCAGGCCTCGTACACCATCCCGCAGTTTCTCGATCTCGGCAGCCTGACCATCACCGGCTCGGTCGAAAACCTCTTCGACAAGGAATACCTCGTTTCCGGCTACGGCTGGAACTATGGTGTCGCCGATGGTCCGGGGCAGCCGGTTTCACTGATCGGCGAGGCCGAATACTATGTCGCGGCGGAGCGAACATTGTATGGCGAGATAACGCTGTCGATGTTCTAATGCCGCATGCACAGTGTTGACTACATACTGATTCTCGTCTATCTCGGGGCGCTGTTGTATCTCGGCATGCGCAAGCGCCTCGGGCGGGAATCGGATGCGGTGGATCTTATTGTCGGCGGGCGGAAACTCACGCTGCCCGCCTTCGTCGCCTCGCTCGTCTCCACCTGGTACGGCGGCATCCTCGGGGTCGGCGAATTCAGCTACCTCTACGGCCTCTCCAACTGGCTCGTCTTCGGACTGCCATACTACTTGTCCGCAGTCATCTTTGCGATCTTCCTCGCAAGAAAGGCGCGCGAGTCCGAGGTGCTCACCATCCCCGAACGACTCGCCCGCACTTACGGCAACAAGACCGCCGCCGCCGGGTCGATCATCATCTACCTGATGACCGTGCCGGCCGCCTACGTGCTCATGCTCGGCGTACTGTGCGAACACCTGTTCGGCTGGCCCTTCTGGATGGGCGTGCTGGCGGGGACGATGTTCTCCATCGTCTATGTCTACCTCGGTGGTTTCGGCTCGGTCGTCCGTACCGATATCTTCCAGTTCTCGCTGATGTTCGTCGGCTTTGCCGTCTTGCTCGTGATGGTTGTCTCGCAGTACGGCGGCATGGACTATCTCAGCGCCAACCTCCCCGATGCGCACCTCACCTGGCACGGCGGCAACTCCGGCTGGTATATCGCAACCTGGTATGTGATCGCCCTGGCCACCCTGATCGAGCCGGCCTTCTACCAGCGATGTTATGCCGCCAAAAGCGGCAAGACCGCGCGCACTGGTATCTTCGTCTCGATCGCTTTCTGGGCCGTCTTCGATTTTCTCACCACCAGTTGCGGCCTCTATGCCCGGGCAATCATGCCCGAATTGTCCGACCCGGTGTCATCCTACCCGGCGCTGGCACTGGAGATACTCCCGGTCGGCCTGCTGGGATTATTCGCGCTGTCACTGCTGGCAACCGTCATGTCGACAATCGATTCCTACTCCTTTGTCGCGGCATCGACCTTCGGCCAGGACATCATGCAGCGGATGTTCCGGGCGGATCAACGCGATGTCACCATGTATACGCGCTATGGGCTGGTCCTCTCGGTCGGCCTGGCCGTCTTTTTTGCGGTCTTCTTCCGCTCCGCGGTCGATATCTGGTATGTCTTCGGATCAATAGGAACGCCGGCGCTTCTGGCCCCGGTGTTTTTCTCGTATGTTGGCCGGCGTCGTTTCACTGCGGCTTCGGCGCTGGCCAGCATCGTCATAAGCGGCACGCTGTCGCTCGTGTGGTATTGCTCGCAGTACCTGACTGCCGATGGCAGCTACTGGCTCGGCCTGCAGCCGATCTTCCCGGGCCTCATCGCCTCGCTGGCGATCTTCGCACTCTGGAGCCGGCGAGTGGAGGGGAAGACGGGAGGCCCTGTGGGTCGGTCTTTGTAGGTCAGCTCCGGTCGTAAATGCAGAAGTCTACGGCAGCCGGGAAGATCGTCGTGCGACCGGTGCTGACAGACATTACCTCTTTTTCGCTTGAACCGCCGCGAACGCATCCGGTATAATGATCAACACGCACCCAAGGCGGGTCCGGGAGGGATTCCATGCGCGCGACCGCGCAGCGTCTGCTGTTGCATCCGGTATTCCTGGTGGCTCTGACGCTGCTCATCCTTAATGATCATCTGCTCAAAGCTCTGTGGCCATCGATACTGACTGGCAAACTCTCCGACTTCGCCGGCCTGTTCGTCTTCACCGTCTGTATCGCCTGTCTCAGCAGGCATATCACCCGTAGCCACCACAACCTGATCATCCTGCACCTGGCCGTCGCATCGCTCTGGATCGCCTGGAAACTGGCGCCGGTCGAGCGGATCTTTCTCCCGCTGGAAACGCTTACCGGTCTGCCGATGCCGTCGCGGGTGAAAGACGCCAGTGATCTGCTGGCGCTGGCCATCCTCCCGGTAAGCTACCGGTACATTCGGGCGAGAATATCGGTCGAGGCAACCCGTTCGCCGTTTGTGAGCAGGCGGTTCGCGGTCCTGACCGTTGCAATCGTCTCGGTGATCGCCATGAGTGCGACAACTGTCGTGAAGCGGCATCACACCGTTGTTCAGACGGCTTTCGATGCCTCGATAAGCGATACCGAGTTTCTGGTGGCGCTCGAGGAAGTATTGCGTGAAAACAGGTTTGAGGTCAGACAACGAGAGTACCTCGCGAAGGGGCAATACCGCTACGATCTCGTGTGGGCAGTGAATGCGCCGCCGGATATCGGCTACGAGTGGAGTCCCGTGAATCATCAGGGGGATATTACCAGCGGCAGTTTTGATGTCCGAAGAACCGAGTCCGGACGGTGGAAGATCGAGAGTGTCGAGTTTATCAGTTACAACGGCTCATACTGGGTTGAGGATGACGTCTTTGCACATGACTTCAATGAAGCGGTTGTCAGGCCGCTGCAGACGCGCTTTGGCGAATAGTGTGGTCCTCCTGCTGCTGTTGTCGGGTGCCGGTGGCGAGTTGTGCGCCCGGCAGGAAGTCCTGCTGGAACGCGCACCGCTGATCGATATTCTGTACCGGCAGCCGTACACCGTGTACTACTATGAAACGGAACTCGATCGCTACCTGTCCACCCGGGAACCGGAGCAGTTCCTGCCGCTGACAGTTCACTACGGCAAGGACACGAGCGCTTCTGATAGTACAAAAAGTCTCCTGCTCAAGTCGGGCCTGATGAGTGAGCAGTCACTGTTCTACTACTGGATACCAACCACAGCTGACTCCAACGTCAGCGGTTTCACTGTCGGCGGAGCGCCGGCGCCGTTTGTAGCGACCGACAAACCGCCGGCGCCGGATGCGGCGCTTGCGGGCGCGATTGCGGGGCGACTCGATCAAATCGGCGCCCATGTCAGGCTGTACGACTCGTTGTTGATCGAGGATCACGAGTATCACGATCACCGCTACTACCTCTACGGTCTCGGTATCGCAGGATGCACCGGTGGCGCCATCGCCGGCCTGACCGATAACTCGGACCTGGCACGCTCCGGCGCCTATGCGGCGGTTGCGCTGGGTGGATTTCTCGTCTACAAACTGATCGGCGAAATCAGCCGGCATAGCGACCGACAGGACCTCAAACAACAGCTTCGCAACGACGTTGCGGCAGCCCGTCAGCGCTAGGATGAACTTCTTCGTGGTTGGTGTACGTCCCCGTGCACCAACCACCACAAGAAAACGCCGCCGGGCTTTCACCCGACGGCGCATCATAATCTCTCTAACAGTCAATGCTCACGACCGTGAGCCTGGCATCAGCGCGCTCAACTGAACCCGCTGCCGCCGCATGACGGCGCCGAACTTCCGGAGTTGCCGCTCGACGATGCAAACATCGACAGCAGCTTCTTCGTCCGCTCGGACTGGCACGACGGGCAGA
>WJMS01000068.1 GCA_014727815.1 candidate division GN15 bacterium
CGGTTGGCCGAATTGGGCCGGCCCGGCGAGGAGACCAGATCGGAGAGGTGGCTGAGTGGTCGAAAGCGGCGGTCTCGAAAACCGTTGTACGTGTGAGCGTACCCTGGGTTCGAATCCCAGCCTCTCCGCTTTGACCTGATCGTGCGTCGCGAAGCCGATTTGCCCGGGGGGAGATTCAGTCCCCGATTAAAGACTTCTCCGGTTTTCATAAGCCCGCCCCCGCCCCGGCGGGCAGGCAAGGGTGGGCCACCCGGGCCAATGTCATATGAGACAGGACGCGCCTGCATGAAGGGTCGGTAATTACCGTCCTTGTATAATCGCCCGAGCTGGCTATATTGCGGTCAGCGACGACAGATCAGATCCGCTGGTGGCGGGGGAGGAACGAGTGTGAAATCCCCGAGAGACAGAGTTTGTGAAACGGGAACCCACCATAAATGGTGGGCACCCGGGGTGGTTAGAACTCACGGCCGATACAACCGAGCAGACTTGACAACGTACATAGCAGCTGTTGGCGACCCGGCCCTGACATTCAAACTTCAAAAGAGGAGGATTAACGATTGAAAACAATGAAGAGTACGAGTCTGATTGCTATTCTGTTGCTGAGTATTGCTCTGCTTGGATGCGGCGAAAAAAGCAACTCGAACAGGAATAGTGCATCGGAGAAGATTGGAAACGAAGAGGTGTCCAACAATTCAGCTGTGAAGACAGTACGCGTTGATCAAGAGGAGATAACAGAAATGCCTCTACGCGAACGGTATGGGTATTACCTGAAACAATGGATACCCTCTCTGGGTGACAATCCGGAAGACAACCTGCAGTCAAATCCGTTCGCCCAACGCAACACTTTACTATTGTTAATGATGATCAGGGATCACTTCGGGGATAGGTTCAATGAGGAAGTAACGATCATGTATGGCTCTCTTAGGGGCCGAGAGAGTGCAAAAAAGGGCAAACTGCCGGATTTCGCCGCTGAAATGATAGATTACGTGAAGCAGCAGAAATTGGTTATTAGAGGTATCCGTGTCAGCGGTGATGAATTTGCAGAGAAAGCATTCAATGAAAAAGTACATAATGCGGTACTGTCGTTTCCAATGCCGGAGTATGGAACGCTCTTTGTCGATTACGGCGTATGTGTACTTCAGGAGTATGATTTCGAAAATCAAATCCTTCCTTTTAGTGCTATGATTGATGAGTTTTCCAGCTGGAGGGATTTTGTTAACAAGTCATGGAACCATCCCATTCACTCTAACGTCCTGATTCCTATCTTTATAGGCCAATCAATGCTCTATGAAATCAAGGAAGCTGATAATGTTGTGATTCACAGCATTGATAATATCAAAGTGCTCGGTTTGAAACTTCCACCCGACCAAGCCAAAACACTGATAGAGAAGAGCATTGAGAACGACCCCGAAAAGCAATATCGGTATGTTTTTTCTAGAATGGTCTACAGTATTCAGCCGCCGGAAAGAAGTGGCCATAGCCCTTTTGGTAAAATTCACAGCTTCGAGCTTTATGAGGATGCTGAGATGCAGAAAAGAATCGCCGGTTTTCGTGTAGAAGATTACAGGGAGATTCCCATCACTGGAAAACCTTCGGCTGAATTCCGGTATTGAGCAACTTCTGGCCGGATTCGAGATCCGGCAAAAAGCGGTAGAGGCTGCGCGCCACCGCGTTGGACGAGTCGCTGCTTGCCGTGAACGAAGCTGTACCCAAGCAACCGGAAGGCCATGGAGTTCGGTTTGACTTACGTACCAATGAGGATTACGAGTCAGTCAAGCACGGGTACCCCACAGCCATTTCGACCATTAGGGCACGGCGCGGCCTGGCCGGGCCTGACGGAACAGTTGAAGCGGCGTGGCGAATGCCTCAAGGCACCTTTGCGGACAATGGTACCCTGCGATGCTGTTCGAAGGCGACTTTCCGGAGGGCGCGAAGCTGTTTCAGTGGGATGGGAGAAACTACGCCTCTGGCGTCTACCTGATCAAAGCCTCGACTGAAACACAGACGAAATCCGTCAAAGCGGTGCTGGTGAAGTAAGCGGGTAGCCCACTGCTCTGCGGTGGGTTCAGTCGCAGCAGGGCGGGTCCGTCCTCGAACCCGGCGGAAGAAACCCGCCCCCGCCCCGGCGGGCAGGCAAGGGTGGGCCACCCGGGCCTTGCCACTGCACGCTGAAACCTCACAGTTTCGGGATTGGCAAAGTCCCGTCAATGTGAATTGCTGTTGCATTGTCTGGGAAGAGTCTATGGAACCACCGGCAGGGTGATGATGTTCGACTGACATGATGAGATCCTTGACCATCTGTCTCGGCATTGTTCTCACTATCACGATTATTGCCGTAAGATCCCACCCGGGGGAAGTTGAAGTCTCCGAGGAAGAAGACATGACGCGCGTGTTATTCGATTTTGCCGACACGTCGGAAGTGAAGCGTTGGTTGATAGTCAATGACGATGTGATGGGCGGATTGTCCGAAGGAGAAGCGTCGCCAACGGAAGACAGTTGCCTGCTCTTCTCCGGCTCAATATCGCTGGAGAACAACGGCGGTTTCGCGTCGGTCCGCAGCCGAGATACAGATTTCGGTCTCAGCGGGTATGCCGGCATACGTCTTAGAGTAATGGGGGATGGGCGCCTGTACCAATTCAGACTGCGCAGAGACCGTAATCTGGATGGTGTCGCCTTTAAGCGCGAATTCCAGACTATCAAAAACGAGTGGATCGAGATAGAACTTCCTTTCACCTCGTTTCTGCCCACCTTTCGCGGGAGAATATTGACGGGCATCGAGCCATTAGATCCTGCCGACATCAGACAACTCGGTTTTCTCATAGCGGACAAAAAAGCCGGGGCATTCGCGCTGACGGTGGACAGAATCGTTGCCTACGAATAAGGGGCACGATTTGGCCGCAAAGACGGGGGTAGCTCACCCGAGTCATGAACCTAGCCGGGACATGAACCCACCCGGGATATGAACCCACCCGAAATATCAACCCACCCGGGACGGGTGGCGTACTCCAATCGTAGACTCTCCTTTTGAAATGTCAGTGTTTCATCTTGAAATATCGTGACGGGGTCGGGTGACTCTCGGATAAGGCCGTGGGTCGGGGTGTCCATTTTAACTGCATGTGCGGCAGTGGCATGCGATTCGATCGGGGAATGCGGGTGATGGCGCGACCGTTCTGGCATCGTGGTTGCATTACTGTGCGACAAGACAATACGGCTACCAGAGCTTGTTCTAAAACCCGAGGAGTCAGTCATGGTTGTTGCTGTCGCCGCCAAATCACGCGAGCCGGAAAGTGAAGTCTACTCACGGTTCTGTACCGCCAAGTGCTTTCACCTGTACGATACCGAAACGAATCGAGTCGAGGTGATCGAAAATCATATCGAGAATGCCGCCGGGCCTAAGGTCGAGACAATCGCGGCCGGCCTGATCATGGAAAAGGGCGCCGACCTGGTCCTGGCCGGGGTATGCGGCCCGACCGCGTACCGGTGTCTCAACGCGGCCGGTATTCAGCTGATTGCAGCGGTCCATGGCAAAGTAAACGATGTGATGCATTCGATGCATTTCCACGATGACGATCTCGTGCTCTGCGATGAGGACGAGTGCCCGATATGCCGTCAGGCCGGTTCGGACTGGAACTGGAAGTAGCTTCCGGTCGATTGCCTTTTCGGGCACCGTAAAGCCAGACATGTGAGCCCCCGACCCGACTTCGGGCCGGGGGCTTCGTTTTCGCCCTCGCCGCGCTTGGGCTGTTTGCCTGCCTCACCGCTACGATTCCGTTGCTCCGGTTGACTCGCTGTCGATCTGAAATCATCCTTGACAATCGATCGAGCTTTATCCCATAATGAATAAGATCATTTCATTTTGAAAGGATATTTCATTAGTGAAGGCAAAGGATCTCCAGTTTTCCGACCTGATCTCCCTTGAACCGGGAGAAATCAAACTAAGAGGCCGTCGGCTCGTTCTGCACTCGATTCACGCTTTCAGCCAGTTTCGGTTCGACATCCTGAACATGCTCGGCTGGGAGCAGGCGCGCCGGCTGTTCACCCGGTTCGGATTTTTCTGGGGGCAGGCCGATGCCGCCGCACTGCAGCGGTCGTACAAGTGGCCCAACCGGGAGGAGTGGATTCGGGCCGGACTGCGGCTGCATGCGCTCGAGGGGGTGGTGCGCAGTTCAATCAACGAGCTGACAATCGAGGCCGAACCGTTCCGGTTCTACATGGACGTCAACTGGCATGACTCGGTGGAGGTCGAGGAACATCTGATGGAGGCCGACCCGGGTGACGAGCAGATCTGCTGGAAGCTGACCGGCTATCTCAGCGGGTTGACCTCGTACTGTCTCGGCCAGAGCATCTATTTTATGGAGGCCGATTGCCAGGGCAAGCAGGCGACGTACTGTCGGGCGGTCGGCCGGGATCTCGATTCGTGGGGCGATGAGATTGCGCCGTACCTGACATATTTCGAGGCCGATGATATCGAGGGCCGGGTGAAGAAGCTGACCCGGCAACTCCGGGAAAAGTCACGCGAGTTGAAGGCGCACCAGCGCACGTTGGAGCAGTTGCATCACAAGTCGGTGCCGTACCTGGTCGAGGGACGGAGCAAGGCGATGCAGGAGGTGCTCGACCTGGCCGGCCGGGTGGCACAGTTTGACACCTCGGTAATCGTCACCGGTGAAACCGGGACCGGCAAGGAGGTGCTGGCGCGATACATCCATGAGATGTCGAAGCGGTCGGGGGGGCCGTTTGTTGCGGTCAACTGCGGGGCGCTGCCGGAGAGCCTGCTGGACAGCGAGCTGTTCGGGCATCGGGCCGGCAGTTTTACCGGGGCGGTGCGCGACCGGGTCGGGCTGGTCGAGGAGGCGGCCGGGGGGACGGTTTTCCTCGATGAGATCGGGGATATCAGTCCGGCGATGCAGTTGAAGATCCTCCGGGTCCTTCAGGAGAAGGAGATTGTCCGGGTCGGTGAAAACCGGCCGCGCAAGGTGGATGTGCGGATCATTGCCGCAACGAACAAGGATCTCGCTGCGGCGGTAGCCGAAGAGCGGTTTCGGGAGGATCTGCTGTATCGGCTGCGTGTGGTCGAGGTTGCCTTGCCGTCATTGCGGCAGCGGCCCGAAGATATCCTGCCGCTGGCCCGACACCTGGTGGAACGAATCAAGGCGAGGCTGGGGCTGGACTCGCTCCGGCTCGACGGGTCGTGTGCCGAGCATTTGACCTCGTATCCGTGGCCGGGCAATATTCGTGAGCTCGACAATGCCCTGGAGCGGGCGGCGGTGGTCAGCGCCGGCGGGGTTATCTTGCCGGAGCATCTGCCGGCCCAGGTTGTCCATCAATCACATCTGCACCGTCAGATGAGCGGATCGAGTGTGCCCAGTCTGCAGCAGGTGGAGCTGGCCCATATTGAGCGGGTGCTGGAGTTGACCGGCGGCAACCGTAAGCGCGCGGCGGCGATGCTGGGGATCAGCCCGACGACGTTGTGGCGGAAGATGAAGGAGTTGTAGGGCGGCTTTGCAAACCGAAAGCGGCCCATTGAGGTGTAAAATAGAATTGACGACCTATAACTCCATAAATATATTGTCCGTAAAGGGTGTAGTATCCAGAGGCTTGGGGAAGTCGAGTCAGGGTGGGCACAGGGACAATTTCGAATCTCGACCAGTTGTCAGAGCATGCGTTTGCCGAGGCGATGCTGTCTCGCCAGTATCCGTTGGTCGGCGAAGCAGGTATCGAGCGGTTGATGAACGCGGTAGTGGCGCACGCCGGACTCGGTGGAGGCGGAGCTTTGGCGCTCGAGATGCTTGCCAGGGCGGGTATCCGCAAGTTCCGCCTGCTTGATCGCGACTGCTATGAAGCTTCCAACCTCAACCGACAGGTCTTTGCGACCGTCGACACTGTCGGCCGGCCGAAAGTGGAAGTTGCCGCCGAGCGCTTGCGCAAGATAAACCCGCACATCAAAATCGAAAAGTCGCTCTTTGAGTCTGTCACGCCGGGCAACTGCGAGGAGATGCTGGTGGGGGCGGATCTGGCGATGGTCTGTACGGACTCACCTTCAAGCCACATCTTTTTCAACCAGGCCGCCCGTCGACTGGGCGTCCGGCTCATATTCGGTGGCGCCCCCGGTCTGGGCTGTGCCGTATGGGTGGAGGCGCACGATCAGCCGGGCGGCTCGGACGGTCCTCTGAACAGAGTGCGAAACATGCTTCGCCGGGCACGGGGGGCCAAGGATATATACGGGTTGAGTGAGGACGAAGCGCTCGCCCTGGATAGCGCGCATGACCGCCCGGGCACCTTTACGCCGACTATTTCCTACGTACCCAACTGCTCCGCCTGCCTGTCTGCGGCGCTCGCAGTCAACTACCTGGCCGGTCTTGATACGAGGCCGCATTCGTTTCGTATCGATTTCAAGCGGTTTTGCTCGGTGGGGGGGATATCGCAGGTTCTATCGACGCTCCGCCAGCAATCTCGACGGTGAGTGCACGATGCTGGTCGGACCGACAATACAGTGAGGTCCATTGAAGGATGGTCGCAGACCAGGCGAGCGCATGGTCAAGTTACGTCGGGATAGGCATTAGATCAACGTCAGTGCCTTTTCGCCTGTCCCCCGCTTCTCTTGC
Organism: candidate division GN15 bacterium; assembly: GCA_014727815.1. Classification (GTDB taxonomy): domain Bacteria; phylum Zixibacteria; class MSB-5A5; order GN15; family FEB-12; genus WJMS01. Next base: position 6,603 of record WJMS01000068.1, read on the forward strand.
GTGGCCTCGGCAGTCGGTAGGCGCACGGCCATGAAACCAGCCACTTGAGTCGGATTATTACGCAGGCTACCGGAACCGCCCCAGGGGGGACGGCTCCGGCTTCAATCGTTAAGCCGCGGCACATCTGCCGCCAGTGCTTACTCGCACGCGGGCAGGCAGGCCGCCGGGGCCGGCCCGCCGAGGAAGAGGGCGTTAACCAGGTAGATCACATCGGGCAGATCAATATTGCAACCGCTGTCACCGTTGATGTTGGCCGCGGCCGGACAGGGCGGCGGCGGACCACCGAGGAACAGCGCATTGACCAGATAGATGACGTCGGGCAAGTCAACATTGCCGGCCGGGTCATCATTGACGTTGCCCGTGTTTCCAACACAACAATAATCGGTCACACCAAACTGCTGCCAGAAGCCGGCGTAGAAGGTGTGTGCCGATGACTGCGATGTCCCGGTTGCGGTCTGACCAATTGTGCCGGTGTGCATGAACCCGGTCGAGGTTGCCGAGCCACCGCCTCCGGCGACGACCTGCCAATCGATCCGCTCACCTGCGCGCGCCTTGGTTGTCTCGTTCGCAACGGCGGGGATGGTCAGTATCAGCAGCAAGACCGTGATCAGGGCGAAACCTGTTGTGTACGAAAATCTTTTCATAACCAAGTTCTCCCTGCAATCAGTTACCGACCTGTGCTGACAGGGCCGCTTCCAGTTGCTCGAGGCGTTTCTTCAGTTCGGCGTTTTGTAGTTTGAGATCATCGATCTCGGTGAGCAGCTCCTTGACGCCGGCCAGAGCCACCCCGGCGACATCGCCGACCGCCAGATGCGTGTTCTCGCGTTCACCGCTGTCGGTGGTTGCGCCGACATCGAAGAGACCTACGAAATCTTCGGCAACCGGACCGATATGCCGTTCGGCCGAGCCTTTGTAATTCCATGACGTGATGTCGAGCGAAGCTATGGCTTTGAACAGCGCGCGGCGATCGAGGTCGGTGAAATTCTCTTTGAATGTCCGACTGGAAGCGTTGGTCCAGACTCCGCCGGGGGTGAGATAGGCGCCGTTACCGTTGGTGGGATTGGTGCCGACATGAATCGGGAACATCACCCCGCCCGTAGAGGCATCGCGGTTGACCCCGAAAAAGCCGCTGAACGCATCGTTGAAAAAGCTCACGGTAAATGGCTGGCCGATCATGACGTTTTGCCCAAAGACCATCGAATAGCCGCTGCCCGGCATGAGGTTGTTGCCGCTGCCGCCCGGGATGGCGGCGAAGTCACTCATGATGACGTTAGCCAGGCCGCCGAGTACCGATGAGTGTGGACCGGCCACGAGATTAGCCTCACCGCCGCCAATGAAGTCGTAGTCGATTTCGATACTGTTGTCGCGGCCGCCGCCGATGGTACTGTATTTGCCGGTGATGAGATTGCTATAGCCGCCACCGATGTAGTTGGCGGTGTCGTTGAACTCATTCATTCCGGCCTGATTACCCCAGCCGGCCGAGATACCGCACCAGGGACCCTCGACGGTACCGTCGTAGCCGCCGGCGATGGTCGCATTCTCGCCACGCGTTTCGTTTTGGCTGCCGCCGGCGATCACGTTGTAGGGTGAATGCACGAAATTGAACCAGCCGCCACCGATACTGCTGAAGGAACCGTGGGTAGTGTTGTCTTCGCCGCCGGCGATAGTGCTGCGGTCACCGAA